>CAMKEM010000031.1 GCA_946411565.1 uncultured Prevotellaceae bacterium | reverse complement strand
GCACTCCTAAAAGTTTCTCGGGCTACTCGCAGGCTCGCAGACCTTGTCCTTCTTTCTTATCAGTTTTGTATTCATCCCTTTCATTAAAAGTTATTGACAATGAAGAAAAAGAAGATAACCAAGAAACCGACGACCAGAGTACATGCTTTCAGATGTACGGATGAAGTCTGGTCGAAACTCAAAGAACTTGCCAAGGACTGCGGTATCAGCCTGAACCGCTATCTCACGGAGACGGGCTTAAAGCATCATCCACGGCAACGGCTCACCAAGGAAGAGGTCAATGCCCTAAACTCTCTGGCCTTTGCCAGGACGGACCTGATAAAAATCACCAATGTACTTCAAGGCAAAACGGAAGAGGAAAAGTTGAAATACTTCAAGGCAGAGAAGTTTATGTCATGGTGGATTAAGGCAAGTGCAGAACTCATCCAACATTGGTATAGCATCGAAGAGAATCTCTCATCATCTGTACTGACCAAGGAAAGGAGCGAACTATGATTATGCTTGCTAAAGTCGTACCCTATGGCGGCAATGCCGTAAGGTACGCATTGGATAAGGAGAAGGCAAAGTTGGTCAAGGTAAACCACATGCCCGAAGGTATTGACCCGACTGCCATCTGGTATATGATGAAGCATCACTGCCAGCTGCATCAGCAGGACAGGACTGTCGGGAGAAAGCTGGAACGCTTTATGACTACGTTTGTAATATCCCCCTCAAAAGAAGAGGCAGGAAACTTCACCATGAAGGACTGGGAGAATCTAAGTGATGAAGCGTTGGAAGTCCTTGACTCTGTCGGACTAATCCCCAAAGGAATGGAGAAAGAGGTCAAGACCAATTTCCGAAATTCAATGAATGTATCAGGCTTGCATTCCGATTCCAAATCTGGAACATTGCATATGCATCTTGACTGTTGCCGTGTAGACCTTGATGGAAATACCAATGATGTTCATGATATTCACAGGAGGGCAATGATGGCTGCGGAAATTATCAACATGAGGCATGGCTGGAAGCAACCTGATGAAATACGTGACATGCGGAATGCAGAGATTGCAGAAGCCTGTGAATATATTCTTCAAAGGATGAAAGAATTTGATGTTGACAAATACTTCAGACTACTTCGAATGAAGGGATATGATGTGAAGCCTCGCTATGACAAGAACTGGAATCTGGTCGGCTACACCATCGGCAAGAATGCCTCAGTGTTCAAGGCTTCTGATATAGGACGAAGATACATGGCATCACAGCTTGAAGATACATGGAAGAAACTGCATCCGAAATCTACTCAGGTCTGGATGAAGCCAGTTTCACCCGTTGTCACCTCAAGCAATAGTCTGTCCCGTCCATCAGTTCCTAAGCCAACTGTTGCAAAACCCAATGTGCATCCAAATCCCGTACCTATTAATACCGTATTCAGCATCAATACAGGAAATGATGTCAAGAAGGTCTGGATTCCGAATACGGTAAAGGACATTTTCCTTAATGAAGCTCAGATTCCAGAAGACAACGATACGGCAACAAAGGAGAACGTCTCGCATATCGCAATGCTTCTCTTTGCAGGGTACATCGATGCTGCTACATCCATGTCCGAATCCTGTGGAGGCGGTGGCGGTTCTGCCCCTGAATCAGGTTGGTGGAAGAAGGATGACGAGGATGAGCGTGCCTTTGCTCGCCGATGCCTCCATATGGCTCATTCAATGTGCAAGCCTAAAGCAGTTAGACGTGGTTATCACCGTTAAAACAATCACATATATATGATACAAAAAAGCAAGAACAAAGAGGAAATGCCAGACTTTGATGAAATGATGAGCGAGGTAGAGGGTGACATTCAGGAGAAGGATGCCGAACAGGATATCGTCAATCGTGTTCCGGAACTGAAGCGGTTGTCTGCCAACATCGACAAGGCTGCTGACACATGGGTGAATGCTGCTATTCAACTGGAGTCGGCTATTCAGCAGTATCAGCGTGCCGAGTTGAAACTGGGTAATGCAGTCAATTCAATTGGAATCAAGGTTGACACTATCAACACTCATGTAGACAATCTTCTGAGGGATGCTCCAGACAAGTTGCAGGTATCTGTAAATGTATCTGATGCTGACAGGTTTAGGATTCAAGAACTTTTCGATAAGGAGCACAAATGGATGCTTGCCAAAATGCAGGAACACATCCGTGAAGTCAATGCCATGTTTGTTGATGAACGCAGAAAGGTTCAGAAACGATACAAGGAATATGACGGCTGTTATCTTGGGCATTATGCACAGTGGTTCTTCTGTTTTTTCTTCGCTCTGGGATTCTTTTTGTTCACTTCTGTCATAATCATGATGGTATACAAATGGCTCCATTGGTTTTAGACTTCATCTAATGTTGGCTTTCCTCTTTTGGCTTGTCAAGTTACCTCTTCCCATAATGACTTTGTGAGATATATTTTGAATCCACACAAATCCACTCTGATTCTTAGTACTACTGTTAACAATTGTTGTTTAGGTTATCTCATTGAGATATATTGTATAAATGAATTACTGTATATTAACACAATTTCTGAAATAAATCAAAAAAACAGGCCACATTTCACAATGTAGCCTGTTTTCAAAATGGTTTATTCAAAAGTTTTTCAGGTCACACATAGATAATGTGTGAAGGTTACATTTATCTTTGTCTAATATCACCTAATTTTGTTATAACCGTATTTTGCCACAGCTCCAAGTTCCTCCTCAATACGGATGAGCTGGTTGTACTTCGCCATACGGTCGGTACGTGAGAGTGAACCGGTCTTTATCTGACCTGAATTAGTGGCAACGGCAATGTCGGCAATTGTCGTATCCTCAGTTTCGCCAGAGCGGTGTGAAGTTACTGTGGTGTAGCCGTGACGGTGTGCCATTTCGATAGCGTCAAGAGTCTCGGAAAGAGAGCCTATCTGATTTACCTTGATGAGGATTGAGTTACCGGCTCCCATGGCAATACCTTTCTGAAGGAACTTCACGTTAGTCACGAAGAGGTCATCGCCTACCAACTGACAACGGTCGCCGATACGCTCTGTGAGTTTTACCCAGTTCTCCCAGTCGTTCTCGTCAAGTCCGTCCTCGATAGAATCGATAGGATACTTCGTAATGAGCTGTTCGAGATAGTCAATCTGCTCCTCTGCCGTTAGTTTCTTGCCGTTAGGATCCTTCTGCTTGCCGTTCTTCAGTTGCTTGTAGTCATAGTAATACTGACCGTTCTCCACTACAGAGAATTCGCTTGAAGCACAATCCATAGCAATCTTTACATCCTTTCCTGGCTCATAACCAGCATCCTTGATTGCCTGACAGATTGAGTCAAGAGCATCCTCAACACCGTCAAGGGCTGGAGCAAAACCGCCCTCATCGCCAACGGCTGTAGAGAGACCGCGTTTCTTCAGCAGCTTTGCAAGGTTATGGAACACCTCAGCTCCCATACGCACAGCCTCCTTTATAGAAGGTGCACCGACAGGACGGATCATAAACTCCTGAAAGGCGATAGGAGCGTCAGAATGAGCACCGCCGTTGATGATGTTCATCATCGGTACAGGCAAGGTATATGCATTCGCACCACCAATATAGCGATAGAGAGGAATGTTGAGAGCCTTTGCTGCAGCCTGAGCCACGGCAAGTGAAACACCGAGGATGGCATTAGCACCAAGTCGGCTCTTTGTAGGAGTACCGTCAATTTCAAGCATCTTCTGGTCGATGGCACGCTGAGCGAACACATCATCACCGATAAGTGCCGGAGCGATGATCTCGTTCACATTAGCCACCGCCTTCAGTGTGCCCTTGCCGAGATAGCGAGCCTTGTCACCATCACGAAGCTCAAGAGCCTCATTCTCGCCAGTACTTGCACCAGAAGGCACAGCTGCACGTCCCATGACACCATTTTCAAGAATAACATCCACTTCTACGGTTGGATTACCGCGTGACTCAAGGATCTCACGACCTACGATTTTTTGAATTTTCATAATTTATTATCATTGATAAGACATGAATTATTAATGAGTATATAAAGAATTGATGTTGCAAAGATAGACGATGTTTTCCTGTTGTGCAAATAATGGAGATAAATGTGAATGAAAATACATATATATGAGTATCCCATCAATTCCACGATAATAGGAAATGATACCGAGAAATAAGTATTTTAGATAAATTTATCTATTCACTTTAATAGGAAATTTAAATCATCAAAAATAGGTAATACTTCTAAGAATACAAATCATAATTTTTGAGTATTGTGGCATTCAATTATTATCCGTACCTTTGCACTCGGAAAATGAAACGTGCGCCAGCTATGGCTGACACGCACTTTTTCCTTCTTGCGAAATGCTTCGCACATTGCACTCGAAAAATGTTGAAAATATGATAACGCATTACATACATAAGAATTTCGTGGCTACGGCTATTTGGACTCATGCAAGCATGAGTCCATTTTTTTTGTGAACAAATTGGAATATCGTTCTTTTTTGAACGCTGATGTTATTGATAGAATAAACATGGAGAGTATATTATGCAGATAAAAAAGGATTACACGCGTGAGGAGATCGTGATGACAGCCAAGAGGGAGTTCTTGAAGAATGGTTTTGCCAAGGCTTCCATGCGAGAGATTGCAAAGCGTTCCGGCATCGGACTGAGCAACATCTACAACTATTTCAAGAGCAAGGATGAGATTTTCCGTTGCATCGTTGCACCATTGATTGCGAAGATGCAAGAAATGCTTCTCGAACATCATAACGTGAAGTATCATGAGCAGTTTCTGAAATATGCAAGTGGCGAGAGCGACGAGATGATGACGGAGCATGTGCAGAGTTACATGGAACTGATCAGCCATTATCGCGATGAACTGGAACTGATACTCTTCAAGGCACAGGGCTCATCGCTCGAAAACTTCATCGACGACTATACCGAGATGTGTACGAAGCAGGTCCTGATATTTATGGATAGTTTTAGTAAGAAATATCCAAGTTACAGCACGGTTAAGTCTTCGTTCACCTATCACGTTCATACGGTGTGGATGTTCAGTTTCATATCGGAGATTATGAAGCATAGGTTATCGCCAAAAGAGATTGAAAATGCAATAGAAGACTATATTAAGTTTGAATATGCAGGATGGAGGGCGATACTAAATTAATTGAAAATTGACAATTGAAAATTGAAAATTAATAATTAACAATTAAAATAGAGAATGAAAATCGAAAGAATCAACGAGTGGTTCGGCAGATATGCCGAGCGACTGCTGAGGGCACGTTGGTGGACTCTCGGCGCATTTGTACTGCTGATGATACTATCAGTGGTGGGTATGAAACGCATGGTGAAGGAAACATCGTTTGATGACTATTTCATCGAGGATGACCCCATGCTTGTGAAGACGGAGGAATTCAAATCGCATTTCGGAAACGACTACTATGTGGGCGTACTTACACGTTGCGATGATCATTTCACCAAGAAGAACCTAACAACGCTTCGTGCCTTGTCGAATGAACTTCTTGACAGTCTGTCGTATGCAGATAAGGTGACATCGCTTACTGACATCGAGTTCATGGTAGGAAGTGACGATGGCATGACAATCGAGCAGATTGTGCCTGACGATATTCCGGAAGAGGGGTCTGCGGCAATGGATAGCATCAAGGCGAGGGCATACAGCAAGCCTCATGTGGCTCGCAAGCTGATATCCCCGAAAGGCGACCTCTCATGGATTATGATTAAATTGAGGGCATTCCCAAAGGATAGCGTATGGAAGAAGACAAGTACCGTGGCACCTGATATCATCACAGGCGAAGAGGTGGAGCGCATCATAAACAAACCGAAATACGCATCGCTGCACCCGAAAGGCACGGGTATGCCCTACGTAACACATTGCAAGACCGTATATATAGGCAAGGAAATGGGGCGACTGATGATGATTGCAACGGTGATCTGCATGGTGGTGATGCTCTTCATGACTCGCTCGCTGCGTGGTATCATTGCTCCAATCATCTCAGTAGTAGGCGGCCTCTTCACTACCTATGGCATTGCAGGCTTTACGCAGATGTATGTGGATTCCACGGTACTGATGATTCCTACAATTCTGGCTTTTGCCGTAGCCATTGCCTACAACATCCACATCTTCTCCTATTTTAGCGGTCGTATGCGCATACACGGAGAGCGTCGCAAGGCTATCGTGGAGACTATCAGGGAGATAGGGTGGTCTGTATTCTTCTGCGGTTTCACCACATTGGTGTCACTTCTGTCATTCCTCGTCATTCCGATCCGTCCGATGCATTGCGTGGGCATTATCAGTTCTATGAGTGTGTTCTTCGTGCTCATTACATCACTGATTGTCACACCTGTTCTGTTGTCGTTTGGGAGGCCCAAAGAGAGGCCTCTCCCCCCGCCCTCTCCCGTAGAGAGGGAGCCGGAGCGCGAAAGGAAGTCTCTCTTCAATAGAATTTTCAATTTTCAATTTTCAATTTTCAATTGCGAAAGCTTCATGGTCATGCTTAGCGACAAGGTGTTACGCAATCCTAAGAAGATAGGATACTCATTCCTTGTCGTCTGCATACTGCTTTGCATAGGACTCTGGAAAATAGAGGCAGCCTTCGACATTGAGCGGACAATGGGGCTGAAAGTGGATTATGTGAAAGATGTGATGGAAGTCGGTCGCTCAGAACTTGGTTCGCTCTATTCCTACGACCTGATAGTGGAGCTTCCCGAAAACGACATGGCTAAGGAACCTGAGAATTTGAAGCGTCTTGACGAGTTGCAGGCAAAGGTGAATGGCTACGACCTTACCAAGCGTTCTACTTCCATTCTCGACATTCTGAAAGACCTTAACCAGACACTGAACAATGGTGATACTGCCTTCTATCGCATTCCTGACACCGAGGAGGAAGTGGCACAGATGTTCCTGCTCTATGAGAATGCCGGAGGTACGGAATCGGAGTACTGGATGGACTACGACTACCGTCGTATGCGCCTCATGGTGGAGATATCGGAGTTCAACTCAGCTCGTGTAGAGCGTGAGTTGAGTAGGATTCAAAACGATGCAGAGAAACTTTTCCCCGGTGCCAAGATTACCACTGTTGGTAATATCCCGCAGTATGTGACAATGATGCAGTATCTTGTAAGAGGTCAGATGCTATCTTTCGTTATTTCAATATTAATAATTGGAGTGATACTTATGATAGCGTTCCAGAGCATCCGCGTAGGACTTATCGGATTGATTCCAAACATGATGCCAGCCATCTTCGTAGGCGGCTATATGGGTTGGGCAGGCATACCGCTCGACATGATGACCGCCACGCTTCTGCCGATGATGCTCGGTATGGCGGTGGATGATACCATTCACTTCATTAACCACTCTAAACTGGAATATGACCGCACAATGCATTATCAGACAGCTATCCGTCGTACATTCCGCGTAGTGGGCATTGCAATCGTCATAACTTCTATCATCACATCCGCAGTCTTTGCGAGCTTCTGCTCATCCGTCTGCAATATGTGCCTCAATTTCGGACTTATGGCTATCATCGGCATTCTCTCTGCCCTTGCAGCCGATTTGTTCGTAACACCTATACTTGTAAGTAAATGCAAGGTATTTGGAAAAGAGGTGAAGAGATTAAGAGATTAAGACTTGCTTTAGCTTGTTGAGCTTTAGCGAAAAAATTTAGATAGAGATTAAAAAATAACAATTATGAAAAAGATAGTTTTATTAGCAACATTGCTTTCAATTTCCTGTTTCCAGTTTTCAATTTGTAAAGCTCAGAAACTTACAGGACGTGACATCATTCAGAAGGTAAAGGATCGCCCTGATGGTAACACGCGTTATGCAGAGATGGAACTGACGCTTTGCAAGAAAAACGGTAATACCCGACAGCGCAAGGTGACTTCGTGGGCAATGGACGAGGGCAAGGACACAAAGAAGATGATGTTCTTCACATATCCCGGTGATGTGAAGGGAACAGGTTTCCTCACATGGGACTATGACCAGATTGGGAAAGAAGATGCCAAATGGCTCTATCTTCCGGCAATGAAGAAGACACGACGCATAAGCGGTTCTTCATCCAAGACAGATTATTTCATGGGGACAGATTTCACATACGACGACATGGGTTCGCGCCATGTGGATGAGGACAAGCACAAATTGCTGCGCGAGGAGATGAAGGACGGACACAAATGCTGGGTTATCGAATCCACGCCTGTTGACAAACACGAAATATACAGTCGTAAAGTGTCATGGATTCGTCAGGATTGCCTTATGGCTATCCACGTGGAATACTACGATAAACTTAACAAACTGCATCGTGTTCTTACCATTTATGATATCAAGAAGGTACAAAACTTCTGGACTATCTGCAAAATGGAGATGAAGAACGTGCAGACGGAGCACAGAACCGTCATCGTTGTCAAGAATCCGAAATACGACATTAAGATTGACAAATCAGTCTTCACGGTGGCAAAACTTGAGAAAAAATAATAACGGCCGTATGCTTTTGCGATATATACTATCAATAATACTCCCCCTTGGGGGGCTGGGGGGCTTCACCTCTGCCATTGCGCAGGATGAGGATTCGCTCCAAGTAAGCATCAGGGGATTCGTTGATACCTACCATGCTGTGCAACTACAGAAACCTAACGACTGGATGTCATCGCGTAGTAGGGCACGTGGCGAGGTTACGATAGAAAAGGGCAATGCAGGTGCTTTCGTCTCTGCCAATCTGGTGCATAATGCCATTCTGAAAGACAAAACAGCACTGCAACTGCGTGAGGCGTATGGATATTATTCTGACGAGCATTGGGATCTGCGTGCCGGACGGCAGATAATCGTATGGGGAGTGGCTGATGGCCTCAGGCTTACCGACATAATATCGCCAATGGACTATACCGAGTTTCTTGCACAGGACTACGACGACATCCGTATTCCCGTCGGTGCGCTGCGTATTCAGTTCTCCCGAGAGAAATGGCGACTTGAGGCTGTTGCCGTGCCTGTAAGCTCATTCTTCGAATTACCCACCGATACAGAAAATCCGTGGTCGATGGGACAGTTCACTATCAACGAACCCCCCAAATGCCGTCTCTACAATATGGAATACGGCAGTCGCCTGTCATTCTTCCTTAGTGGCATTGATTTCTCGTTTTCAGCTCTGCATACATGGAACAAGATGCCTGTGCTGTATAATGGCGAGGGCGAATACCGCCGTATGACCATGCTCGGGGCTGATGCGTCTGTTCCCATCGGACAATTCGTTATCAGAGGTGAATTGGCTTGGTATATAGACGAGGCTCAGACTACAACGGGAATGGAGGATTTGACAAGAGCAAACTCTACCAATGCGCTCCTCGGCATCGACTGGTATGCGGGTAACGATTGGTCGGTTGCCGCCCAGTATTCCCATAAATACGTGGCATGTGGAAATCATCGCAACACAGGCCTTGCCACCCTCCGCGTGTCAAAAGACCTGCTGCACAATGCCTTGTCACTCCAGTCATTTGCATACATTGACGTTACCAACGGCGGCATCTTCAACCGCCTTAGTGCCGACTATGCCCTCAACGACCAGTTGCATGCCACTCTCGGCTACGACTATTTCCATGCCAATCGAGGCATGTTCATGGTATATGACCGTAATTCGGAGGTGTTCATGAAATTGAAATACAGCTTTTAATTATAGTTCATAGTGCATAGTTCATAATTCATAGTTGTTTGGCGCACTATGAACTATGCACTATGAATTATGCACTATAAACTATGCACTATGAACTATGCACTATGAATTATGCACTATGAACTATGCACTATCAATAAAAATTATGGATAAGAAAGAAAAACTACTTCCGCAACTTCTTGCCTATGCGGGAAAAAGGAAGGTGCTGACCTACCTCTCCATGGGCATCGTTGGGATTAGCCAGCTACTGGCTCTAACCCCATTTCTGTATATCTGGGCCATTCTCCGAGATGTGATTGCTGGTGACAACAGTCGCATTGCCCATTATGGTTGGATGGCTGTGGCATTCGCCGTGGCATCTATCATAGTGTACTTTTGTGGACTTATGTGTTCACACCTTGCGGCATTCCGCATCGCTGCCAATATGCGAAAGGCACTTATGCGCCATATCATGAGCCTTCCAATCGGCTTCCTTGACACCTTAGGCAGTGGCAAGGTTCGCAAATGGGTGCAGGAATCCACCCAGTCAACGGAGACTTATCTGGCTCACCAACTTCCCGATAAGGCGGGTATGTACGCCACCATGCTGGGACTGGCTGTGTTGATGTTTCTCTTTGACTGGCGTATGGGGCTGTTGTGCCTGGGTACCGTGGCACTATCGCTCATCGTGATGGTTAGTATGATGATAGGACCAACTCTAAAGACAAAGATGGGAGAATACAACAAAGCTCTGGACTGTATGTCGAACGAAGCCGTGGAATATGTACGTGGCATTCCTGTCGTGAAGACTTTCGGACAGTCTGTCTTCTCCTTCAAGCGTTTCAAGGCCTCCATTGACCAATACCAGAAATGGGTGATTGCATACACGCTTGACCTGCGTTTACCAATGGTGCTCTACACTACGCTGGTCAACTCCTGCTTCTCCGTTCTCATTGGTATGACTCTCTTCGTGGCAAAGGATGGCGAAGTGGATGGTCACTTCCTTCTTAACCTTCTCTACTACATCATCGTCACGCCTGCTATTGCCGTCACGCTCAACCGCCTTATGTTTGCCAGCGAGAATGAGATGATTGTGGCAGAAGCGCTCAGTAAGACCAACAGGATTCTTGCGATTGCTCCTTTGTCAGTCCCATCTGATGCCAAGCGTCCTGAGAATAACGAACTGGTTCTCCACAACGTCCGCTTCCGTTACCCGGATGCATCAAGATTCGCAGTTGACGGTGTTACGCTCTCCGTCAGTCCTGGACAGAAAATAGCTCTTGTAGGTCCTTCTGGAGGCGGAAAGACCACAACTGCCAGTCTGATGGCACGTTTCTTCGATGTCACGGAAGGGACTATCACTCTCGGCAATGTCTGCATCCGCAATATCAGCAAGCAGGAGCTCATGAACCGCATTTCCTTCGTTTTCCAGGATAGCCGGCTACTGAAGACGAGTATCCTCGAAAATGTGCGTCTCGGTCGTCCGGAAGCTACGCGCGAAGAAGTGCTGAAAGCCCTGCACCGGGCACAGTGCGACGATATCCTCGCCAAGTTGCCACAGGGCAGTGACACGGTCATCGGAACGAAGGGAACATACCTCTCAGGCGGTGAGCAACAGCGCATAGCCATAGCCCGAGTGATGCTGAAGGACACGCCCATCGTCATTCTGGATGAGGCTACCGCCTTTGCCGACCCCGACAACGAGACTCGCGTTCAGAAGGCATTTTCTGAGATGGCTGCAATGGGCAAGACACTCATCATGATTGCCCACCGCCTGTCGTCCGTCACTGGTGCCGACTGCATCTATGTGCTGGAGGACGGACACATATCAGAGCGCGGCACGCACAAGCAACTTCTTGAAAAGGGCGGTAAATACGCCGCCATGTGGCAACAATATGTAGAATCTGTAAAATGGAATATAAAATGAGTATCATCAATATCATACGCCGTAAATATGCCGCCTCTGAGCAGGGGGCAAGGGATTTGGTGAAATCCTGCATAGCCTGCGCGGCAATGGACATAGCACTCATGCTCCCCGTCACTCTCATGTACTTCCTTGTAAGGGACATAATCGGGAATTCACCGCTCGATGTATGGGGATATGTCTGGAAAATCGGAATCTGCCTCATGGCAATCGCCATGATGGAGTACGTGAAATACAACAATCAGTTTATCACGGTATATAAGGAAAGCGGTCGTCGCAGAATATCGCTGGCTGAGAAACTGCGCCGTCTGCCTCTCTCCTACTTTGGCAAGAAAGACTTGGCCGACCTTACCAGCACCATTATGGCTGATGCTGCAACCATCGAAACGGGAACATCCCACTGGGTGCCTGAACTCATCGGCTCAATGCTCTCCACCACGCTCATCGGCTCTTGCCTCTTCCTCTTCGACTGGAGAATGGCTCTCGCCTCCGTCTGGGTAATACCGATAGCAATATCAATTGTTCTGTTTTCCGCTAAGGTGCAGAATCGCTACAACCGCAACAACGTACAGGCAAAGGTCTGTCTGGCTGAGCATATACAGGAAGGCTTGGAGGTTTTTCAGGATATAAGGGCAAACTTGGCAGAAGAGAAATATCTGAACGACCTTGAGCAGAGGATAGACCTCGCGGAGAAACGTGCCGTTGAAGCTGAACTCGGAGTGGCTTATTTTGTGGTCAGCGGACAGATGATTCTGAAACTTGGCATTGCCACGGTAGCCCTTGTCGGTTCATGGTTGCTTTCAGAGGGGAGTCTGGATGTATTGACATTCTTCATGTTCCTGCTCGTGGCATCACGGCTATACGACCCCATGTCAGCCTCGCTCATCAATCTTGGTGCAGCCGTATCGCTGGGCATCCAGTGTGAGCGAATGGACGAGATACTATGCCACGAGGAACAGCGTGGAACGGAAACCCTGACCAACAAGGGGTATGACGTGGAATTTAAGGATGTTCATTTCGCCTACGACACATCAGAGACCGTGCTTAGTGGCGTTTCCTTCACAGCCCGTCAAGGCGAGGTGACGGCACTCATAGGACCTTCAGGTTCAGGCAAGACCACCGTCTCGCGTCTGGCATCCCGTTTCTGGGATATCCCGTCAGGCACCATCACGGTGGGAGGGATGGATATCTCGAAGATAGATCCCGAAACGCTGATGAACCTATATTCCATCGTATTCCAGGATGTGACATTGTTCAACAATACCGTGCTTGAGAACATCCGTATAGGACGTAAGGAAGCCACCGACGAGGAAGTCATTGCAGCAGCACGCTTAGCACATGTCGATGTCTTTGCCGAGAAACTACCTAACGGATGGAACAGCCTCATAGGCGAGAACGGCAGCGAACTCTCAGGAGGAGAGCGTCAGCGCATATCCATAGCCCGCGCCTTCCTTAAGGATGCCCCCATCATCCTGCTCGACGAAGCCACCGCATCACTCGATGTGGAGAACGAGACATACATCCAAGAGTCGCTGTCGCGATTGGTCAAGGATAAGACCGTCATCATCATCGCTCACCGAATGCGTACTGTGGCAGGTGCCGACAAAATCGTCATCCTCAAGGATGGCAAGGTAGAAGAGAGCGGTTCTCCTTCACAACTCACAGCATCTGGCGGTTTCTATAAGAGGATGCAGGACCTCCAGAACAACGCACTGGAATGGAATATCTGAATCACTAAGCTACAGCCCCTCAAGCCCCTCACCTGCCCTTCGGGCATCCTCTCCCCAAGGGGCGAGGTTCGAGTTACATTTTATCGCTTATGAGGGTATCCCTTAAAGGGATTATTACTAACTTCTCCCTCGCCCCTTGGGGAGAGGGTGTCCGTAGGACGGGTGAGGGGCTTGAGGGCTACTGCCGAGGGACTATTGGCCGAGGCTTTTATTCCGGAACATAAATGATTTCACCATTATCAAGCTGATAGGCTACACCCACCTTCTTTCCCTTGTTTTGATTTTTGGAAGACTGATCCTTTGAAGGGGTGTATCGGTTTATCTTTTTTCCTTCCTTGGTGATAATCTCCATATTCTCCTTACCTGGGTTCTTCACCATACTGAAGTCATCCTGGGAGAACATTTCGGTCATGTTGAATCTACTGACAAGTGCCACCATAAGTGCGACGGCAAACACCATCGCTACATCAAAGAGGTTTGATACCGTTGACATCGGGTCGTCTTCCTCATGGTTTCTTAAAAGAGAATGTCTCATAAACAATTAACAATTAATAATTAACATGCCTTTCGCGCTTCTTTTATAATTCTAAACGCAAAGGCGCTAAGGCGCAAAGAATTATTTCTGAACACGGAAAACACGGAATTGACGAAACTTTCGTTTCTTTCGCGACTTCCGTGTTCGTAAAAAAAAAGAAAACTCTGCGTCTCTGTGTCTTTGCGTTAGAAAAAGAGAAGAAGGGAGAGCCATACTGAATTAACAAATAACAATTAATAATTAACAATTAACATGACTACAGCGAAAATACTATCTAAAATGCTCCCCCTTGGGGGGCTGGGGGGCTTCTTTATTTTATTACCTCTGACAGATACTCCAGATTAGTGATATCCTGAAGATACCAACGTTGCTTTACCTGTTGCGTAACGTAGCCGATGGCAGCGGCAACGAGTCCTGTGACCGTGGTAGCGAACGCAACTTGCATATTGCGTGCCATTGACTCTATATCACCGGAAGCAAGTCCGGCAAGAGCCGGTCCCATAGGGATGAGTGTGCCCATCAAGCCAAGTATTGGACCAAGTTTTACGAGCATCTTGCTCAATCCGAGATCCTTGTCGGCATCAATCTCGAACTCTGCCAGAAGTCGCTTTACCTCCGCCCTGTTGTTGCGTGACGATATCATCTTCTTGATATACGAAATGACAATCACATTGTCTTTCTTTGGTAGTTTTGCAATTACTTCATCAAGCGTTTCGGCTGTCACATCCGTGAGAGCCTTACGCACCTGAGCCGATGACTTCCTGATTGTGAGATACTGTCCGAAGAAACTACCGATAAGCAGTAGTGCACGGATAAAGAGAATGATAAGAATGACGATGACTGGCACAAGCAGTCCTGTGCTAATCCAATAAAGTATGTCTGAAATTATTTCCATTTTTCTGTTTATTTCTTAAATAACCAATTCCGCCACAAAGGATGGCGATTGCGATAAATGCAAGTAAGGCTCTCCATTCTATCGGGTCTGCCCCCTTAAAATTCGTGCTTCCGTTGACTGTACTCACTATGCCGAGGATTAGTACCAAGGCTGAGGACAGAAAGAGTAGTTCAAGACGGAGTGCCTTCTGTGGCAACAACAATCGGAGTGCGTAAGTGCCTCCTATCATGGTAAGTAACACCAAAACGGCAAGTATCCACGATATAAGGGAAAAGTCTATACCAGAAAAGAGATATATCACTTGTATCTGAAGATAGAACAGCACGGGGAGGATAAGGATGCCAGGGAAGAATCTCAGCATACGATATACCCACACGGTGCGTCGGCTTACCTTGCCATCGTAGAGCAGTTTGCCCGAAAGCATGCAGTATGCCATTTGCCATATCACCTCAAGCGTGAGCACAACCGAAGTGTCGAGCATGAGTTGCTGATTTCCCAACCACTCGCTTATCTCGTTTCTGCTCTGCGTAATGGCGAAACTCCATGTTAACCCAATGAAGAGCGCACAGATAACGGCAACTGCCGCTATCTGCCACGCTTTCAGGAACGTCAGTTTCAGCCATGTCATAAAGATGACAACGAGCATCAATACCAATATTATGGTTTCCATTCCTCTTCTTCTTTTCTTCGCTTACGGATGATGAATACAAGCAATACGCCAGCCAAGATGACAATAGCGAGCACGGCTGATGTAGTGACAATGGTGCGAGTGGTGTCTGGCATATCAGAAAGAGTCTCTTTCTTCATAACTGTACCAGTCGCTTTATCCTTTTCACTTTCAACATTCTCCCTTTCCATCTTCCTTGCCTCAGCCTCGGCATGGAGTTCATTCTCCAGTTTCTGAAGTTCACGGAGTCTGTCGGGAGAGGTTTTCCATAACCCTTTCTGAATAGTCTGCACCATAGTATGAGCCATTTGCTGCATAGCCGCAGGATTCTTGTCACGCATGAACTTATTCACACCGAGATTCATTTTGTCCTTGACATAGGTGTCGTATATCTGTTCCCACATCTGGTTGTCTATGACGTTAGGCTTCATCACGTTCCAGCCGTATGTATTCTGAACCACCTCGGCAAAATCGGCTGCCTCATTAGCACCGCCCTTCATCTTCTCTTTTATATACGTTGGGTTGAAGATAGTGGAACGACTTTCAACGCCGATAGCCTCCCTCAGTTCCTGCATACGGTTGTTGTTGCGGTTGCGATAGTCGGCAAAGTAGGCATCAGGATCCTTGCCCGTTACATTGCGCACGGCAAGATTCATTCCTCCCATAAACTCATACACATGATCGAGTGACAGGGCACCCCACGAATTGGACTGGCGGGGCTGAACCACGGCATCAGTGCGGGTAAGTGCTGCCTTGAAAGCCACTTTCGATGCCTTCTCCCAGTAGGCCTCTGACCCATAGAATGCCGACATATTGTTGATATAGGTATCAGCAATCTCGTTCTCAGTCTTCCAACTATCGCCTTGCTGCACCATTGGCTGGATGCCTGTGCCATAGCCTCCGTTGAGTCCGCCGAAGATGCGGAAGGTGGACATCTCGCGTGCATCCTTTGGTGATACACCCGACTCGGTTAGTGTGCGTTCCGATTCCTTCACACCTTCCTTGACAAGGTTTATCACCTTTCCGTCATCTGCCTCTGCTGCCATTTGCACGGCACGGTTTATGAGATACAGACGCGATGCAGCAAGGTCACGAAACTGTCCTGAAGTCTGCACCACCACATCAATGCGCGGACGACCTAAATCCTTGACTGGAACGAGACGAATGTCTGTCACTCTGCCAAAGGCATCACGCACAGGCTCTACACCAAGAAGCCAGAATACCTGGGCTATTGTTGTTCCACCTGTCTCAATGAATTCCGACGACCAGAATGTGAAGCTTACCTTACGAGGCAGGGAGTCATGATGGTGTTCCTTATACATCCTTATAGTGTTCTCTGCCAAAGCCTTGCCCTTATCCCATGCACTTTCGGTAGGTGTAGTCTCTGCATTCACGCCATAAAGATTACGACCAGTAGGCAGAGTGCGAGGATTGGCTACCACATCACCTCCGCTGCTTGGCTTGGTATAGCCACCGTTCAGGGCATTTATCATAGAAGAGAGTTCAGCCTGTGGAGCATCCAAAAGCATCTGCTTATAATGTGCTACGTTCTTCAGGGCTTGTTCTACCTCCGTGATGGCCTCTGCCAGATAGGTATCCTCGCGTGTGTAGGTCTTTCGCATAGCTGCCATCTGAGCCATCATATTGCTCACCTTATCCTTGCCACTACCTTTGCCTCCAAGGCCCATGGCTGCTGCCATTTTCTTTAGAGCCTCTGGAGAAGCACCTGCCATCTTTGCCATCTGTAAGGCTTTGTGGGGATCCATTTTTGGGTGATGGGTGTTGGGTAATGGGTGTTTAGTGTTGAGTGTTGAGTGGTTAGTGTTATGACCTTCAACTTTCCACTTTTTACTTTCTACTTTCTCCTTTATTCGCTTTGGCTCATCAAGCTTCGCAAGTCCACTTTCTACTTTCTCCTTTTTACTTTCACTCATTGCCCCCATCATCATGCTCATCATATCCCCAGAGTTATGCTTTGAGGCTTCAATCTCCCTTGCCTTGGCGAGTTGAGCCTGAGTGATTCCGGCAGTCTGACAGATAAAGGCATCAGTAACAGGAGCGTTGTTGTTGATGAGACGAGCCACGAGGGCTTTTGCAGGGTTGATATACTGCGAGGAGAACAGAGCCTTATGCTTTTCCGTGTCAGCCTTTGTGCGTTTAAGTTGCTTGTCGAGACGCAGTAGGCCATAAGCTATTGGATCGGTAGTCATGGCGAATACCGATGACTCGATTCTTGCCTTCTCGTATGGTATGCCGAGGGTATAGAGCTGTCCGACGATTTTCTCATTGGCTATCTCCTCTCCAAACTCCTCCACCTTCGCAATATCAGTTTCATTCCAAGGCTTGGTGAGCGTGGAGTCAAGACCGAGATCACGATGTATGCCCATGGCAACTGCGAGTTTCTTCACAGCGAGTGAGGCTGCGTTGTTTGGAGCTTTGTTATATAATTCAATAGCATTACTTAGTGCCTTGTAAGTTCCGCGAAGGTTACTCTCAAGGAATGGCGCGGTGAGATGGCTCTGAATACCTGCATACGTTCTACGCTTAGCTATGAGTGCCTCGCCCACATTGCCTATTGTATAGATGTAGAAATGCGGAATTGTGCCTACGAGTTTTTCTGGCCAGTCGTTTGATGACAACGCCACCTGTTTGCGAGGTGTGTATTCAAGTCCGCCATGCGTACCGAAGTGTATCATAGCATCGGCCTTGAACGAGTTCTGAATCCAGTAATAGGCATTCTGAAACTCCTTCACAGGGTCTTTGTCTGTGCCATGAACTATCTGGAAGGTGTTGTCTCCATGTCCGGCAAGAGGCTGAGGGAGAAGGGCGATGTTACCCAACTGCACCTTGACAACCGTGTCGGGATGCTCTTCGAGCAGGGAGTAGTCGGTTATCGGACTGCCCTTGCGCTGAAGCAGTTCTGCAAGTTTATCGCTATTCTCTGGTAGTCCGCTTACGTTATATCCCTCCTGACGCATACGGGTAAGGAGATTGTAGAGCGATGGAACCACCGCCAGACCAGATGCAGTAAGCGACTGTTCCCCTGGTCCCTTGAAATACACGATAGCCACACGCTTATCCTTGTTCTGTTTCTTCTGAAGCGAGATATAGTTGTTTACGGTAGCTACGAACTTATCCAATCGTTCAGGAATGGTGTATTGCTCATGAATACCCTCATCGTTGATGCGCTGTGCGAATAGAACGTATGGACGGATGCTGCCGTCAATCTCAGGTGTCACGATGCTCTGACTTAGGAATCCACCCGACATTCCCTGTTTATCTTCCTCCCATTCGGATGTGAGGCGGTTGATGCTCAATGTGGAGAAAAGAGGGATGTTCTGTTTGCCAAGCCACTCCACAGCCTTGTCGCCAAGACGACCATGAGCAAGGTTTACTACGGCATTGAAGTGCATATCGGGATGCTTTGTCGTGAGTGTGTCGATGAATATCGATAGACTCTGGCTTATGTGATACACCGTGTTACCGCTCTTTTCCAAAGCCGTTATTACGTCATCGGGATTACCCATCATACCTGTGACAATCACCTTCGGGGCATCGGCTTTCATCAGACCATGCTTTTGCAGATAAGCCTCATAGTCCTCCAATGTGTCGAAATAAATATCCTCATCATCGGGGTGCTCTACGTCGGGATGCGAGAACAATCCTTCAGGAGCAGGCACAACCTTTTCAATCTCGCCCTTGAAGATAATCTTGCCATCCACATGCTGACGTACATAGTTGAGCATAGAGCGATAGTTCTTGCGAGAAGCCCCACGCAGATATGCGTTGAGCGTATCGGCAGTAACGCTATCCACGCTGACGATGTAGTTATCAGGATTCACCGACATGGTAGTGAGGATATTCGTGCCAGTCCATCCTGCCATTTGTATCTTGTCACGCTGTTCTTCGGTAAGACGAATACCCATGGCATTCATAAACACCATGTCATAGTCGTCAATATCATCGAGATTTTCAAGTGGCAGTTCCTCAATTACAACAAACGGATTGTTATTTGCCTTGCTAATCTCTCCAAGCGTAGTAGCCTGATAATTGATGAACGCAACACGTGTACGCGAAAACCACTTATTCCATATCACGATTATTGCAGTGATGGCAATAAGAGCCAGCACTGCATAACCTACATATTTCCAGATGCGTTTAGCTTTTTCTGAAATCTTCATTGGATTAGTTATATAAATTGTTTAGAGTCTGTCTATATCCACCGATAAACCGACACTATAAGTCGTACCTGTAGTCATTGGTGAACAATAGTAATATGCCTTTGGCTTATAGTTCAGGATGTTGTCAATGGCGAGGTTCAGGTGTATGCCTTTCAGGATATGTTGCTGAAGCATCAGTTTCCAAAGCGTATAGCCTTGATCCACATCCTTACGACCAGACTGGGGCTTGCCTAAGTATCTGCCCGACAATGATGCGCCTATGGCATAATTTCGCGAATAACGATGGTCGTAGTCGATTCGCCATGTCATGGAATGTGTGCGGGGCTGAGAAAACTGAGTGTCTATAACATTACCACTTTCATGCATATATGCGTAGTTGTAACGAAGTGCCAGACCAAAGTCAAAGCGATATTGGGCACTTAAATCCAGTCCGAACACCTTTACTCCATCCTCGTTCCAATATAGTGAACTCGTCAGTGCCTCATACTTTGTGCCATCGTCTGCGGTGAAGACATATCCTTCCCCAACCTCACTTATCCTCTTATCATCTGAAAGAACCTGATAGCCTCCTTCCTTGTGACTGGCATCCACCACCCAATAGCGACCAACGTTCGTGATGCGCTTATCGAAGATATTGCAGTAACCCATGAGCGTGATGTTATATTTTCCATATAAGGAACTGCTATTGCCTACCTTGCCACCCAGTTCGATAGCAACATTGAAGTTGTTGCTTTTCTCTGGTTTCACATCAGGATTTCCCATGATTATATATCCCATATTGCCCATATCAAAGTGCATATACATCTCCTTGAGTGAAGGGGCTCGGAATCCACTTGCATAGTTGGCACGAAGCGTAATGCCATCAAGTTTGCATACGGCTGCAAGTCGAGCGGTGAGAGCATCTGCACCCGATGCAGAGAAATAGTCGTATCTCACACTTCCCACCACATTGAACCGTTGGCTCGGATTGAAATCAAGCTGCGCATAGGCATCAATATTGTTCTGCTCATGCGATGTGTTGTCGAGGAACTGATACGTTGAGAGATAATCGTGCAGAAGGTCGGAACCGAGTGTCACGACGTGCTCTCCTATTGTATGATTATATACGGCATGTGCCGTATGCTGAGCATTACGATAGTCGTGGTCATGGGTACGATTTCCTTCTGGAGTGAAATTAGCCTTGTCATACTGGTCGTAGGCGTATGACACCTCGATGTTCCGCCCATTCCTCCAGTCGTATATGGCTTTCAGGCCACCACTATAGGCATTGAAATGATAGTTGTAGGTGTCACGCTGACTCTCTCGGTAGAAATATCCGCCACGCGCAATGAAACGTAGGAAATCGGAAGCCGTGAACGTGATACGCTCCTTCACATTGTATGACTCCTGTCCGTACAATTTCTTCACATTCGACTTGTCTTCCTCTATCGTCTGCCCAAGCAATGCAGCAAGTGCCTTCTCCTCTGAGGTAGGGCCCGATGCCAGTTTTATAGGCTCGATGTCTGTATGCTGGAAGTTAGTCTGCGAGTTCCATTTACCAGAATTGAACGAGAAACCTGCTCCGTTTCTCCATTCATTACCGAATGAACTATATCTGGAATTAACATTTGCAGTCCATGGATCGGAAGATTCTCTCGTAATGATATTGATAACACCACCAACGGCATTAGAGCCATACAGAGCCGACGAAGCGCCCTTCACTATCTCGATTCTTCCCACATTGTCAAGGTTCAGACGATTATAGTCTGTATTATCTACCGTCTCACCTGCAACACGCTCTCCATCAACGAGAAAGAGAACGGCATTTCCGCCAAATCCGCTCATGTTTAGTGATGTCTCCTGACTCATGGCAAAGCCAAATTCAAGTCCAGGAAGTTCTTGCACGAGCAAATCCTGAATATTAGTTGCATCCGTTTTCTTAATGTCGTCAAGCGAAATAAGACGTGTGACTACAGGTACATCCTTCAAAGCCTTCGGGGTATGCGTGGCTGTTACCACCACCTGATCGAGCGTTAGGGAATCGTACAATACAGTTTCCCCTCGGCCTCTCCCCCCGCCCTCCCCCGTAGGGAGGGAGCCTGTCCGACCATGGGGGAGTGTTAATGTTTTTTCTGTTTTGACAATCTGCCTTTCGCGCTCCGGCTCCCTCTCTACGGGAGAGGGCGGGGGGAGAGGCCGTAATGGTTCTGCCGCCTGTATGGCAGGAGCCACACAGGCAAGCAGAACAATAGACATGAGAAAATTTTGAGTCATTAGTTACTCTTTTAATTTTAGTTCATAGTGCATAATTCATAGTCCATAATTGTTGGCGCACTATGAACTATGCACTATGCACTGTCAATTGGTTACTTTTCACCTGTAAATGACGTTACTATTGCCATAGGCATCTTGCCATACTGCAAGCTATATGCAATGGAAATCTTCTTGCCAGTATTCACAATCACTACATCACTGAATGTATATGCCTTCTTCGCACCATTCACCGTGATAGTTCCTGATACCTCAGAAATGGAAGCAGACACCACCTCTGCGCCAGATGAGTTAGAAACGCTCACAGGAATGTTATTGACAGTTATTGAAGGTAAAGCCATAGCACCGGAACCAGAAGACGGAGTCGTCATACTGATATGCGTGTCATCAACAGCCTTAATCTCGTATGTAGCGTTATCCTTAGAATCTGATCCCATTACAGAGATAGTCACCTCACCTGCATAGTTACCCTCTATAGTCTTTGCAGCAGGGAACACATCTTCATCATCATCGTCTCCACATGAAGTAAAACCTACACACACAGCAACTGCGGCAATCATCATTGCCATAAACTTTTTGATCTTCATAATTCTTTTGTTATAATATTAATAAATTGATTATTCCTGAATAGTGAGTTGCATTTTTTGCGAGTGCTTCTTCGTACGAAGCAAAAAGTGCATGTCAGCCCTAAGGCTGGCGCACGTTTCATTTTTGCGAGTGCAAAATTACTGCTTTTGATACAGATATACAATACTCAGAAAATATGATTTTTTCGTGAATGCTTTCCGATACCGAAGCCTATGTCATCAGTATTAGGTAGTTTGCAAATACGAAACCAACATGGACTTTAATCTATTACACATTTTTGTGTATTTTTCGCCCCCAAAAGAAGAATTTTAGTTAGTCACCTTGAATTCACAAGGTGGTTTATAAAATTTAAAGATGGTGAAATAGAATGAGATTTCACCATCTTTAAATTCTTCTTGACTCGCAAGTTTATGATATAAAAAAGATTACATAAACTCCATTCATATCTGATCGCCATTCGATAATGTGGGTTGACTTATAGAGGTATTAGACGAAAGAATCACTCATATACTTGCCGATGTTTCTGCACATTTCGACATTGATTAAGTACGGCCTTCAGCAGATATAGTTCTGCCGTATCCATTTTAACGTCTCGTTGCTATTTAGCAGACGCGCAAAAACAGCGCTCACTACGTTTCTGCATTGTCATGGAGAATGGTCTCTGCCAGACGGTACATCTATGCATAATGCGTCTTGAACAGATTTTCGAATTATTTCCGTTTCATACATCTACAATTATTGGTGTCCGCTAAACTTGAAACTGCATTATTCTGTGCATAATTATAGCGGACAGTAATAATAAAAGAAATAGAATTATATCATATAAAGTAAATGAAATGTGCTAATATGTTACATATCAAGAAACTCCAGTATCGTTTCTTTATGGTTCACTACCGTATCCTTGAATCCATTTATACACATCATCAATTTCTCATTAGTCGAAATCACAGGTACACCATATTCTCCAACAATAAGCGGAAATTCCTTCTGCCCAATTTTAACAAACAGCCCATCCTTAACAAGCCTTGATACAAAAACAAATTCTTGCGGATTGCCTCCATGTGTCAGATGCTGGAACCATGTAACATATGAGTTTATGTACGGAGGATACTTATCAATAATCACTACCTTGAAATCATCACCATGAGCGGCCATACCAAGTCCTATGATCTCATTCAAATACAAGTCCCCAAAGGAATAGCCAACAACCATCAAACGGTTGTTCTCTACAATCTTTCTTGCCAAATCCGACAAATATACATTATTGGGAGCAAACATCATCTTCTCTGTTTTCCTTAAGCCTGACACTATGTATGGTTGTAAGAATTCTTCTTTTGCCTGATTAGATGGTGGAAATTGTCCCACAATCCGATTTTTGCATGCGGTCTCATAATCTCTATTCTTTACCATGTCTCGCATACTATAATCAAACGGGTAGGATCTTGCTACACTGAACAAAATATGGCCATGCAAATGTGCTATAGTAGAAAGTCTTCTTTGGTTCTCATAATAGCGTTTTGCAGAAAAACGACTATAATCCTCGCCGTCTTCGATTGGTATAAATCCATCCTCATATTCGCCAAGGCTATTCTCTATCGTATTGTCATAATTTAGATTGAATATGTTTGACCTTCCTGACAGGGATTTCCAAAAGTCTCGATACCATTGTTCTGCTAACTTATCCCCACAGAAAGCCGTATCGTATTGGTTAACAATACTCATTACTTTTTTTTGCAACTCGTATGCCGCCCTGATGTAATCATACGTATGAATATCTTTCAAAAACTTAACAGGTTGAATTAAAGTTCCAAACTCAGGAAATGCAAGCCAGGAAATGTATTCCTTACTCCAACAGCCACTATATGCAATACACATCTCAATGACATGCAACAAGTTCTCGAAGTTTAACTGTGGAGGCTTAACGTGGTTAGTATCTAACACTCTGTTCAAGTTCTTAACAACATGGTCATATAGTTCACGCAAGAGCAGTCTTTCACCTCCGTCCACCTTTTGAATGCTCAGTTTAAGCACCTCATCTGTAATATTCTTCACAGATGGAAATATGCCCTTATGGTCAAAGTCCAGAACGGCACCTGCACCAACGATAATAGTCACTCCATTTCCCATCGCCTTATCTTTACCTACACAGATTTATTAACTTTCTTATACTTTTCACACAGTGCTAGCAACTTTTCAAAGGTCTTCCCCTTGTTTCTTTCAAGCCCCTTGCTATTATACAATTTCTTATTCTTATTATGATGAATGAAATGAAACATCTACTTTTCCTCAGGACAGTACTTCGATGGCTTTCTATTGTTATTCTTCATAAAATATAGACCCTCACAGAACATTGCCTACCACCTTTCTTCCTGTGTCATGCTAACTATGTTTGAAAGTCACATAATACTGCCCCTCTTTTTCTTCCACCTTACTGATATAATGTCCTTTCCCTTTCAGGTAGTCCAACAACGTGAAATTATGTTCGTTTATATCAAAGCTAGCCCAACCACGAGCATAGGTTAGTTTGTGATACTCACCTCCTAATCCATCTAGAAGTTTGTTTTCTCGTTCAGTATTATACTCCCATGCAGAATTGCACTTATTAATGAGGGTTATTTTTTGTTCCCAACTATCTTCACCTTGATAAATAGTTATTGCAGTTACTACTAAATCCTTGTCAGCCCCGTCAACACCACACTGGTTATAATAGAAGCAAACTAGTTTGGCCAACTCCCATGCGTCCGGACTTTCTTTCGTTATAAACAAACATTCATTTAAGAATCGTTTCTTTTGCGCAAGAGTCAACTTGCTATTAAGGATACGAATCCCCATACTATTCCTCATATATTTTTCCCACTCAATTGTTTCATCATCCATGAGTGCATCATAGTGAAGAATGAGATAATCATCCGCTACTTGATCAGAGCAGTTAACGTTCAAATGGTCAAATATTTCGGAGTCTGCACTCACTTTTTTCTGTCTTATTACCTCAGCTATTCTTTCATCATCCATTTCTCCAAGTTCAACTAAGGAAAATGTCATATCAAAGCTACGCAGCAACTTCACAAATTCATGCATTGGTTGTTTCTCACCAGTAAACAATTCTTTATGCATCAACGTTACCAAGTTCTCATCCCCCGTACACCTTTCTTTTGACAGTACGGCAGCATGTCTTGTTAAATAGTCGTTTAGAGTATCATCCAGCGTTCCTAACACTTGATAAGCACCAAGAACGCAATGCCAAGCAACTGCTAGCTTATCCGCAGCCAGAATCAAGCCCACTGCTCTTTTGTCAAGGTTACTTACATTATCAAAATCATATAATTGCTGGCTAAGATATTGTGTTAGCCATTCATCATCGCCAACCGCTTCCTTTATCATATACACCAGTGCCTCTTTACTCTCTTCGTTACAACTCGTTTCAAAACATGTGGTTATGGTCTCCTGGCAATTTAACAGGTATTTCTTTAACCTATCATTTGGCAATTCAAGAATAGCCGTCATTGGTTTTTTAGTCAAACTATCACCCAAAATAACAGCAAGATTTTTTTTACTAATCACAAATCTCTTATTAGTCAAGCAATATTCATATAATTCCTGTGATTCTTTGCTGGGTTTTACGAGTGAATCAAAGCATAGATTGTACTTATTAATAAACTTCTTAAGTTTGGCAAGCTTATAAAACTTAATGCTAGAATGCAAGAAATCATATTTACCCTCAAGATACTTTATCTCCTCATCGCTCAGTTTTACAGAAACAGGTGCCTCTCTGAAGAATAGTTTCAGTAACGCATCGCTATTCTCCGTCTTTTCTTGTCCTTTAATGATGTTAACACATGAATTCCAGCCGTCAAACACATGAGTAAAGAACTGGTCGTTAACTTTTTCCGACATCTGGAAATAACTTATGATAAACTCAGGATTCTTTCGAGCGGTTTTTATGAAACTTGGTAGGAAATGTTCCTCTTTGTTATCAAGCAAGTAGTTCAGAATATCATAGTTAAGGATACTATTATTCTTAAAATCTTCAACTCTGAACTTGCGTATTACACTTTTGACATTATTTAGTTTCTGATCATACGGCCGTTCGGTACCTTGTAAAACAGCATTGGTAAACTGATAATCGCTTTCTGATGTAGATCCTTCATAGAATTTTGAAATATAGAGATAGTAATCTTCAGTGATATACCCGCCATAAATCATGGTTAATAGAGTATCCACCATTTCATTATTCACGGTCTGAAGCTCATTTTCTTTAGCTGAGTACTCTTTGACGTATATCTTATTGAAAACCGCACGCGCTTTTTCTCCCCCTATTTTTCTTAAGACTTCCCGTAAAGCAGTATTCTCTATTACCTTTATTTCCTTTTCGAGTTTTAGCCTTTCATCGTTGCTCCTATTATATGCTTGTGAATGCTTATCAATGGCCTCATAATAGTCGATGTCCTCCGTGACCTTCTTCTCTATCTCATCAAATACGAAATTATAGGTCGTGCTGCCAGTTTCCTCATGGTTATGGTCAGTGTAAGTATATCTATCAAACTCATCGTTAATAAACAGTTCAAAGAGATCATCTCTACTTGCCACCTGCCCCAAGGTATAATCATAGCCGTTTTTTATCAGAGCCGTAACTTCAACCTGATCGTTGATTTTTTCAAGGTATTGTTTTCTAATATTGATAATCTTCTCCCGTGCCTCATTCATACTCAGAATAGAGGCATTTACTTTTTCCCTTAATTCCTTTGTCTCGTCTTCACTAAATAATGACTTGTTCTTGAAAACCGCATAAAACAATCCCTGTTTTAAATATGCCTTAGCAAAATCTTGTGGGAACAGGTTCTTATAAACAATAGCTGCAAGCAGTTTTTGTTCGTAGTTCTCGTCATCACCACTTAAATGCGTCTTTAGACTCTTCTGGAAAAGCGTATATTCATTTACAATGTTCTTCAACTCACGCAGTCCCGCAACCCTGCTCAACAACTGTTCCAACACCGGTGTATCTACAGTTTTAAATAGACCTTTACTCTTATACTGTTTAATCAGATAGTCGGTCACATTGTAATGATCTACAACAGGGACAACAGCTACAATATAGTCGAAACATTTTGTGCGCAACTCTCTCGTAAACACATCATCCCTGATGGCGTATATGAATCTGACAACTCTCTTCTGGGACTTGAATGTTTCCGACTCATTAATCAGCATGTTCAGTTCCCTGATTTTTAGGAAAAGCCTGTCTGAGTTGTCCAGTCGATCCAAATCCTCAAATAGAATATAGTCATATTTGTTTGACTGGATGATATAGACTATCTCATCCAGATACCTGTTGAAGACAGAAACTTCAGCATCCTTAGATGCCTCTAGCTTGACACCTTTTGCTTCGACCTTAACACTCCTTATCTGATGTAGTTTAGAGGCCAGCATCTTCCCTACTTCCCACAGATATCGAATCATATAAGCGACAGCCACCGCATCTGCTATCAGATTTATCCACCAACCAACTTCCTTACCAAACAATTTGTGATAAGCATCATAGAAACTGTCTATCTGGAAAATCGCTGGTTCAAAGGCTATGATATAACATACGAATGCAATGAGGGTATATGTAACGTATGAACTGAAATTAACTTCTTTTGGCAGGCGTATCTGTTTAAATCCTGAATGAGGTATCTTTGCCTTGTCACATTTATAGAGAAGATGCTGGACTATCTTGTATTCGATATCATCCGAATACAGATTATCTCCAACGGGTTTAGTATCAGCTGGCAAAGAGAAGGTTGACATGGAGATACGAAGCACTTTATCGCCAATCCCCATCTCGTTGATGCAAGTATTGGCGACAGAGCTCTTTCCTGAACCATAGTGCCCCGTCACAGCAATGTTTCTGGAGTCGCTTTGCTCTAAAGCGAACTTCAGGTCATCCACGGCAAGGTGAGATGTGTCACCCGCAGGTATGTTACAAGGGGACAGAAGAGTTCGATATTCCTTAGGAATCTCTTCGACCTGAACCTTATCCACTTCTTGTTTTTTAGTTTCTTGTACCTTCATTCCTTAATCTATGACCTTTAATTAGGTATAAAGTATCGAAAAACAACATAATCTCAAAATTACAATTAGCAAAAATAGAGATTCTTTACAAACTTTCGCCAATTAGTCACACCTTCATCAGCCACTTCCACACCGGTACCACAGGTATTCCCTCCTCTGTGCCCTCCTCATCATACGTAATCAGCAGGCACTTCCAGTCCTCGTGTGCCTTGGCATATTTCGCCAGTGGCGGCACCTCTCTGTTGTAGGTTGACTCCTCCTTGATGCTATACGACACCTGAATGGCTAGATTCTCGTCAGGCACAATAAAGTCTATCTCTTTATCAGCATTCAGATAATACACTTTCTCCTTGCCATATCGTCTGAATAATTCCACCGCAACCATATTCTCCAGCAACGATGTCTCTGAGTTCATCAAGAACAGATTCAGCAATCCGTTGTCTATAAAATAATACTTCTTTTGCGTCTCCTTTTCAGTCAGCTTACCCACCTCGTTCTCCATGGGCAGTATCAGCCAACTGTCAGCGGCATAACCAGCATAGTCAATCGTAGTAGGCACACTGATAGGTGACCCCGTTGCCACTATCACATTCTTCAGCCTGTTATACGACAACGGCTGCTTCACGCTCTCTGCCATCTTCTTGATCAGGATGTTCAGCACCCTGTCGTTCTTAATATTGTTTCGTGCACAGATATCACCAAGGTAAATCTTTTGGTACAAGCTCGAAAGCATCGCCCGCTTGTTCTTAAACGACAGAATCTCTGGCAGACCACCGTAATAGAAATACTCATTCAGATGTCGCTTCACTTCGCTCCTCTGAATCGTATCATACTCCCAATGCTCCTTCAGTTCCACCTGCTGCGCTGCCAGATACTCTTTGAATGAATATGGGTACGCATCATAGATAAAGAAGCGTCCGCCCAGCGTAGTTGCCACCTCCTTGCTCAGCATCTTCGCATTGCTGCCAGTCACATATACCCTGTATTTTGCATCTGTCAATCTCCGTACAAACTTATCCCAATGCGGAATGTTCTGCACCTCATCCAAAAACACCACAGGTTTCTTGCCATACAGCTCCAAATGAGCCTCCAATAGGCTGTTGAAGTCTTCTGTCTGAAATTCCGCCAAACGCTCATCCTCAAAGTCCACAAACAGAATCTCATCCCATCCTTTTCCTGCTGCCTGCAACTGGCGCACACGTTGATACAGCAGGTATGATTTACCCGCATGTCTCACGCCAACTATCACATAGTTGCCATTCTCTTCAAAGTCTATGGGACGGTTCACAATAACCGCCTCATCCACCTCGCGCTGCTTGCTAATCAGACACTGCTTGATGATATCTTTACTAATACTCATATAAATTATATTTAATAAAAATCATGTAATTTTATAAAGTTTGGTTTGCAAATTTAGGTATTTTCTGTAAAACAAGATTAACAGACTCCAGCTTTTTTGCAAAATTTCACATTTTTTATCACATATCATTGATTTTACCTTCAAAATGAAAATCTCCGAATTTTCCTTATCAAAACACAGCTGCATTATTCTCTTATTTTAAAATCAAATATTACCTTACAAAACAATCTTATTTCATAACAGATATTCTTCAACACACTTATACAAGTTTAATAAAGTTAAAAACGTTAAATCCCTTAACGATTTTCCCCTCCATAGAATCCAACACATCACTTTTCTACCGTTTAGGACATATATTGTTGATATATAACGATTTGTAAATTCCGTGATTGCTCAGGTCTCACCTCTATAATTGTAGAAGAAGGTAGTTCTGAATTTGATAGCCGTAACAATTGTAATGCAATCATTAGAACGAAATCAAATTCTTTGATTGCAGGATGTAAGAATACCGTTATTCCTAACTCTGTGACACGTATTGAGGGATTTGCGTTCCATGGTTGTACAGGTCTCACCTCTATCACTATCCCTAACTCTGTGACGAGTATTGGTTGGACGGCGTTCTATGGTTGCTCAGGCCTCACCTCTATCACATGTGAAGCAAGTACGCCTCCAAATTGTTATTTTGACTGTTTTAATAATGTCAAAAAAAACATCCCTATATATGTTCCCGCTAATAGCATTGAAGCATACAAAGCTGCTAATGGTTGGAAAGACTTCACCAACATACAAGCAATAATCATCGAACCTGCAAGCATTGCATTTGCAGATGCAAGCGAGAATTTAATTGTTGGCAAGACAATGAAACTTGAGATTATCATTAGCCCAAAGGATGCCACAGCCAAGACTATAACATGGACTTCATCTAATACAGATGTTACTACCGTTTCATCAGAGGGTGTTGTTACGGCGAAAGGGGCAGGAACTACCATAATAACAGCAACGACTAACAATGGTAAAACTGCAAAATGTACAATAACAGTTAAACAGCCCGTAACAGCCATAGCTCTTAGTGAAACTACGACCTCTTTATGGGTAGGAAAGACAAAGACGCTTACAGCTACCGCTACTCCTACAACAGCAAATAATACAGCCGTTATTTGGTCTTCTTCCAACAACAATGTTGCAACAGTATCTTCAAAAGGAGTAGTCACAGCAAAAGGACAAGGCACTTGTACTATTACTTGCACAGCTGCTGACGGATATGGAGCTAAGTCTACATGTGAAGTAACAGTAAAACAGCAAGTAAACTCAATTACTCTTAGCGATGCAACGACTTCTTTATGGGTAGGAAAGACAAAGGCACTTACAGCTACAGCCAATCCTACAACTGCAAGCAATACATCCGTTACATGGTCTTCTTCAGACAACAAAGTAGCTATAGTTTCTTCAAAAGGAGTGATAACAGCTAAAGGTAAAGGTACTTGTACTATCACTTGTATGGCTGCTGATGGATATGGAACTAAATCAACATGCGAAGTAACCGTTAAACAGCAGGTTAACTCAATTTCTCTCAGCGATGCAACTACTACTCTATGGTTAGGAAAAACCAAGACGCTTACTGCAACTGTTACTCCAACGACATCAAGTAATACAGCCGTTAATTGGGTTTCTTCCGACAACAACGTAGCAACAGTATCTTCAAAAGGCGTAGTTACAGCAAAAGGACAAGGCACTTGTATTATCACTTGTACTGCAGCTGATGGATATGGAACAAAAACCACATGTGAAGTAATCGTTAAACAGCAAGTTGCGGAAATCGCCCTTAGCGAAACTACTGCTTCTCTATGGGTTGGTGATACTAAGACTATAACTGCAACAGCTACACCAACAAATGCAAACAATACAAATGTCACATGGTCTTCTTCTGATAATAGCATAGCTACTGTATCTTCAAAAGGAATTATAACAGCAAAAGGACAAGGCACTTGCACTATTACTTGCACGGCTTCCGATGGATATGGTACAAAGTCCACATGTGAAGTAACCGTAAAACAGCAAGTAACAGAAATTGCTCTTAGCGAAACTACTACCTCTTTATGGGTAGGTGATACTAAGACAATTAAAGCAACGGCTACACCTACAATAGCATACAATACAAATGTTTCATGGTCCTCTTCTGACGATAAAGTTGCTACAGTATCTTCAAAAGGCATAATTACGGCAAAGGGCAAAGGCACTTGTACTATCACTTGTACTGCTGCTGATGGATATGGAACAAAGTCAATATGTGAAGTGACCGTAAAACAGCAAGTTACGGAAATTGCTCTTAGTGAGACTTCTGCTTCTCTATGGGTTGGCGAAACAAAGACTATCACAGCAACAGCCTTACCTACAACTGCAAGTAATACATCCGTTGAATGGTCTTCTTCTGACGATAACGTAGCTACCGTTTCTTCCGAAGGAGTGATAACTGCAAATGGCGAAGGTACTTGCATAATCACTTGTACGGCTGCTGATGGATATGGAACAAAATCAACATGCGAAATAACCATTAAACAGCAAGTTACGGAAATCGCTCTTAGTGAAACTACCGCTTCTCTATGGATAGGCGATACAAAGACTATTACAGCAACGGTTTCACCTACAACTGCAAGTAATACATCCGTTGAATGGTCTTCTTCTGACGAGAATATTGCTTCTGTTTCTTCCGAGGGAGTGATAACTGCAAATGGTGAAGGTTCTTGCATAATCACTTGTACGGCCGCTGATGGATATGGAACAAAGTCAATATGTGAAGTAACCGTAAAACAGCAAGTTACGGAAATCGCCCTTAGTGAAACGAACGCTTCTCTATGGGTTGGCGAAACAAAGACTCTTACAGCAACGGTTTCACCTACAACTGCAAGTAATACATCCGTTGAATGGTCTTCTTCTGACGATAACGTAGCTACTGTTTCTCCTGATGGAATTATAACGGCAAAAGGCGAAGGTACTTGTACTATAACTTGTACTGCTGCTGATGGATATGGAACTGTTTCTATTTGTGAGGTGACTGTAATGCAACATACAACAAGCCTTGAGAATTTACGATTTGCGAATGACAAATCACCAGTTTATAATCTGAATGGTCAGCGCATAAACAAGGCTCACGCTAAGAAGGGCATCTATATAAAGAACGGAAAGAAGTACGCAAATAAGAATTGATCAATGTAAGGAAGGCATTTCGCATGAGATGCCTTCCTTTTATATGTTATGAGATAGAGGCAATATAGGCAACGAGGGCTGAAAGCCCGACACCTAACAGGGCAGTCCGTGAGGGCAGTCATTATGTAGATGTGTGATTTGCGGAGCGCTGTAAGTGCGACACCCGAAAACTATGACTTTAGGTGTCGGTCCTATAGACCTCATACCCCTAATATCGACAAATATAACAGTCCTCACGGACTGCCCTTTTAGGTGTCGGGCTTTCAGCCCTCGCAGTCTCTAATCCAACCTGAAAAAAAAGAATTTTATGACAACTCTGCAACTCGTCACCCGAAACGCTGCAAGTCATTGTGACTCTTACGTTTACAGCGGTGATTCATTTGAAAGCACTCGTCACCCACTCGTCACCCGAATCTTTGTATCTTGCTGAGAATGTGTAATATAGAAGGTTAATTCACTCGTCACCACTTG
>CAMKEM010000030.1 GCA_946411565.1 uncultured Prevotellaceae bacterium | reverse complement strand
ATGCAATGCGGGAGAGTAGGTAGCCGCCTCCTTTCTAACAAGAGAGCTTCAGAATTATTTCTGAGGCTCTTTTTTTGTAGCCTGCCCAGACCCTCCCAAAGGGAGAGCTCCCCCCTCACCCCCTCTAGGGGGAGTAGATACACTTGTACGCATAGAGGGGATGTGAAAGAAGGAATACCATAAAGGAAGAAGGAGATTTTAGTTTATCTGGCTAATATAGATGAGCTAGAGATTATAGAAAGTATAGAAGAACTAGGATTTTTTTTCTTTGTTAAATTTTCGGAAACAGATATTGTTATGGTTGTTTTCTGAAGAAAAATTAATATCTTTGTAGGCAGAAAAAGTACATAAAGATAAATGTTAGGAACAATAGTTAATACTGCTACAATACTGATAGGCGGTGTGTTTGGTTCTTTTCTGGGAACTGGAATAAAGGAGAAATATAAAAAGGCGTTGTTTGATGCCTTGGGACTTTGTTGTATCGTACTCGGTATCAATGCTTCTTTGCCCAATATGGCGAAGAGCGAATATCCTGTCTTGTTTATTGCTTCCTTGGCTATTGGTAGCATCATTGGCACACGACTTGATCTGCAAGGACGGATTAATCGTGCTAATGCGCGTCTTAATGAAAGGAACGGTAATGAGAATAATGGTTTACAGGGATTGATGACCGGCATTCTGCTCTATTGCATTGGTACTTTCTCTATCGTAGGACCTGTGTTGTCGGCTCTTTCGCCAACGCAAGGGTGGGAGATAGGGGAGTCTGCCAATACTTTCCTCTATACCAATGCAACGCTCGATCTTGTGACCTCTACCGTGTTGGCTGCTTCTTTTGGCAGGATAATGCTATGGGCGGCTCCTGTGTTGTTTTGCTGGCAAGGAATCTTCTATGCAATCGGATATTTCTGTGGTGATGGTATGCCTGAGCCGATGAGGGTAGAGCTGAGTATAGTGGGTGGGGTGCTGATAGTCAGTTCCGGACTTGGAATACTCGGTATCAAGGATTGTAAGACGGTGAATCTACTTCCTTCCTTGCTCGTGCCTGTGGTGTTCTATCTTATTAAGATGTTTCTAAAATAATACCCACCCCCCCTCACCTGCCCTTTGGGGAGAGGATGCCCACATGGCAGATGAGAGGCTGAATTTTTTATCGTGAAGTTTTCTGCTTTATAAACCGTGGCGGAACACCAAGGTACTTGGATTTTGAATAGGAATAGGAATGATATCGCTCTTTGTCTGCTCGATACTCGGCCTTAGCTTTCTCAAGGTCAAATTTCACGAAATCTTCATAGTCAAACTTCCAGCTATCACCATAGGCAATCCTCATGCAACGCTTGTAAATCATCACACGGCTGATTACATTGAAATAAGAAGTCGAATAGGTATGGTTCATGATGCTGTTCTCCGTAGCGCGATAGACACCCTTTTCTTGGAAGAGCCCTCCTTCATAGCAGCCAAGTTTCTCAAAATCATATCGGCTATCTGCTGCAAAGTCAGCCCAGTATGACTTTGTAACGTCACTATCAAAAGATATATTCCTCCAGTAACCATATTTCTGCTCTTCCATAAACATCTCCTTGCACCATTCGTTATCGTTCCATGCCCTATCTTCCTCAACGTATTCATCTGCAAGCTTGGCGAAAGCATGTCCGAACTCATGTAACAACGTTCCATAATAATCACTCAAACTTTCACTTCCATCACTCGAATCCCACACATAAGCTCTAGCGCCACCTGTAGGGATATCGGAATAAGAAGACGAACTGGGTGACACGCCCCAACAACAACTTCTATAATATTGGTCATGGTTAACTAGAATAATGACTACAGCATCGTCTATACGCTTTTCACCAACGGCTTTCTTCGCATATTCCACAGCTTTATCGTCACCATCCTGAATTGATTCTAAATCTTGTATTGTGAATACAGGTACCACTTTTTTAGAGATACGATTGGTATAGGCAACTACTGTCACCTCATACACGTCAAAATAATCTCTCAGCGACTTCATCGGATGCACGGAGAAAAGCCCTTCTAAGACTTTTTTTGTCGCACTACGATAGTAACCATCTGTAATAGACTTATCCGAGTATCTATCACACATAATAATGATAGGAATACCATTACCAATCGTGTGTTTCTGAAGTTGCGTAACCTTGCCATCTTCATTCTCAACATGATATACCCAAACGGATTCCTGTTCATCGTCACTACATCCCACAAACGCAAGGATTAGAATAGGTAAAAATAGGAATTTGTACCAGATTTTCATATTAAATATTTTCTTAGTTTTATTTTTTAGTATAACGTTTGCAAAGATATTACAATAAAATGATAAATTACAACTTTTTTCGCGCTTTAACTTCTTTTAACCACTGATGACACCCCAAAGAATCACTCTACACAGCTCTTGTCCAATCCTGATGCAAAGGTAGTAAGAAATATTCTAATGAGCAATATATGTCCTGAGATGTATAGTGGAGTTGTCCCGAATGTTGAATCATACACTCTCCAAAAGGCCTTTAGGGAGTAAGCAGAATCAGCGTGAATAAAGAATAATACTTTTTTTATGTGGTAACATGGTAACAAAGTAACACCTGATATGAATGTTACTTTGTTACCTGTTACCTCCCTTAATTTCGCATTCCACATATTCCCATCTGTTTCCCTTTCTAAAGGCCTTTACTATAATTATTTCTTAGGAAGGATAAATACATATAAATATCGCGCGCGCACGATATATGTCAACGAAATCAGGAATGTGTGAACCTTTTCAGGAATACGACAACTATTTCAGAACGATGTCAACAAACGCAGTTTAATATTAATCAAAAACTACAAACCAAAATCAGGAAAAGACACATTTTTCTGTAAGGTAACAGGTAACAAGGTAACATTTTGTCCGAATGTTATGTCCGAATGTTAACTTGTTACCTTGTTACCTCTCTTTTTTCGCTCATCCTCCGTTCATCCTCCGAAGCTAACTCGGTGAACCTCCGTTCTATGTCCGCTATAGGAACGGACCTTCACCGTATTACCTCCCTTAGAAAATGGGAGTTACAAGGGACTTACATAGGAGGAACATGGGACTTACTATTCTCTCGTATAGGTTCAGCAAGCAGAGCCAATCAGCGAACTCGCACTAATCTTTTACTCAAGATTTACAGTCAATTCCTTTGCACTATTGGATTTTTTATTTATCTTTGCATGAAGATACAGGATAGTGTGTCTTGAGGAATAATATATGCATTTCAAACAGATAGTAAATAGACTGACGGCAATATACGATGAAAGAGAGGCCAGTAGCATAGTTAAGATGCTATTGGAGGAGTCTTTCGGACTTTCTTTCGTGGATGTTTGTCTTGGGGCTTTGGATAGGTTTTCGGATGAAGAAAAGGAGAGCCTAGAGGCGAAGATTGTGCGACTGGAGAAGGGCGAGCCTGTGCAGTATGTAATAGGCTATGCGGATTTCTATGGAAGGCAGTTTGCCGTTGAACCGGGTGTGCTTATCCCTCGTCCTGAGACCGAGGAACTTGTGACTTGGATTAAGGGAGAGAGCAGGGAAATCCGTGGAAACAGGAACGGAAAGAAATATCTGCTTGATGTGGGATGCGGTTCGGGTTGCATAAGTGTTTCGCTTGCCCTTGAATTGCCAGAGATGGAGGTATCTGCATGGGATATTTCTGATACTGCTTTGCGAGTTACAAAGAAGAATGCGAAGGCACTTGGTGCGAGTGTGGATATCTATATGCAGGATGCCCTTAATGCCCCTGACGGTGATAGGGATTTATGGAATGTGATAGTCAGTAACCCTCCGTATATTTGTGCAAAAGAGGCTAAGGAAATGGAGAGAAATGTGCTTGAGCATGAGCCTCACGAGGCATTATTTGTCCCTGATACTGATCCGTTGCTTTTCTATCGTGCCATTGCGGAATACGGCACTCATGCCCTTTGCAGGGGGGGAAGGCTGTATTTCGAGATAAATAGGGCGTATGGCAAGGAGACCGTTGATATGCTGAAGGCACTTGGATATAGTGATGTTGAATTGAGAAAGGACGCTTTTGGGAATGATAGGATGGTGAGAGGGGTTAAGTGAAGAGTGAAAAGTGAAGAGTGAAGAATTTAAGTTACATTTTATAGCGAAAGGGTAATCAACGACCTTTTAACTGCAATACAAACTTAAATTCTTCACTCTTCGTTCTTCACTTATTTTTCGTATGTACGAAAAATAAGATACTCCCCATCCCCATTAATCGCGATGCTATCACCGAGAGCCTCGTTGAGAGTGTCCTGCCATAGTTCCTGACAGGCATAGGCATCCCATTTCAGACCTTGGGATGAGAGAGACTTGCAAGAGAGATTGAAGATGCTGATTTGCTGATGAGGGAAAGTCGGGATATGCACTTCTCCAGAATGGGCAGAGAAAATGCCGTAGTCGGTTATCATCTCGGGGATGATGCCGAATGTCCTTTTGTAGTAGCTTATGAGTGAGATATTACCAATGGTATGATCCTCTCTCTTGCCTGTTGCTCCGATATAGGCAATACGTGGATTCGTCTTGCCTAATGCCTCTATCGCAAAGCGTGTAGCCTTTGTGAGGTCGTTATATTCCTGTTCAGCAATTTGATGATAAATGCCGGAATACTTTTGCTTAAATTCCTCAGAAATTGTGTCGCCATCGCCTACAATAGCATCGGGAATACGCGAGAAATCCTCTATCAGTTTTCTTCCTGCATTATCACAGCATACAAGAAACTTTGCCTCCTGAAGAATGCTCAGAGGCAAGGGATGAGACGGGAAAGTGCCGTCAGCAAGTATAACAGCGTCGTATTTCATAGGAGAAGCCCCCCAGCCCCCCAAGGGGGAGTTTGTTATATACATTTTATTGCTGTTGGGGGGAATTGTCAATTATTAATTATCCATTATCAATTAAATAGACTCACCCTTGGGGGCTTCTTTCATAAGCTTTTTCCATTTTTTATATCCAAAGAATATAATAATGGTGTAAATGCAATATAGGGCAGCGTAGAAATACAGACCTTTATATATGTATAGACCTGTACTGACAGCATCGACCAATAGCCAAGCCCACCATTGTTCAATCCATTTTCTTGCAAGCATCCACATTCCTACGATACTGAGGGCTGTGGTGAATGAGTCGAGCCAAGGTACATTACTGTCGGTGAAATGAATGAGGAACTGCGCAATGGCAAGCCATAACACAAGGGCGATGGTGACAAGAGGGAGATAAGCCTTTTTCGGAGTATAAATGATACGAAGTTCATGCTTTACACCTTTCTTGCCTGTTATACCGAATTGCCATAGAATCCAGCCATACACAGCAACGAGAAGATAGTAGATGTTGATGCCGAAATCAGCATATAGACCTTTGGAGTAATATATATAAAGTGAGATAGCCGGCATGATAATGCTGGCTATCCATAGTTTTATATCACCCTTATATTCCCAGTAGAGATACAGCATACCCACGAGTGTGCCGAGAATCTCAAGGAAATTATTTGTGAGATAGTCAATCATAATAGTTCATAATTCATAGTTCATAATTCATAGTTCATAATTCATAGTTCATAGTGCACGAAACAACTATGAATTATGAACTATGAACTATGCACTAAAAATTAAGTGAGAGGTTCACCATGAAATGGCATGGAGCCTGAGCAGAATAGCCTGCTTCATACACATCACTTGACCAAGCGTAAGGCTTACCATTAGCATCCTTGCCAATCTCGCAGTATGCCCAGCCGTTGCTGTCATATTTCTTTGAGAAGATGTTGTAGATAGCAATACCGATAGTGGCATCCTTAACACCATATTTGTTTAGAGCCTTAGTGGTGTAGGAAAGGTCGAGGTTGGTGATGAAGAAATCCTTCAATGTCATTCCTACGGTATGCTCGCCAACGACGTTATAGTCATCGTCATAGTCATAAACATGGAATGACTTGAAACCTGTATTCGACATATACTGTTCACCAACGAACTGGCTCTGGATAGCAGCCTTGAAACCGCGATAGTTGAATGAGAAGATGTTGTTAAGGATGAAGTCTGGAGAGAAAGCAATAGGAGTCTCACCAAGGCTCAGGGCACCTTGTCCTTCCCATGATCCTTCCTCTGTTGCAGATACTTCCCAATCCTTATTGCGATTCTTCGACCATGTGGCATTGATATCCCAACGGAACCAATCAACAGGCTTATAAGCAGCTTCAATCTCCACACCCATGCGATATGACTTGCCTGAGTTCTTTGCAATCATCTCACCGATGTCGTTGATATCACCTGTAAGGACGAACTGGTTCTTATAGTCCATATAGTAAAGGTTCACACCACCTGTGAATGTCTCGCTCTGGTATTTGTAGCCAAGCTCAAAGTCGGTTAGTCGCTCAGACTTGAGGTCAGTTCCGTTGTTCTCCTCAAAGTCATTACGTGTAGGTTCTTTGTGGGCAATGGCAACCGAGCCATACACCTTATTATTATCGTCGATGTTATAAAACAGACCAGCCTTCGGATTGAAGAAGTCGTAGTCGTGCTTCTGGGCAAAGTTAATCTGAATCATGTTGTCATCCCATTTATCCGTGAGACCGTTCATACGAATCTCCACATGACGATACTGCAAGTCAACGTATGCCGACAATCCTTTTGCGAACTCCCAGCTCAGCTTACCATACACATTAGCGTCAACCTTCTTCGCATCGTTATCGTAGTAGTTCCAGTCCGTAAAGTTCTTGCCGATATAGTTCTTAATCCAGAGCAACTTACCGAAATGATCACCGTCATAGCGATTCCAACCGCCACCGATATTAGCCGTCACGCCCTGGTTGTTGTTATAGTTGGCAGAAGCCACGAAGCCGTAGAAGTCATTATCCAGCCATTTCTGGTTGATGAGATCCGTAGTCTCTATCTTCTTGCCCTCTTCGCTGAAGAAATCACTTGCATCCAGACCGAACTTCTGCAACTCCGTATCACATTTGTACTGCTGATAGTAACCCACGCCCTTCGTATAGTGAAGTCCTACGAACAGATTCCAAGCGTCACACAGCTTCTGGTTCAAGAGCAACTGATAGTGCTGCTGATGATAGAAATCCTTCTGGTCATCATAGTATTTCATGTTGCCATTCTCATCGTAGTACAGACCACATGAGTTATAGGTGCGACCAAATAGCTCCTGCTCATACTTAGAGGCATAGTTCCATGCGTGGTAGGTCTCTTCCTTACCGTTGAAGGTGATAAGCTTCAGCACGGTGTTCGCGCTGAAATATCCAGCCTGAAGGAAATATGAGTTCATGTCGGCAGAAGCACGGTCAATGTAGCCCTTACTGCCTATGTTAGACAAACGTCCCTGAATGCCCCAATGATCGCCGAGCAGTCCAGTACCGAAACGGAAGGTCTCCTTGTGTGAGTAATACGAACCGCCGTTCATGTCAATTCCGATGAAAGGCTTTACACCGATTTTCTCAGTCTGCATATTTACGGTAGCACCAAATGCTCCTGCACCATTGGTCGATGTACCCACGCCACGCTGTATCTGAATGTCTTCCGAAGAGGAAACAAAGTCAGGCATGTTCGACCAATACACCAGATTCGACTCCGAGTCGTTGATAGGAATACCGTTAGCCGTAATGTTCACACGTGTAGGGTCAGTACCGCGCACATGAATACCGGTATAGCCGATACCCGCACCTGCATCGCTCGAATAAGTAACAGAAGGAGTCATTGACAGAAGATAAGGAACATCCTTACCGTGGTTGAGTGCCTTGATCTGTTCCTTTGACATATTTGTGTATGCCATAGGAGTATTCTTGGAAGCACGTGTTGAAATTACCTGAACATCCTGAAGTTCTACAATCTTTGTCGTGTCAACTGGCACGTTACTCTCTGCTCTCTTCTCTGCCTGTGCACATTGAGGTACGGCAATACCTGCAAGTGCAACGGCAATGAATGATTTCTTCATTGTTGCAATAAAAAATAATTATTCGTCTTCGGGGAGTTCCCTACGCCGGCATTATCCGGATCAGGTTATGGGTCTAATCTCAGACCATTCAATAGAATGGACACCCCTCGTGATGGCAGTTTGCACATCTGGGTGCAAAATTAGTAATAAAGAACGAGAAAAAGGAATAATCTGTAAGAAATAAGCCTGTGATTGCAAAAAAATACTAAAAAATGACGATAAAAACTTAATAATCCAAATAAACTTACTAATTTTGCACCCGAAAATCGGGGTGCTGACTTTTTTTGAAAGTTGGCTGAGATTATACCCATAGAACTTGATGCAGGTAATGCTGTCGCAAGGAACGAGTTATTCACTACATGCCCCTATTTCGATGTACCGTAATGGTTTGGTACAGGAATAGGGATTTTTTGTTTATACCCATTCCCACACGTATCTGTGTCTTTATTAGCGTAAAGTGTAAAACTTAAAGAATACAGATATGAATATTACAGTAAACAACAAGTCGGTAGTTACTGAGGCTACATCTCTTCTTGCTCTTTCTGAGGAACTTAATCTTCCTGAGAAAGGCGTTGCTGTTGCCATAAGCAATCAGATGATTCCACGCTCAGAGTGGGCCTCAACCGCGATAAGCGAAGGAACAAGTATTATCATTATCAAGGCAGCTTGCGGAGGATGATACAATTTATAAGTCATTATAACGACCGCTATTCCTACCTTGACTCTATTCGTATGGCATTGGAGGGCGGTTGCCGTTGGATTCAGCTCAGGATGAAGGATGCAACGGATGAGGAAATTCTGCCTGTGGCTCTTGAGGCTCAGAAGATGTGCCGAGAGGCAGGAGCTACATTCATCATCGACGACCATGTGAACCTCGTTAAGCAGATAAAGGCAGACGGCGTTCATCTTGGCAAGAAGGATATGCCGATAGCAGAGGCTCGCAGGATTCTTGGTGATGACTTCATCATAGGAGGAACAGCCAATACTTTTGAGGATGTCCGTGCTCATTATGAGGCTGGAGCAAACTATATAGGTTGTGGCCCATTCCGTTTCACAACGACAAAGAAGGGATTGTCGCCTATTCTTGGTCTTGAGGGATATATCAGCATTTGCAGTCAGATGAAGGCTGAGGGCATTAGCCTTCCTATTGTTGCCATAGGCGGAATAACCTTGGAGGATGTTCCGCAGATTATGCAGACAGGCGTGACGGGTATTGCCCTAAGCGGAGCAGTATTGAATGCAGATGATCCGGTAGAGGAGATGAAAAGGCTGATAGCCAGTCCCCCAGCCCCCCAAGGGGGAGTTTTTATATAGACAATAAACATAAAAATAAAAGTCATACAATAATGCCGTAATGCCCTCTGCGGTTGATAATGATTGCTCATTACTATAAAAAATTCCCCCTCGGGGGATTAGGGGGGCTTCTAATTATGGAAAAACTTATTATTGCAGGTCGTGAGTTTAATTCACGCCTCTTCCTTGGAACAGGAAAATTCAACAACAATGAACTTATGGCAAAGGCTATCGATGCATCAGAGTCAGAGATGGTTACGGTTGCCATGAAGCGTATCGAACTTGAGGATAAGCAGGATGACCTCCTGACTCATATCACTCAGAATCCTCGCATTCAGCTACTTCCTAATACATCAGGTGTGCGTAATGCGGAGGAGGCTGTATTTGCTGCACAGATGGCTCGTGAGGCTTTCGGAACAAACTGGCTGAAACTGGAGATTCACCCAGACCCACGTTATCTGCTTCCTGATTCAATCGAGACATTGAAGGCTACAGAGCAGCTCGTAAAGCTCGGTTTCGTGGTGCTTCCTTACTGTCAGGCAGACCCTACCCTTTGCAAGCATCTTGAAGAGGCTGGAGCAGCAACAGTTATGCCTCTCGCAGCTCCTATCGGCACAAACAAGGGACTTCGCATGAAGGATTTCCTTCAGATTATCATAGAGCAGGCTAACGTTCCTGTCGTTGTTGATGCAGGTATCGGAGCTCCAAGTCATGCAGCAGAAGCTATGGAGATGGGCGCAGACTGTTGTCTGGTAAATACTGCCATTGCCGTTGCCGGTGATCCTGTTCAGATGGCTATTGCCTTCAAGGAGGCTGTCATTGCTGGTCGTCGTGCATACGAGGCAGGTCTTGGCTCTGTAAGCGAGTGCGCAGAAGCATCAAGTCCACTCACAGCGTTTCTTAATTAAAAACGGCCCCTCACCCGTCACGATGTGACACCCTCTCCCCAAGGGGCGAGGGGGAAGTTACATTTGTTCGCTAAAAAGGCGTGATTGGAAATACTAACTTTCTCCTCGCCCCTTGGGGAGAGAATGCCCGCAGGGCAGGTGAGGGGCTACTCTTTACAAATTACAAATACAAAATGCCACAAGATAACAAAGCATACGCAAAGCGTGAGAAAGCCTATATGCAGGGAAAGCTGTTCCCTAACATTAAGGTCGGAATGACTAAGGTCAACCTCACCCCTACTGTTACTAAGGATGAGCGCGGTATTCCTCACACGGAACCAAATGCTCCAGTATATATCTATGACACAAGCGGTCCGTTCTCAGACCCTAATATCGAGATAGACCTCAAGAAAGGTCTTCCTCGTATTCGTGAACAATGGATTATTGACCGTAACGACACCGAACAGCTCTCAGAAGTGACAAGTGAATATGGCAAGCAGCGTCTTGCCGACCACTCACTTGACTCTCTGCGTTTTGAGCATATACAGTTGCCTCGTAGAGCTAAGGCAGGCAAGTCAATCTCTCAGATGGCATACGCCAAGGCTGGTATCATAACTCCGGAAATGGAGTATGTAGCCATCCGCGAGAATATGAACTGCGAGGAACTCGGAATAAAATCGCATATCACACCAGAGTTTGTGCGTGATGAGATTGCACGTGGTCGTGCCGTTATTCCTGCAAATATCAATCACCCGGAGGCAGAGCCGATGATTATCGGTCGTAACTTCCTTGTGAAGATTAACACCAACATCGGTAATTCTGCGACTACATCTTCTATTGAAGAAGAGGTTGATAAGGCAGTATGGTCATGCAAGTGGGGTGGCGATACCCTTATGGACCTCTCTACTGGCGATAACATTCACGAGACTCGTGAATGGATTGTACGTAACTGTCCTGTTCCTGTTGGTACCGTTCCTATCTATCAGGCGTTGGAGAAGGTGAACGGAAAGGTGGAGGATTTGACATGGGAAATCTATCGTGACACCCTCATAGAACAATGTGAGCAAGGTGTTGACTACTTCACAATCCATGCAGGTATCCGCCGCCACAATGTGCATCTTGCAGATTCACGTCTCTGCGGAATCGTCAGCCGTGGTGGAAGTATCATGTCAAAATGGTGTCTTATACACGACAAGGAGTCTTTCCTCTATGAGCACTTTGATGAGATATGTGATATCGTAGCCCAGTATGATACCGCTCTTTCACTTGGTGATGGTCTGCGTCCTGGTTGTACGGCAGATGCTAATGATGCTGCTCAGTTTGCCGAGCTTGACACAATGGGCGAACTCGTGCTTCGTGCATGGGATAAGAACGTACAGGCATTCATCGAAGGTCCTGGTCATGTTCCTATGCAGAAGATCCGTGAGAATATGGATCGTCAGCTCGACCATTGCCATGAGGCTCCTTTCTATACTCTCGGTCCTATCGTTACTGATATCGCACCGGGCTATGACCATATCACTTCCGCTATTGGTGGAGCACAGATAGCATGGATGGGAACCGCTATGCTCTGCTACGTAACACCAAAGGAACATCTCGCATTACCTAACAAGGAAGATGTGCGTGTAGGTGTTGTGACCTATAAGATTGCAGCTCATGCAGCCGACCTTGCCAAGGGACATCCTGGCGCACAGGTTCGTGACAATGCCCTTTCAAAGGCACGTTTCGACTTCCGTTGGCGTGACCAGTTCCATCTCTCGCTCGACCCAGAGCGCGCTCTTCAGTATTTCGAGGAGGCAGGGCATACAGACGGTGAATACTGTACTATGTGCGGTCCAAACTTCTGTGCAGCTAAGCTGACACACGACCTTAGAAAGATAAAGAAGTGATGAGTGAACAGCAAAAGTCGGAACTCACATCCGAGCAGAAGCGACGCTATAACCGTCATCTCATTCTCGATGGCTTTGGCAAGGAGGGGCAGCTTCGTCTCCTCAATGCCAAGGTGCTCGTGGTAGGAGCCGGAGGATTAGGTTCACCGATTGTCATGTATCTCGCAGCTGCGGGAGTTGGCACGATTGGCATCGTAGATGGAGATACAGTCTCTATCACAAACCTTCAGCGACAGGTCATCCACGGGACTTCAGATATTGGTCGCCCGAAGGTTGATTCTGCCTTTGAAGGTGCCAAAGACATCAATCCTGATGTGAACATTATCAAGCATGAGCTGTATCTAACTGAGGATAACGCTCTTGAACTCATACGTCCTTATGACTATGTACTTGAAGGCTCTGACAATTTCTCAACAAAGTATCTTGTCAATGATGCCTGTATAATGCTTGATAAACCATTCTGTATTGGTGGTATAAACCGCTATTCAGGTCAGATGATGACACATACGCACGGCACAGCCTGTTATCGTTGTCTCTTCCCCGAACCACCAGAGAAAGAAGATGTTGAGACCTGCTCAATGGTAGGTGTCCTCGGAAGCATAGCCGGAATGCTCGGTACTATTCAGGCTACTGAGGCTGTGAAATACCTTGCTGGTGTAGGAGAGCCGATGACAAATGCCATCCTTACCTTCGATGCCCTTACTATGGAATGGGACAAGATGTCGTTCCCAAAGAATGACTCTTGTGCCCTTTGCGGAAAAAATCCAACAATAATCGAACTAAAGGAGTATGCCTTCAAGCCATGCTCCAAACGTAAATAAATGAAAAGTGAAAAATGAAAAATTAAAAATACGATTTACGCTTTTCACGGTAATCTGTATTTTATTATTTTTCATTATTCATTTTATAATTTAAATAAAAACACTATGTTTAGTGATGAATTAAAAAATATATCATGGGATGATACCACTCGCAAGATTGCCTCAAAGACAGATCTTGACGTGCGTCGTGCCCTTGCCAAGGAGCATTGTGATGTAGAAGACTTCATGGCGCTTATATCACCTGCAGCAGAGCCATATCTTGAGCAGATGGCACGTCTGTCGCAGAAATATACCCGTGAGCGTTTTGGCAAGACGATGTCAATGTTCATCCCTCTCTATATCACCAACTCATGTTCAAACTCATGCGTGTATTGTGGTTTTCATCGTGAGAACCCAATGGCACGTACAATCCTTACCATTGACCAGTGTGAGGATGAATACAAGGCAATCAAGAGGCTCGGTCCTTTCGAGAACCTTCTCATCGTTACTGGTGAGAATCCAGCAAAGGCGGGCGTTGACTATCTTGCAAAGGCTCTCGATCGTGCAAAGCCTTATTTCTCAAACCTGAAGATAGAGGTTATGCCTCTCTCTACTGAGGATTATGCTCTTCTCACCCGTCATGGTTTGAATGGTGTGATTTGTTTTCAGGAGACTTACAACGAGGCTCATTACAAGGACTATCATCCACGTGGTATGAAGTCTAAGTTTGAATGGCGTCTTAACGGTTTTGACCGTATGGGAATGGCTGGTGTGCACTCTATCGGAATGGGGGCTTTGCTCGGACTTGAAAAGGAATGGAAGACGGACGTAACTATGCTTGCGTATCATCTTCGTTATCTCCAGAAGAAGTATTGGAAGACCAAGTACTCTGTCAACTTCCCTCGTATGCGCCCTGCTCAGAATGAGGGTTTCCAGCCAAACTGTTTCGTGAATGACCGCGAGTTGGCACAGGTCACATTCGCTATGCGTATCTTCGACCATGATGTGGATATAAGCTATTCTACACGTGAGCCTGAGTTTATACGTAATAATATGTGTACCCTTGGCGTTACTACCATGTCGGCTGCAAGTCGTGTGAATCCGGGTGGCTACTACAGCTATCCACAGGCTCTTGAGCAGTTTACCGTGAGCGATGACCGTACAGTTGAGGAAATCGCCAGCGCACTAAAGGCTCGTGGCATAGAACCTGTATGGAAAGACTGGGACGGCTCATTCGATCATGTCAATCTGATGATTAATCAGAAGGCTGTGTAATGATAATTGTAATCACACTTCCATATTTCACAGAGCGGGAGGCTGAACGAATCGTTCAGCGTCTCGCTCATGTGGATTTAATACATCTTCGTAAGCCGGAGAGCACTTCTGATGAAATGGAGCGGCTTATTCGTGATATTCCTGCAGAATACTATTCGCGACTTGTCCTTCACGATCATCATCATCTTGCTGTGAAATATGGTTTGTATGGCATACACCTCAACTCTCGCAATCCACTTCCTCCACAAGGGTGGAAAGGTAGCATCAGCCGAAGCTGCCATTCTTTAGAAGAAATAAAAGAATGGAAAGACAGATGCAACTATCTCTCACTTTCACCTATCTATAATTCAATATCCAAGCAAGGGTATAATTCGGCATTCAGCAGAGAGCAGATAGAAAAGGCTGTGGCTGAGGGTATCATAGATAATAAGGTTATGGCATTAGGTGGAGTTACGTTTGATAAAGTAGAAGAAGTATTAAGCCTCGGATTTGGAGGTGCAATGATTTTAGGCGACGCATGGAAGGAATTTACTATTTAGCTATGTACTATTTACTGTTTTTTGTCAGCCATGAAAATAGTAAATTATGGAAATAGTAAATAAATAGTAAATTGTAAATAGCTAAATAGTACATAAATTTGATGGACATAGTATTGACAATAGCCGGAAGTGATCCAAGTGGAGGTGCCGGCATACAACAGGATCTCCGTACCATAGAGTCTTTAGGATGCTATGGCGCCTCTGTAATTACCGCTCTCACCACGCAAAACACGCTTGGGGTGCAGTCTGTAATGCCTGTACCTGCTGATGTGGTTAAGAGCCAGCTTGAGACCGTCCTTTCCGACCTTGACGTAAAGGCAATAAAAATAGGACAGATACCTTCAGCCGAGGTAGCTCATGTCATAGCAGAAACACTTCGCCAACAATTTTCAATTGACATAGTCCTCGATCCTGTGATGATCTCCACGAGTGGTCGTCGCCTGATGTCTGAGAATGCAATAGACGTAGTTGTTTCGGAACTCTTTCCTCTCTGCACTCTTATCACTCCTAATCTCCCTGAGATGGAAACATTGTCTGCCTTGTCAGGCTTTGATGCCCGCAAATATAACCTGTTAATAAAAGGAGGTCATGCAGAAGGCTCAGAAATGGCTGACCGTCTGTGCCTTGCCAATGGTACGGAGCGTGTTTATGTTACGGAGAAGTTAGAAAGTTCCAACCTACACGGAACAGGCTGTGCCCTTTCAAGTGCGATAGCCGCATCTCTTGCTCTTGGCTATTCTCTTGAAGATGCCGTTGCAAGAGGAAAAAACTATGTAACTGAAGCTATCCGTGGAGGTAGAAACTTAGGTGTAGGGCATGGCAATGGACCTGTCTTTAATCCAAATGGAAAACTTCTTTCAAAGGAATAGTGACGGGAGAGTTGTCGTTAGGGTTAACTTCCATAATATCAGCCATCATATCCCACCATTTCTGCGTGATAGGATCAATGCCGTTGCACGTGTCCTGTGAGTTGCCTTCACCTGAACATTCCTGATAACCGAACAGGATGTTTGTATCCTTATCCCAATAGATGGAATAATTACTTACTCCACCATTTTTATCATCTTTACAAGCTCAGGCCATATAGCAGCGTGACGCTTTTCGTATTCTGCCTCAAAACCAGGTTTTAGGTACATTTTAAATGCAAATCGTCTCATAGTTTGTGAATTTTTCTTGTGCAAAGATAATGAATTTTTTATAAAAATGCCTTAGAAATGCCTTCTAACGCATTTTTTTATGAAAAAATGTCAAAAAAAGTAGTAAAATTTGGATATTATTTGAATTTTTACGTATCTTTGCAATCGATAAGTAATACAGTAAGTAGTAATACACTGAATCTATTAACATTAAACTTTATAATAAGATGAAAGAATTAGTTGAAAAGATTGCTGCTGCTTATGCAGAATTTGCAAAGGATGCAGCTGCTCAGGCAGAGAATGGTAACAAGGCAGCAGGTGCTCGCGCTCGTAAGGCTTCACTCGCTATCGAGAAGGCAATGAAGGAATTCCGTAAGGCTTCCCTCGAGGCTGCTAAGTAAGCATATACTTCTTAGTAATGCTATAAAATGCACTATCTTTCGGGATAGTGCATTTTTGTTTTTGATAAATGAATTATACCATTAGTTATTTGCTATTATTATGTAAATTAAGAAGAAAGTTTGAGGTAAGTACGTTGGCTTTTTAACGAATTTTGTACGTAAAAATCATTTTTTAATATTTTTTGTCGCTTTTGTTGCGATTTAGAAAAAAAAATCGTATATTTGCAGCAAAATCTAAATAACTACACAAAAATATACTACATAAGAACTTGATAATATGATAAAAAAGACAATCGCAATGGCATTGCTGTCGCTCGCGACTATCTTGCCTGCCGACGCACAGTTTGCTCAGGCTCCTGCCTTCCCTGGAGCGGAAGGATACGGCCGCTACACCACTGGTGGCCGTGGCGGTAAGGTTTACCATGTCACGACCTTGGAAGACAACATTGAGCATCCAACGGAGGGTATGCTCAGATACTACATCTCGAAGAAGAAGGGACCACGCATGATCGTGTTTGATGTTGCTGGTACCATAGAACTTAAGGGCGTACTCAAAATCAATAAGGGTAGTATCACTATCTTGGGACAGACAGCCCCAGGTAAAGGAATCTGTCTGAAAAACTATACTCTTGCTATTGGTAGTGCCGACAACGTTATCATCCGATTCATACGTTGTCGTGTAGGTGATATTGATGATGCTGATGCAATGTCAGCTTCTCACCATGACCTTGACAAGTATGGTCTTGACGGCACCCACCGTCGTATCATCATCGACCATTGCTCTATGTCATGGAGTACCGATGAGGTAGGTTCATTCTATGGAAACAAGGACTTCACCCTCCAGTGGTGTATCCTTTCTGAGAGCCTTCGTGCAAGTGCTAATAAGAATGCGGTTCACGGATATGGTGGCATCTGGGGCGGTGAGCGTGCAACCTTCCATCACAATCTCCTTGCCGACAACGATTCACGTATGCCACGTTTCGACCACGGCTATGTATCAACGCTCGCAGGACCTGTTGATTGCGTGAATAACGTAATCTACAACTGGGGTGGTAACTCTACATACGGTGGAGAGCAGTTGCCTGACAAGGAGCCAAAGAAGATTAACCTTCGTCACAATTATTACAAGCCAGGTCCTGCTACTCAGGAGAAGGCTATGACTCGTTTCTTCAACCCTACAACATTCTGTAAGAACTGTTGTAAGGAGAATGGTGCTCTATGTGTTCCTGCTCAGATTTACATTAAGGATAACTTCATGGAGGGTTCTGAGGAGGTTACGAAGGACAATACAAGCATTAAGGCTATCAAGATGGATAAGAAGGGCGACCTTACTTACGAGGAATGGAAAGCTAAGTGCGTTTCGCCTGAGCCATTCACATCCGATGAGGCTCGTTGGAACTATCCAATCATCAGTCTTGACAAAGACCCACAGCGACTCTTCAACAAAGTGCTTGATTATGCAGGCTGTTCATTTGACCGTGATGTCATCGACAAGCGTGTTACCTCAACAGCTCGTAAAGGTTCAGGTGGTGTAGAAGGTAGTAATGGCTCTGAGGGTGGACTTATCGACTCTGCAGATGATGCTGGTGGTTGGCCTACATTGAAGGGTAAGCCACAGGTTGATACCGATAATGATGGTATGCCTGACAAATGGGAGAAGGCACATGGCTTGAATCCTAATGTGGATGATAGTGGTACCTTCACAATCGACAAACGTCAGTATTACACCAACCTTGAGGTTTATGCCAATAGTCTTGTAGAGGACATTATGAAGGCTGGTCGTGCACAATGCGAGGAAACCTTCGAGGAGTATTATCCAGATCTCACAGAGGCAAGGAAGAATGCAAAGAAATAATCTTCTTTAGTGTAAAGAGAAGAGTGTAAAGAGTAAAGTATAATGAACATTGAAAGCGCATCTCATTTGAGGTGCGCTTTTTGTTTTTATATCGACATGTATTTATAGTTCTGCTATTTCCTGTTCTGATAGCCCTGTCATCTTGGCTATCAGGGAATTAGATATTCCTTCTTTTTTCATGTTTTGGGCAGTTTTGATGATTCCTTCTTGTATGCCTTCTACGCGTCCTTCAGCTCGTCCTTCCTCGCGTCCTTCAGCTCGTCCTTTCTTCTCTGCTGTTTTTAGAGCGCTATACCAATCACGGAAGTTCTTAAGGCTCTCTTCATAGTCCTGACGCTCCTCAGGAGTATATTGGGCGATTTCTGCTTGCTCAAACAGGCGTTTGAAGATAGCTTCCTTGAGTTCAGCAGGACGCTCTTCTAAATCTCCGAGATGTTTGATTGCATACAGCCATTTCTCATAAAGGGTGTTCAGTTGTGGTAACTGTTTCTTATATTTTGGCATTTCAAGATACAAGTATGTCAGTTTGTCGTAGAATACCTCGCCTGTCATCAAATCAACAAGTTTTACCTCGTGGCTGTACTCGTCACTCTTGTCAAAGGTGAAGTTGAGAAAGCAGATTGTATAGACACGCTTCAATTCATAATCCCAGCCCTTACCTTTCTTTGCCTGTTCACGAATTGGGAATGTGCTATAATAAAGTGAGCGGTCCTTGAAATATTCCTGATCGCCATTCTGCATTTCAATGAGAATCTTCTCGCCCTTCTCATTCTCACAATACACGTCAAACACAGCCCTGCGGTCACTTGAACTTTGTCCAAGATGCTCAGAATTGAGATACTGAATGTCATGGAACACCTCTTGTCCTTCAAAACGAGAGTTTAGGAATGACAAGAGCAAATCTTTATTGGCCTCGGTTCCAAACAGTTTCTTGAAAGCGAAGTCAGTATAGAAATTGACGTATCGTGACTGTGATTCTGTAAGTGACATACTAATTCTTTTTATTATTTGTGGCAAAAGTAAACATTTTTTTCCGTTTTTGCAAATTATTGAGCAGTAAAATGAAAGTGCTTTTGCAAATATAAGACTAATAAAGTTAGTAATAAGGCCGCTTTAAGTTCGTAGTGAGTCCCTTCTTCTTCCGAACCAAACTCGGTGAAAGTCCGTTCCTATAGCGAACAAAGAGCGGAGGTTCACCGAGTTTGGTTCGGAAGAAGAACGGAGGAAGAGCGATTGTTGTGGGAAGGAAGAATCAAAAAAATGCTTTTTTATATAGTATCTGCAAATAAATGCAAATTTGTATATTGTAAAAGTAAATAAATCTTAATTATTTAGTACCTTGTATTGCAAAGTACTAAATAATACCTATATTTGCACTCAGAAAATCAAAAACGTAAATATATGGTAAACGTAGATAATACAAAATCGCAGATGAGGAAAGGTATGCTTGAGTATTGCATACTCCTTCTTTTGAGGCATAGACCTTTGTATGCCAATGATATAATCTCTCAACTGAAGTCGGCTGAGATGATTGTGGTGGAAGGCACTCTTTATCCCTTGCTCAACCGTCTGAAAAAAGATGGTCTTCTGAAATACGAATGGCAAGAGAGTACTCAAGGACCGCCTCGCAAGTATTATGCCTTGACCGAGGATGGCGAGGATGCCCTTCAGCAACTCGATGCAAGCTGGAATGAACTTGCTACAACAGTCAATATCTTACAGAATAATAACCAATAACAATAACTGAATATGAAAAAGAATATTTCTATCAATATATGTGGCACCATCTATGCCATTGATGAGGATGCCTATCAGTTGCTCGAGAACTATATCCAGAGCATGAAGAACTACTTCCGTAACGAGGAAGGTGGTGATGAGATTGCCGATGACATAGAGCATCGCGTTGCCGAACTGCTCTGGGAGTATAAGGAACAAGGCATGACAGCCGTTAATATCGAGACTATCAAGGAGATTATCAACAAGGTTGGAAATCCTGCTGATATTGACGACTCTGCACATACAGATGCCAATAATGCCTTTACTGGCGAGACAAACACTAATGAGGGGAAGGAGAATTTCTTCAGCTCATTTGGCGATGAGTCTTCTGTCTTTGGCAAGATAAAGAAGAATATAACCACTCGCCGTTTCTATCGTAATGCCGATAACAAGATGCTTGGTGGTATCTGCTCAGGATTGGCAGATTATTTCGGTGTTGGTGAAGTCAATATATGGAGACTTGCAGTATTGGTACTTAGCTTTGTAGGATGGGGATTCAACATGTCATTCTTCCATCATTTCTTCCTTTTTGACCTGATAAACTTCACATTCAACTTCTTGATTCCTCTTACATACTTTGTGATATGGATTGTAGTTCCAGAGGCAAAGACAGCCGAAGACAGGCTAAGAATGCAAGGTATGGATGTTAATCCCGACAATATCAGGGAACAGGTGGTTTCTGATTCTGAAGTAAAGGAAACAGGACGTATGACAACGGGAATTAACTCCTCTGGATGCTTGAAAGCCTTGCTTATAAGCTTTGCCATATTGCTGATGCTCCCTCTGTTCATAGCCTTCATAGCTGTACTTATCGCAATATTCGTTGCGTGTTTGTTCGTCTTTGGCGGAGTATCTATGGTCTCTGGTATTTTCCCTGAAATTGTTAATCTGGCAGAACCGATTAATGCTTGCGGACCTGCACTATGGGTTGGTCTTATAGCCGCTTTGCTTGCTGTCGGCATTCCTATCAACTTCTTTATAAGACTATTCAAGAGCAACGCCAAACCTCTCTCTACATTCGTGGTGACAAGCACAATAATTATATGGCTATTGTCTATTGCCGTTATTGTTGGTTCCGTTGTAAGTGGTGCTATGAATTTAGATAAATTCTTTACAGAGATGCGCGAGAAAAAGGCCACGAGGAATGGAATTACACTTAGCAGCACATACCAATGGAACGCAATTGACAAGCTTGGCTGGGAATTGAAACTGTTCAAGAACGTGAACAAATGGATATCTGAGGATCGTACAGGCTATGGAAATCTGCCTGATAAGGCTTTGAAACTCGATCGTGATGATTCTGGAGTTCCTATGTCGTTTACCCTCTATCGTACAGAGCATTTTGATGAGGGAGACTATGTTCTTGAGTCTCTTACTGAGGTTGAAGGCAAGGGCGGAGTTATCAAGGCTATTGATGAAGGCAATGATGTAGCGTTCAACGATTTAAGTGATGAGGGCAAGAAACTATGGGCGATGGATTGGACAGAAGGCTCTAAGCTCCCTATCTTCGAGAACCCAGATAGCGCAGGCTGGAATGCCTTTGCAAAAGATGATAATGACCATTGGACCTATCGCGTATCAAAACCATTCCATCATAAGGGTGGGGATATTACCATAACTGTTTCTGCTGATAAGGCATACATGAACAAGTTCAATATCCGTCAGATTCAGTTACGGAAGGTTAACTGATTTTATGACCACGGAAGGCAAGCAAGAAACTGTTGTTTCTTTAGTTCCGTGAATTCCGTGGTCAAGAATAGACTTGCGTATTTTCGCTCCAATAAAACTAATGCGAGATTAACGTGTTATTCGTGGAAATTAATGTATCACCCACATAGTGAGACATATAATGCCCATTAATACCACATTAATCTCGCATTAATTTTTTACTTTTTTTGTTTCTGATTTCAAGATTATACGGGCTTAAATTTAAGCCCGTTGTGTGAGTTTGATTCGAGTGAATAAACGTAATACCTCCTATGATAATACCATTATAATACCATTAAAATACTATTAAATTACCATTGTGAATGGTATCTTAATGGTAATTTAATGGTATTTACTACCTACCAAGAGCGAAGTTTCAAGTCCCTTACCATTTCCCATATTCCTCCTACCATCTTCCCTTCTTCCTCCATAGATAGTCCATCGTTTCGATGGAGAAGCGATGGAACTGTGATGGAATTGTTTCGGATTTTTGTGGGGAATGAAACGACAAAGCAACTCGACTTTATTGTTTCTTGTGTTTATTATGTGTTCAAGAAAAATAATGTGGTATTAAGGTGTCGTTCGTGGAAAATAATATAGGTTCGCAAAGCGAAAAAAAGGAATGTTTTTGAAATGATTTTGTGGAGGTGGGTATGCTTTTTCGAAAAAAAATACAATAGCCTTATGCTTTTTGCGAAAGATTTATTATCTTTGTAGCCAAATTACGAGAAAAAATGCATATAAGACCGAATTTATTATTGTTTTCTTTGTTTTTGGCTATGTTTGTGAGTCCTGTCAAAGCACAGGAGCAGGTCACATTCCAGAAGGCTCTTGCAGAGCTGGAGAAGAATAATTCCCAGATTTCATATATAAATGCGTCTCATAGGGCTGGTTCACAGAAAGGTTTCGAGCTTGAGACGAACCTATCAAAAAGTGCCTCTGACAAGCAGTTGGATAGCCTTGCTATTCATGGCAGGTTGCCTGCCGTGCGAATGCTTGCATACTATTCTCTGCTGTGGTTCCGCAAGGGCAGGCATTGTGCTGATCTGTTGCCGAAGATGCTTAGCGATGATGGTAAGGTGGTTATGGCGGCAAGCGGTGACGGCTCTACCACAACGGTTAATAGGTTCGTGGCAAGTCAGTCTTCGCTGAAGAAGGGACTTTTTTCTGCCCAACTCATTGATAAGATAGACTCTATGTATCTTGCCTATCCCGATATCCGCACTAAGGGATACTATGCAGAGGCTCTAAAAAGATGCAAGGGCGTGCCGAAGTATTATGCTCTGTTCAATAAACTTTATGATGATGGTGATAGTCTGATGTTGCCTTATGTTGCTGTATATAAGAATGAAGAGGACAAGGGAAAGATTATTGCTGCAATAAAGGAGTATGCTAAGGGACAGGCAGCAAAGCCAGAGGACGAGATAGAGGTGGATCTTGATGAATATGGCCGTACTAATGAGGGACTGAGTGCCGTGATAGAATGGCCTGACAAGTCTTTCGTGCCTGTTCTTGAGGAGATGGGAAAGTATATGTTCGCGCGTAACGGATATTTCTACATTAGAGGACAGTTCTATTTCATGGCTCTTATGGCATACGACAACGACTGGTCGTATAAGTGGATTGAGCGTTGTCTGAAAAAGAAGAAACTCATACAGTATTATAGTCGTATCTTTACCGAAGCGTTTAAGTTCAGCGGTAGGAAGCCACGCTATATGCCTCTTATTGAGAAATATGGAGATATGGAGGTGCTTAATCATACTGTGACATACGATGATTAACCTTTTCTATGGCAGCAAGCTGCTTTTTACTGACAATAATTCTTCGCAAGGCTCAGGCGCTACGCGGAGTTCCAATCTTAGTCCAATAAGAAACTGGGCTTGCGCCCATTTTAGAAAGTAAATTATAAGAAAATTAAACCAATAAATTAATTTACTGATAAAATTTACTGCCCATTTATTTTCCTAAATTCGCGTAGGCGAACCTTATCTTTTTGGTAAAAATTGTTAAGATCGGAAATTTTTGTCAGTTCAAGCACCAAAGGTGCGTTGATTTTTGAATTAGTAGAATTGATGCAAAATAGAGAAAAGGTAGAATAATTTAGAAAAAAACGAAAAATATTTTGCTGTTTATACAATAAATTGCATATTTATGCGCTATGTATAAAAACTGCGGTGTATTAAAATGCAAAATGGTATATTGTAAATGATACAAAAACTGGGGTATATATTGTTATTGGTAATGAATTTTATCTGTCTGTCGGTTGGTGCTCAGTCGATTGAAACTGACGTGAATATGGCAGATAAGGAAATGCAGATAATAAATTGTTTGCGAAGGATGGATGTGGACTATAGTGCCGAGTATGATGCTTGGATCTTTGGTCTGCCTGAACCTGACTCGCTCCGACTCAGAAACCAATACGGTAATGAGGTTCTTGCCTATGAGATATGCCCAGCTATTCCTATCGGTATCGTGATTTGTGTCTCTGGAATTGATGCACCATCGGTCTCTGCACATTATGGTCATGCGAGGGAGTTCTATAAGATGGGCTATGCCACATTTTTTCTGGATGTAACCAACCGCACGGAGATTAACGAGAAATGCTATGAGGAGATTAGGGATGTTCAGGCTGTAATTGACTATATCAAGTCGAAGATGGAATACACCAATCTGCCTATAGTCGCTATGGGAGTTGCTATGGGTGGTACCATTGCCCTACGTTCGATGATTGAGAGCTATGACATAAGTGCTGTTATTGCCTTGTCGTCTTTCTCTTCTTATGAGGATTATTTTGCATTCAATCGTGAGGGAACTGATCCGAGGTATGATCTTCCTAATATAAGTATGAAGGATCTGGCGGATATGAGTGTGGCTGATAGTATCACGCTATCTCAGCTCTGTAAGGTGGAGGGAGTTGATCATCGTCCGGTTCTCCTTATGCAGAGCAAGAGGGATAAGGCTGTGCCATACGCCTATTTCACCCGTCTTTTGGATGAGATGAAGAAATACACCAACGAACTTGAGTCTTTCGTTGTGGAGGGTGACGAGCACTATATCTGTCGTGATTTTATTAATCCCGCATCTGACAAGGCATATTTCGAGACTTTGATGGATTTCCTCAAGAGAGTTACTTCCAGCGTGCCATTATCGGCATATAGGAAACTGGAAGATACGCAGGCGATATAAATAGCTCTCACCAGTAGGGCAGGTGAGGGGCCACAGGTGAGGGACTATAAAACAAGAACGGTATCACTTACCAAGTGATACCGTTCTTGTTTGTTGTTAAGAGAGAGTCTTTAGTCCATCCAGAACTCAGATCCAATACAAGATATAACAACACTACCAAAGGTATGACCAGTAATAGTCATATTGTCCTTCATCTTGCTCTTGCTGTCGATGGTGTACTGAGATGTAGTAACAACACCGCTGTTTTTCTGTAGGTTTTGCATAGTTTCTAAAATTTTAAGTATTATAAGTGTAAAATTGTTGTATTAATGGAATATCATGGGATTCCGTTGCAAAAATAGTCAAAAATTCGGAATTATGCAAATTTTTATCCAGTTTTTTTAATTTTTTAATAAATAAATTTTTGCCTTTATGAGTGGCAATATATCAAAACCTATAATCTTAATATTTCTTAAAACTCGGGCTTGGATAGCAAAATTATAATGTTACGTCTATAAAATTAGGTTTAGTATTTTGACTGTATGCCCAAAATGCTTAATTTTGTCCATGATTTTCGATATCATCTCTATGAAATACTGATAATATATCGATTAAACCTTTAAGGTGAATACGAGTCAAAAAGGACAAAAGGCTAAGGATAAAAGACATTAGATGATTATTTTTGACTTAAGCCAGAAGAAAAAGAAAATTATTAAAAATAATAAATAGCATAATGAATGTAAGGAATTTTTTATTAACGGCATTGCTCGTTTCCTCGCTCCCTACTTTCGCTCAGAAAAAGTGGACGATGCAGGAATGTATAGACTATGCCATGGCGAATAACATCTCGCTAAAGAAATCCAGTTTGCAGCGTAAGTCAACAAACGAGGATTTGCTTTCATCGAAAGCCCAGTTGTTGCCATCGCTCAACTTCTCTACGAGCCATAACATTAACTATCGTCCTTGGCCTACGGCTGGAATGTCAACCGTTGTTGATGGTATGGCAATGGCAAGTGTGGATAAGGTTTATTACAATGGTTCGTATAGCCTTAACGGTAACTGGACGGTATGGAATGGCAACAGGAACCATAATCAGGTGAAACTCAACGAACTCTCTATTGCACAGCAAGAGGCTGATTCAACCACTACTGCTCGTAGTATTGAGGAGCAGATTGCCCAGCTCTATGTTCAGATTGCCTATACGGAGGAGAATATAAAGGTACAGAAGGCAACCCTTGAGTTCTCAAAGACAAATGAGAGTCGTGGTAAGGATATGGTAGAGGTTGGCAAGATGAGTAAGGCTGACCTTATGCAACTTACCGCACAGAAGGCACAGGATGAATATAACGTGGTATCGGCAGAGAGTCAATCTCGTAACTACAAGCGCCAGTTAAAGCAACTCTTGCAGATTACATCTACCGAGCCATTCGAGATTAGTGGTCTTGATGCATCTGATGCAATGGCTTTGGCTCAGATTCCATCATTACAGCGTGTGTATGAGAAGGCACTTGCCAATCGTCCAGAGTTCAAGAGTCTGCAAATACAGATGGAATCTTCTGAGGTGAGCAAGAAAATAGCTAAAGCCCAGTCGTTGCCAACGGTTGGTGTTAATGCAAGTGCTGGTACGAGTACATCTTCTATGAATGACATGAGCTGGGGTACTCAGGCAAAGCAGAACTTCAGTATGGGAGCAGGTGTTAATGTTAGCGTTCCTATTATTGATCAGCGTCAGAAGAAGACAGCGGTAAACAAGGCGGAGATTAGTCGTCAGCAGGCAATGCTCGACCTTAAGGACAAGCAGACATCGCTCTACAGCACCTTGGAGAACTACTGGATTCAGGCAGAGAACAACCAACAGCAATATAAGGCTGCAAAGGTAAGTACTGAGAGCGCACAGACAAGTTATGATCTTCTTAGTGAGCAGTTCCGTCTCGGACTTAAGAATATCGTGGAACTTCAGGATGGAAAGTCACGTCTCTTGTCTGCACAGCAGAGTGAGCTTCAGAGCAAGTATATGACTATTCTGAATCTCAAGATGCTGGAGTTTTATCAAAGATAAAGCCCACCCAGGCCCTCCCAAAGGGAGGTTTCAATTAACAGGTAACAATTAATAATAAACATGCCTTTCGCGCTCCGGCTCCCTCTCTACGGGAGAGGGCGGGGGGAGAGGCCGAATTTTCAAATATGAACAAGAAAATCATCATCGGTGGTGTAGCTGCTGTGGCTGTGGTTGCATTGGCTGGTTTCTTCTTCTCTGGAAAGAAGGAGAAAAAGGTAAGTTTTGAGACAGCTACAATCGTAAACACCACTATATCAAGCAGTATTACTGCTACTGGTACTATCGAGCCTGTTACAAGCGTAACTGTAGGTACTCAGGTGAGTGGTATCGTTAGCCATCTGTACGTTGACTATAATAGTGTGGTAAAGAAAGGACAGGTAATTGCCGAACTTGATAAGACAAACCTTATCTCTGAACTTTCAACACAGAAGGCAAACCTCTCTTCTGCTGAAAGCAAACTGGCTTATCAGAAGTCTAATTTCGACCGTTATAAGACACTCTTTGACAAGGGACTTGTTTCTGCCGATGACTTTGAGAATGCAAGGCTCGCATATCTTCAGGCTCAGGAGAGCGTTACAACTGCAAAGGAAAGTGTGCAGAAGGCACAGACTAACCTCAGCTATGCCACTATCACATCTCCTATCGATGGTGTGGTACTTAGCAAGTCTGTAGAGGAAGGTCAGACCGTGGCTGCAAGTTTCAATACCCCAGAGCTCTTCACCATTGCTCAGGACCTTACCAATATGCAGGTTGTGGCTGATGTGGATGAAGCCGACATCGCTGACGTAAAGCAGGGTGCACGTGTTACATTCACCGTGGATGCCTATCCAGACGATGTATTCGAGGGTAAGGTGACACAGGTTCGCCAGTCGGCTACTACAACCAACAACGTTGTGACCTATGAGGTTGTAATCTCTGCTCCAAACTCAGATCTCAAGCTCAAGCCAGGACTCACAGCTAACGTTAAGATCATCACTCAGGAGAAGCCAAACGTGCTTGCTGTTCCTGTTGCAGCCCTTCGTTTTGCTCCATTCGAGGCTATGCTTGAGCCAGAGGGCAAGATTGTAGATTGCGATTCAAAGACCAAGGTATGGGTTAAGAATGGTAAGGATCTTCAGGCTATTGCCGTTAAGACTGGTATCAGCAATGGGGCTCTTACTGAGATTACCGAAGGCATAGGTGCTGGTAAGGAAGTCATCATCGGTTTCTCTTCTGGTATGCCTGCTATGATGTCTGGTGATCAGGGAAATAGCAATCCATTCATGCCAGGCCCTCCAGGAAGAAAGAAGGCTGGGGCGGCAGGAAAGTAGCAGCCCCTACCCCCAGCCCTTCCCCCGCTCGGGGGAAGGGAGTAATATATTAATGAATCATAAAAGCCCATCCCATAGCGAGAAAGCGTAACTACTCCCTTCCCCCGGGCGGGGGAAGGGTAGGGGTAAGGGGCTATAATTTTTTTCTTATGGAAGATAAAATACAGAATCCTGATCGTCGTGTCGTCATTGAGCTGGATAACGTGAAGCGAGACTTCATCGTTGGTTCAGAGACCGTTCACGCACTCCGAGGAATATCATTCAAGATATACGAGGGTGAGTTTGTCACCATCATGGGTACTTCTGGTTCGGGTAAGTCAACGCTGCTCAATCAGTTAGGTTGCCTCGACACTCCTACCTCTGGCGAATACTATCTTGATGGCGTTAGTGTCCGCACAATGAAGCGCAGACAGCGTGCCGTACTGAGAAACCGTAAGATCGGTTTCGTGTTCCAGAACTATAACCTCCTTGCCAAGACAACAGCGGTGGAGAATGTGGAACTGCCGCTTATGTATAATAAGAACTACTCTGCTTCTGAGCGTCGCAAGGCTGCAATAGAGGCATTGGAAAGGGTAGGGCTTGGCGAGCGTCTTATGCACAAGTCAAATCAGATGTCTGGTGGTCAGATGCAGCGTGTGGCTATTGCACGTGCATTGGTTAATAATCCAGCCGTAATTCTTGCCGATGAGGCTACGGGAAACCTTGATACCCGTACTTCTTTCGAAATGCTTGTCCTGTTCCAGCAGTTACATGCTGAGGGCCGTACTATCATCTTCGTTACGCACAACCCTGAGATTGCGCAGTACTCAAGTCGTAATATCATGTTGCGCGATGGCAAGATCCGTGAGGATGTTATCAATACTAATATTCTCTCTGCAAAGGAAGCACTTGCACAGTTGCCAAAGCCACAAGATGATTAATTTTGAGTGATTAGTGAAAAGTGAATAGTGAAGAATTTGAGTTACCCTAACCTCAAATCTCTGACCCCTAAACACTCAACTCTAAACTTTAAAGAATATGAGCATAATAAACTTATTCAAGGTTGCGCTTCGTGCCATAGCCAATAATGCTTTCCGTTCATTCCTTTCAATGCTCGGCATCATCATCGGTGTTGCAGCGGTGATTGTGATGATGGCTATTGGTCAAGGATCGAAAGAGAGCATCCGCAAGAACATCTCGCAGATGGGTACCAACGTAATCATGATACGTCCGGGTGCTGATATGATGGGTGGCGTAAGGCAGGATCCATCAGCTATGCAGACTCTGAAGGTGGCTGACTACGAGGCTATTATTAGCGAGAAGAAATATGTTACCTACGTATCGCCAGAGGTCACATCAAGTGGTCAGGCTATCTATGGTGCCAATAACACTAATGCTACTATCTATGGCGAGTCGCTCGACTATCTCGACATCAAGCAGTGGGATGTAGAGCAAGGTGTAGCTTTCACAGAGGATGATGTGCATAAGAGTGCTAAGGTATGTCTTATCGGTAAGACTATCGCTGATGACCTCTTCCCTGATGGTGCAGATCCTGTTGGTAAGACCATACGTTTCAAGAGCATTCCATTCCGTGTGTGTGGTGTGCTGAAGGCAAAGGGATATAATAGCTGGGGTATGGATCAGGATAATGTGATCGTTGCTCCTTACACTACTGTTATGAAGCGTATTGCTGCCCAGACCTATTTCTCCACAATCAACTGTTCTGCTATAACAGAGGAAATGACTGATCAGGCTATCGACGAGCTTACGGAGATTCTTCGTAACACTCATAAGATTAAGGCTGATTCTGGTGAGGCTGATGATTTCACCATCCGTTCACAACAGGAGATGATGGATACAATGTCTTCTACTATGGATACCGTAACCATTATCCTTGTAGTGGCTGCAGCCTTCTCGCTCCTCGTGGCTGGTATCGGTATCATGAACATCATGCTGGTATCTGTAACCGAGCGAACAAAGGAAATCGGTCTTCGAATGGCTGTTGGTGCACGAGGCATTGACATCAGTAACCAGTTCCTCATTGAGTCGATAATAATATCGGTCACGGGCGGTTTGATAGGCATTGTTCTCGGTGAACTTATCGCCTCACTCGCATCGTTCCTGTTCCATCTTCCTACAAGTGTTCCGGGTTGGAGTATCACCGTCAGCTTCATCGTATGTACTCTTATCGGTGTCGGCTTCGGTTACTTCCCTGCACGAAAGGCAGCACGCATGGATCCTATTGAGGCGATTAGGTATGAATAAGTAACGGCCCCTCACCCGTCACTTTGTGACACCCTCTCCCCGAGGGGCGAGGGGAAAGTTACGTTTTTCTATCAATAAAAATTTTAAAATAAGGCCTTTCGCGAACAAAGGTAACTCCTTCCTCGCCCCTTGGGGAGAGGATGCCCGTAGGGCAGGTGAGGGGCCGTTTGGGCATCTATGAAAATCTCCACAATCATCCACCCCATTGCAGTACTTGCATGGATGCTATTCCCCATCATGTTCGTAGGACCTGATGAGGAGATAACCCTTGAACGATATCTGTTCAGGAGTTGTATGCCATTCATGATGGTTGTCCTCTTCTATCTTAACTATCTATGGGTAGTTCCGAGATGTATTGCAGGGCAGTTCAAGCTTAGTGTATTCCATGTCAATGTGATAATGGTGATTACGGCATGTGTGCTCGTGGCGTTGGTCAGGGGATATGAGTTCAGCGTTTCGCCAACCCATTTTCATATACATGAAAGAGAGCCACATCCAGAGCGACATTTCAATCGGCTGTTCTTCTTTTTTGCCTTCGTCCGCGATGCCCTCAACTTCATCTTTGTGGTGCTTGTGGCATATAGCCTTAGAATGACGAGCCATGCGCATCGCCTTGAGCATGAGCGACAGGAAACTGAGGTGGCAAGACGTGATGCAGAACTGAAGGGATTGCGTTCGCAGATCTCTCCTCATTTCCTGCTCAATACGCTTAACAACATCTATGCGCTCACGGCTATAAGCTCTGACAGGGCACAGCAGGCTATCATACAACTCTCGGAGTTGCTTCGCCACATGCTCTACGACAATCAGCAGGATATGGTGGAATTCTCTTCTGAATGCAAGTTCATTAGTTCGTATGTCGATCTTATGAAGCTCCGCATGGCATCTAACGTGAAGGTTAATGTGGAGATCGTTGTTCCTGAGAATGACAAGTCGCGTGTAGCGCCCTTACTGTTCATCTCGCTTGTGGAGAATGCCTTCAAGCATGGTGTGAGCAGCACAGAGCCAAGTTCAATCTCCATCAAACTGGCTGCTACAGAAGCAGAGATAAGGTGTGAGATAGTGAATACTAACTACCCAAAGACAAGTAATGACCGCAGCGGACACGGAATAGGCTTACAACAAGTGGAGCGACGCCTGAACACCGTATATCCAGGCAGATATTCATGGACTCATGGTGTTAGTGAAACCGATGGACTGTACCATTCGGAGATAGTGCTAAAGAAATAAAACGAACTACAAACAGCCCCTCACCCGTCCTATGGACACCCTCTCCCCTAGGGGCGAGGGGGAAGTTAGTAATAATTCCTCAAAGGATTCAATACAATCAATAAAATGTAATTTTCCCCTCGCCCCTTGGGGAGAGGATGCCCGTAGGGCAGGTGAGGGGCCGTTAATTTCTATTCTTATGACGATCAAATGTGCAATAATCGATGATGAGCCTCTGGCAGCGGAAATGCTGGCTGGATATGCAAGTAGAACTCCGTTTCTGAATCTTGTAGGCGTATATAATAGTGCGGTGGAAGCTATACGCACGCTGCGAAGTGAACCTGTTGATCTTCTCTTCCTCGACATACAGATGCCTGAGCTGAGTGGACTTGAGTTTGCTACCATCCTACCTCCTGAGACATTGATTGTATTCACTACAGCCTTCGATCGCTATGCCCTCGACAGCTACAAGGTGAATACCGTTGACTATCTCCTCAAGCCTATCACTTACGACAACTTCCTAAAGGCTGCCGACAAGGCTTTGCGTCGCATCGTTGATACCAAGAAGCAGGCAACATACGCTGCAGATCGCTTCATCTATGTGAAGAGCGAGTATAAGCTCGTGCGTGTCAATCTCGACGATATACTGTATGTAGAGGGCGTAAAAGACTATGTTCGTATCGTCCTTGCCGATAAGTCGCAAGCTATAATGTGCCTTATGAATATGCGCACGCTTGAGGACTTCCTGCCAACTCCAGAATTCCTTCGTGTTCATCGTTCATACATCGTTCACATGACAAAGGTGCAGGTCATCGATCGTCTCCGCTTCGTCTTCGGAGATACCTACATCCCAATATCAGAATCGTACAAGGATGTGGTGAACGACTATCTCAGTATGCACACGCTTAACTGATTATAAAGCTAACGTTAGTTCGACGAAAATTAAACGCTTACGCTTTACTTTGAAACATTAATTAAAACGTGAATTAAAACATTAATTAGGACAAAAATTTATGAGAATCCAAGCCGTAAGGCTAATTAATGTCACAATTAATGTTTCATTAATGTCTTAATTAATGTTATGCGACAGCAAAAAACTATTCGTCGAACTTACGTTATTAATACGAAGTAAAAATTCATGATAAATTCATGGATAATTCGTGTAGCCAAGCGCAGCGTTTAATTTCGTTTACAATATGTTATTTTACATTACCTTAACAAATTAATTTAATAAACAAATGAAGAAAGTTTATTTATCAGCATTGCTTTCACTCACTTTGATGACAGCAAATGCACAAGAGCCAAACATCCCAATGTTTGCCAATCAACAACAAATCGATGTTAAATACGATGAGTACAAAGCCGCTCCACAGGGATTCGACCAAGAGCGTGCAGGAATATCTCACGGAACCGTGAAACTCATTGAATATCAGTCAGAATCTGTGGGCACAACCCGTAAGGCGAATGTCTATCTGCCACCTAAGTACGATGCAAAGAAAAAGTATAGCGTGCTCTATCTGCTTCATGGTATTGGTGGTGACGAAAACGAATGGTACAAGGACGGTGGTGTGCCAAATATCATAATGGATAACCTCTATGCCGATGGTAAGGTAGCCGATATGATCGTCGTAATGCCTAACGGACGTGCACAAAAGGACGACTCTCGTGCTGGAGGTATGGGCTCATTCAGAGCATTCGGAGACTTCGACAAAGACCTCATAGGAAGCCTCATTCCTTATATTGAGAAGAATTTCAGCGTATATACCGACAAGAATCATCGTGCTATTGCAGGTCTCTCTATGGGTGGCGGACAGTCGCTCAATTTCGGTCTTGGACACATGGATGTTTTTGCATACGTTGGAGGTTTCTCTTCTGCTCCAAACACAATGCGTGCAGCACAGCTCATTCCTGATGTAGCTAAGGTGAAGAAAGAGAACAAGCTCCTGTGGATGGTATGCGGAGGAGCAGATGGATTGCTTTTCAATAGCGTACAGCTCAAGGCTTTCTGCGATGAGAAGGGCATTCCATGTACACTCATCAACTATCCTGACGGAAAGCACGACTTCGTAGTCTGGAAGTATGGTCTCTACAACTTCGCGCAGTTGATATTCAAGTAAGAAATCTGTATGGTGATAGTTACCCAATCGCATTTATGAGTCCTGTAAGGACGGCATAATATAGGATAGGGTGCAACCCTATCTATTAGTGCGTATCGGTAATAAAAGTCCTGTAAGGACGATATAATTCATTTTCTCAATATGATATGAAATTATATCGCACCTACGGCGCTCTTGGGGTATGAATGCTTGTGATACGTGGGTTACACCCACGCCTATGTTATATCGCCTTTACAAGGCTCTTAGGATCTTTTCACCAGATAGAGTAAAAATTTCAGGCTCATCCTTACATTCGTGGGGATGAGCCTGAAACATTTATCCACGTTCCGAAGGTGGAACACGTGGTGACGGATATGATCGTTACTTGGTGAACTTAACCAGAACCTTCTCAATGCGACTAATACCGATACGCTTGCGCTTACGCTTTGGCTGTTCACCTGTTGCTTCAGAAGCAGGTTCAGCAGTTGCCACTGGCTCTGCTTTTGCGACTGGTTTTGCAACTGGCTTTGGCTCTGCCTTAGCAACAGGCTTAGCCTCTGCTTTTGCAGCAGCCTTTTTCGCTTTTGCTTCAGCCTTTGCCTTCGCCTTCTCCTCAGCCTTAGCAGCATCTTTCTCTGCCTTGGCCTTTGCCTTAGCCTTCTGCTCCTCTTCCATCAGAGCACGCTTTGCAGCCTTTCTTGCCAATGCCTCCTGATGAATACGCTCCTGCTCCTCAAGATTCCTGCGCTTGCGCTCTTCCTTTGCCTTGAGACGTTCCTGTCTCTCGGCTTCCCTCAGAGCCTCGGCAGCCTCTTGCTTCTGGCGCTTCTTTTCGAGATACACCTCTTCTGGCTCCTCATAGTCAGAAGTACGGCAGTCTATAATGCGGTAGTCTGCAACAAAGTTGGCGTCATACTCAGCTGAATAGAGCAAAAGGAATTTTCTATGTCCCTTTGTTCCTTTTACTAAATATACCTTGCCATTATTCAACTTAACCTCGTTTCCACGATGCCAGTTTGTCTTGTAATATTCTTCTATTGTCATATCGATTTCTTCTTAGGTAATTAAGATAATTGTTTTATTTTTCCGCAAAGATAGCAAAAAATATGCAAACGGCAAAAAAAACTATGTTATAATTTGTCTATTACGCATAATTTGTTGTTGTTGTCAGTAGCGGCCCTCGATGAAACCGCATTTTTTTACCGAGTAGAAAAAAAGAATTTTTACACCACTCTGCAACTCGTCACCCTCAGAGCTGCAAATTATTGTGCCTCTTGATGTTACAGCGGTGATTCATTTTGATTCACTCGTCACCCACTCTTCACCCTCAAGTGGCTTATCATTTTGATAGATAGTGAGTTGCAAAGCTGATTCACTCGTCACCCTAAAAGCCGTAAAAATGGGTGACGAGTGAAATTCTCTTCTAATGCTTATATTATCAGTGATTTACAAAGGTTTGGGTGAAGAGTGGGTGACGAGTGAATTAAAATGAATCACCGCTGTAAGCTGTTGTCTATGTGTGAGTTGCAACGTTACGGGTGACGAGTTGCAGAGTGGTGTAAAAAATCTGTTTTTCTGTATAGTGAAACTGAGCAAAAGCCTTTCGTCCGTTCATCCTTCGCTATGCCTTCGCTTCAGGTTCGCTTGTCCTTCGCTTTTAATCCGCTTCTAAACCGTTCCTTAAGAATAGGCGGGAAATGGGATTTGCAACGGATTTGCAAGGGAATTACAAGGGAGGTGCTAAGACATGAGATTGGCATTTATTTTATGAATTATATCACTTAATTCAAGTTTCGGAAGTCCAGAATTGCCTGGAAGGCAACACTATGAGTAACCGAGGTGCATACTCGACGAAGGAGAGGATGCCCTCGGATAGGAAACAAGCTATCTCTCTTCCAGCCTGGAAGGCTGTACTTGATTGGCTTACATTCTTGATTTTTCGCAATGTACTGCCCTCCAGGCAGTATAAGGATTATGAGCTTAATTCCCCGCACATCCACGTTACACTTGTATGTACGGGGTTACTCATGGTATTGCCTTCCAGGCAATTCCGAACTCTCAAAACTTAAATTACTTAACCTGCATAATTCATAGGGGGTTCTCATCTCTGAATTTGTAGCTGTTTAT
>CAMKEM010000029.1 GCA_946411565.1 uncultured Prevotellaceae bacterium | reverse complement strand
CTACGACCTTAACGGCAGAAAGGTGAATGAGAATAACCTCAAGCCGGGAATGTATGTCAAGAACGGTAGGAAATTCGTGGTGAAGTAATTCACGGGTTATGAGGTTAGAAGGTTATAGGGTTGCAAGGTCTGCATCGCTATAACCCTTATTCGCTAAGGCTCATCAAGCTAAAGCAAGTCCGACCTGAAAACCTTAAAACCTATAAAATTAAACCTTTTAAAAAATATGAAAAAGAATTTATTACTTATTTTATTATGTCTTTTCTCATTCTCCGCAATTCATGCGGAAAATAAATGGGAAAGTGAACCTGATGGTACGGAGTGGTATCTGTCAGTTGATGGTACGTTAACTGTATCAAAAGAAGGCGATATGCCAAATTATGACGAAGGAGAAACTCCTTGGGATCTTCAACGTGATGATATCAAGAAGATTGTAATCAAAGAAGGTGTGACGCGTATTGGAGATTATGCTTTCGCTGGCTGCCGGAATCTCACCTCAGTCGAAATCCCGAACTCTGTAAAGAGTATTGGAGTTCGTGCTTTCGTAGAATGCATTCATATCCCCTCAATCGAAATCCCTAACTCTGTAACGAGTATTGAAGAGCAAGCTTTCTCTCGTTGCGATGATCTCACTTCAATCGAAATCCCTAATTCTGTAACGAGTATTGGATATCAAGCTTTCTATAATTGCTACGAACTCGCCTCAGTCACAATTGGCAACTCTGTGACGGATATTGCAAAAGAGGCTTTCTATGCTTTACCAGCTCTCACCTCTATTACTTTTAAGGGAAGTAATTCTCCTAATTTTGAGGCAAATGTTTTTAAGGCTCCCAATGAGAATGTCTCTGTATATGTTCCTGCAAATAGCATAGAGGATTATAAGACAAAGTTGGGAGGCTTGAGCTCAAAAGTAAAGGGAGCAATAATTCTGGCGGATGATGAGGCATATACCAGAGAGTCAGATGCTGAAGGTGTTGCTGCTTTCTATACCCGTAACTTCACTAATGTGAACTGGCAGGCAATATATCTTCCTTTCTCTTTGAAATACGAGGACTGGAAGGATGATTTCGAGATGGCTTATATCAACGGTATTATCCAGAGGGATAATGATGATGACGGCGAGATTGACGAGACAGAAATAGAGATAATAAAGATGAAGAAAGGTTCTATCAAGCCTAACACCCCATATCTCATCAGGGCTAAGACCAAGGGCGAGAAGACATTCGCCGTTAAGAATACAACCGTACATGCTGCTGAAGTGAATGGTGTGAATTGCTCTACCACTACCGCGAAGTTCACCTTTACAGGTACTTACAGCACTATACCATACGAAACGTTGATTGCCAACAAGTATTACGCTATGGGTGGTGGTGAGCTTGTAATGAGCAACGGCTCTGACCTCAGACCTTTCCGCTGGTATATGAAGGTGGATTCTCATGAATATTCTAATTTTAACGCGAATAGTGGTGCAAAGACTATCACTATCAAGGTGTTAGATGATGAGGAGACAACAGGGGTAAAAGAATTACGAATTACTAATTACGAATTACCTATCTTCGACTTGAATGGCAGAAAGGTTAGTGAGGATAACTTGAAGCCAGGTGTTTATGTGAAGAATGGAAAGAAGTTCGTGGTGAAGTAAAAAGGCGGTGGCCTCTCCCCCCGCTTTACACATACTCCGATGTTATCAACATCGGACTTCCCTCCGTAAGGAGGGAGCCGATTCGGCTATGGGGGATTGGTGATAAATGTGCATTTGAATTTTGATAGTTAGCCTTTCGCGCTCCGGCTCCCTCCCTACGGGGGAGGGCGGGGGAGAGGCCGATACTTAACTTAAAACCTTTTAAGAAAAAGATGAAGAAGAAATATATAAGTCCGAGAATATTGATTGAGAAGATGGATCTCTCATTGCTCGTTGATACAAGTATGATCCGTTTTATTGACACCCCAAAGCCGTTGGATGCTAAAGGCTTTTACGGGGGTGTCGATGATGAGGATACGGAGGAGTATTGATGAAAGTAAATTGGTTTGCGCCAATGTGTTTTTCGGGAAAGAAAATTGGGCTTCTTGGAAAGTAAATTGCCAGGAAATTAAATTGGTAAATTTTTAGCAGCAAGCTGCTTTTAACTGACAATAATTACCAATCTACGCAATCTTAAACCAATAAAAAAGTGATCTTATGGAAAAAGATTGGTAAGATTGGTAATTATTGTCAGTTCAAGCACCAGAGGTGCGTATTATTGACCTCTTGTTAAATAATACTCCTTGAGTTGTTGTGAGTGTGGAGTAGATACCTAAAAAAAGTTAAGAAAAGGATATTTGTTTGGACACTATTCTTTTTTTTATCATAAAAGCAGTACCTTTGCATCCGCAATAAAAAATGTGCGTCTGCCTTTTGAGGTAATTCGCATTATTGTTTTTAGGATTGTCTGGTATGCCGCAATGGTGGAATTGGTAGACACGAGGGACTTAAAATCCCTTGACCCGAAACGGTCGTGCGGGTTCGAGTCCCGCTCGCGGCACATATTTTTAATAAAATCATCCCTGATCCTAAACATTCAGGAGACCAACACCTTATTTATAAATAGAGAATGAAAAAGAATCTCATTGGAAAAATATCTGTCATTGCACTTGGAGCAGTGGCACTTTCTTCGTGCTCAAAGAAACTTCCTCCTTTGTCAGCCGATAACTTTAACGTAGATCCAGAACCTCTTGAGCTTCTGGGTACACAGGTTCCTGTAACCATCAATGGTACTTTCCCAGAGAAGTATATGCACAAGAAGGCCACTATCACGGTTACTCCAGAGCTTCGTAATGCTGCTGGAAAGGTGGTTCGTGGTGAGGGCGTTACTTTCCAGGGTGAGAAGGTGCTGGGCAACGACCAGTCAATCTCATATCTCCTTGGTGGTCACTACACTATGCGTGATGCTTTCGACTATAGCGATGACATGCATCGTTCAGATCTCTACCTCACATTTAATGCTCATATCGGCAAGAAGTTCGTATATGTGCCAGACGTGAAGGTGGGTACTGGCGTTATCGCTACCGCAGGTCTCTATAAGAAGGCTTTGATTCAGGGCGGTGGTATCATTGCTCCTGACACATTCCAGCGTATCCGTAAGGAAAAGCAGGAGGCAAGCATCACGTTCCTTATCAATCAGGCTACTCTCCGTCAGAGTGAGTTGAAGAACAACTCTATTCAGGAGTTCGTTAAGCTTCTTGAGAACATCAACGCTGATGCTAAGAGATATAACCTTGGTGATATCGAGGTAAAGGCATACGCTTCTCCGGATGGTGCTCAGGATATCAACACAAAGCTTGCTGTTAAGCGTCAGAACGTATCTGAGGACTATGTTGATTCTCAGTTGAAGAAGACAAACCTCGCAACAAGCGTTACAGGTGAATATACAGCAGAGGACTGGGAAGGCTTCCAGAAACTCGTTGCTGCCAGCAATATTCAGGATAAGGAGCTTATCCTACGCGTGCTGAATATGTATAAGGATCCAGAGGAGCGTGAGGAGCAGATCAAGCATCTCAGCATGGGTTTCCAGGATCTTACAAAGCAGATTCTTCCACAGCTTCGTCGTGCTCGTATGATCATCAACTATGAGTCTGTTGGTCGTAGCGATGAGGAGATTGCTGCTGATTATGCTTCTAATCCTCAGTCACTTAGTGCTGACGAGATTCTCTATTATGCAAGCACTATCGACAACATGGATCAGAAGGAGGCTATCTATAAGAAGTGTACAGAACTCTATCCAAACGACTATCGTGCATTCAACAACGTTGCTGCTTGCGAGTTCTCAAAGAACAACGATGGTGAGGTTAGAGCATGGGTGAACAGAACACTTCAGGTAAACCCACGTGCTGGTGAGTGTCAGTCAAATCTTGCTCTCGTTGAGCTTAAGAACGGCAACCTCAAGGAGGCTGAGGCTTATATGTCAAAGGCTGGTAGCTCTAATGACATTAACCGCGTTCAGGGTGCTGTGAACTTCGTGAAGGGTAACTACAAGCAGGCTGCAGCCGACTATAAGGGTGTATATAACAATATGGCAGGTCTTGCTCAGATCATGGCAGGCGACTATTCACAGGGCCGTGCTACATTCAAGGCAATCAAGAATCCTGATGCTATGACAAGTTATCTGCACTCTGTATGTTGCTATCGTGAGGGTAGTGTGTTCTCAGGAACCGACCTTCTGAAGGAGGCATTGCAGAAAGACCCAAGTCTGAAGGCTTATGCGGACGAGGATTTGGAGTTTACTGGCGAGTAGTCTGCTGGTACTCCTTGCTTCCTGCGGAACAGATAGCCACCACTTCAGTCTTGAAGGACGATTCCTCAAGATGAATCAGGGTGAGTTCTATGTGTATAGCCCCGATGGGGCAATAAGCGGAATTGATACTATCAAGGTACAAGGAGGTCGCTTCGCGTACGAGATTCCTTGCGAGGAAGAAGGCACTATCGTCATCGTGTTGCCTAACTTTTCGGAGATACCAGTCTTCGTAGAACCTGGCAAGAGCGTTGATATGAAGGCAGATGCCTCTCACATCAAGGATATTGAGGTGACAGGCACGAAGGCAAACGAGAGGATGACCGAATGGCGAAAGAATACCTCTTCGCAGTCGCCTGATGGAATGAAGAAACAGGCAGAGGTGTTCATAAAGGACAATCCGTCTTCTGTGATCAGCCGATGGCTTTTGAGAAAGTATTTCGTGGTTACGGTAAAGCCTGACCTGAAGAAAGCACGAGAGCTCGTAAAGCTGATAGAGAAGAATACCGATAAGGAAAGTTCGGTTATGCGACTTGCCGTCGGACTTGAAAACGTACCTTTGCAGGTTGGGGATATCCTTCCGGCTTTCAACGCAAAGGATCTTCAGGGAAAGGATGTTCTTGCTTCGCAATATCGTGTGGGTAAGACCGTTGTTCTTGTCTGGTCTTCATGGAATTATGAAGGACAGAGCATTTCAAGGCGCGTTGCCCGTAAGATAGAAGATATGAAGTTTCAAGGCAAGCAAGTGCCAAAGGTTCTTGGAGTATGTATTGATGCTTCTGCGATAGATGCGAAGAGATCAATAGGCAGCGACAGTACGGCTTGGTCAACGGTATGTGACGGTCTTATGTGGGACTCGCCTGTGGTAAAGGCGATAGGAACTACGAAGGTGCCAGACAACTACATCTTCGAGAACGGAAAAGTGAAGGCTTGCCATCTCGGAACTGAGGATTTGATCAAGCAAATTGAAATGTAAGGAAAAACGGCTTTTTGCTGACGGAATTGCAAACTGCACGTTGCAAACAATAACGAATTGTTAGCGATAACATTAATAATTGAAAAAATTATTGTTGAAAATATTAATTCTTGGCGAAAACTTTTTGCCAAGAATTATTTTTTTTGTACCTTTGCGTCGAATTTGGGAAAAAAGAAAAGACTGTATTTACAAGTTTAATCACTTTTATTAAAAATAATAGAATAACAAAAATGGCAAATTTGGATTTGACACAGTATGGCATCACTGGTTCTACAGTGATCGCTCACAATCCTTCTTACGAAGTACTCTTCGCAGAGGAGACAAAGGCAGGCCTTCAGGGCTACGAGGTAGGTCAGAACACTGAGCTTAACGCTGTAAACGTTATGACAGGTATCTACACAGGTCGTTCTCCTAAGGATAAGTACATCGTAATGGACAAGAACTCTAAGGACACTGTATGGTGGACAACTGACGAGTACAAGAACGACAACCACCCAATGTCTGAGGACGTATGGGCTAAGGTAAAGGATCTCGCTGTTAAGGAGCTCTGCAACAAGAACCTTTATGTAGTTGATGCTTTCTGTGGTGCTAACAAGGCTACACGTCTTGCTGTTCGTTTCATTGTTGAGGTTGCTTGGCAGGCTCACTTCGTAACAAACATGTTCATCCAGCCAACAGAAGAGGAGCTCGCTAACTTCGAGCCAAACTTCGTAATCTACAACGCTTCTAAGGCAAAGGTAGAGAACTTCAAGGAGCTCGGTCTTAACTCTGAGACTTGTGTTGCATTTAACGTAACAAGCCGTGAGCAGGTTATCATCAACACATGGTACGGCGGTGAGATGAAGAAGGGTATGTTCTCTATGCAGAACTACTTCCTCCCACTTCAGGGTATCGCTTCTATGCACTGTTCAGCTAACACCGACATGGAGGGTAAGAACACAGCTATCTTCTTCGGTCTCTCTGGTACAGGTAAGACAACTCTTTCTACCGATCCAAAGCGTCTCCTCATCGGTGACGACGAGCACGGATGGGATGACGAGGGCGTATTCAACCTCGAGGGTGGTTGCTATGCAAAGGTTATCAACCTCTCTAAGGAGAACGAGCCTGACATCTACGGTGCTATCAAGCGTAACGCTCTCCTCGAGAACGTAACTGTTGATGCTAACGGTAAGATCGACTTCAACGACAAGTCAGTTACTGAGAACACACGTGTGTCTTATCCAATTGACCACATCAAGAATATCGTTAAGAAGGTAAACGGAAAGTCTGCAGGTCCTGCTGCACAGAATGTAATCTTCCTTTCTGCTGATGCATTCGGTGTACTTCCTCCAGTATCTATCCTTACACCTGAGCAGACTCAGTACTACTTCCTCTCTGGTTTCACAGCTAAGCTTGCTGGTACAGAGCGCGGTATCACAGAGCCAACTCCAACATTCTCTGCTTGCTTCGGTCAGGCATTCCTTGAGCTTCACCCAACAAAGTACGCTCAGGAGCTCGTTAAGAAGATGCAGAAGTCTGGTGCTAAGGCATACCTCGTAAACACAGGTTGGAACGGTACAGGTAAGCGTATCTCTATTCCTGATACACGTGGTATCATCGACGCTATCCTCGATGGTTCTATCCTCAAGGCTGAGACAAAGAAGATCCCTATGTTCGACTTCGTTGTTCCTACAGCTCTTCCAAACGTAAACCCAGCTATCCTCGATCCACGTGATACATACGCTGATGCTTCACAGTGGGAGGAGAAGGCTAAGGACCTCGCTGCTCGTTTCATCAAGAACTTCAGCAAGTACACAGGTAATGAGGCTGGTAAGGCTCTCGTTGCTGCTGGTCCAAAGCTCTAAACTGATTCTCAGTTAATTGATAATTTATAATTGATAATTGAAAATTATCGGTTAGGATTATTGATTACATTATAATTTGCCGCTTGAGTGGTTTCCTTGTGAAATGCTCAAGCGGCATTTTTTATGTTTTGTTTGGGAGGCTGCAAATAGCCTTGTAAAGGCGATATAACATAGGCGTGGGTGTAAACCCACGTGATATTGATACTCATTTTCCAGAGCGCCGTAGGTGCGATATAATTTTATATTATGCTGATAGACATGGAATTATGCCGCCCTTACAGGGCTTGTGTGTTATACCCATTGGTATGGTAGCGTTTCACACTACCCTATAATATATCGCCTTTTCAAGGCTTTTTGGGGAACTTGTCACCATATAGGTTTTTATGTTCAATTATGCCATTTACAATATATACTTTTATATTTTTCGTTTTTGTTTATCATTTGGTAAAATACTCGCTACTTGCTTAAAATCAATAACTTGACTAAGGTCAAAAGAATGGGTAAAAATGGAATAAAGTTGCATAAAGATTTGCTGTGTACGAGCACAATTAGTACCTTTGCACCAGAATTAAGAAATACAGGCAATAGCTTCTTGAAAAAGAGCGGTAAAAAGGATTGTATTCAAATAAGGATAACAACTTGATCTTAACAGATTGGGTATAAAAAAGGATAAATAAAAAAATATGGCAATTGATTTTGCAACACTGTTTATGTTGCTCATGGTGGCTCTTTCCACTGTATGCGGAATAGCATCTATCATTCGCAACAATTTGCGTTAAAAACGCTTGACAATGTAATGGAATTATAGAGTTAGGTTTTAGTAGTATAAAAAATTAGGTTTTAGTATTGTATTCAGGAGGCTGATGTGAATCGGTCTCCCTTTTTTATGTGCAGACTCTTGTCCTTATCTATGTCATTATTTTGTGCGATTCTAAATCTTTTTAGCAATAAAGATTTTGTGGATTGGATATTTCTTACTAATTTTGCACGCAAATTTGATGTATCCAGGGTTTAACGGTGATTCATCGGGATTTACGAACAAATGTTGCGCACGTCACGAATTAGTGTAGGTTTATAAATGAAGAAGATATTATTTTGGGCAATGTTATTCTGCACTACAACTGTTTTTGCAGATAATAATTTGACTAACGGAAACGAGACTGATGAGGAATTGGAGAGCTTGGAAGCAGAGGCTCCTGTAACTGAGACTATGAACTATGTGATGACGGTTCCCGAGGTGGCTCCTCAGTATAGCAATTCAAATTCATCAAGTTTCGACTATCATAAATACATTGATGCCATCTATGTCAATTATGGCATTATAGATGGAGATCATCAGTTCCTCGGATTTGATGTGGGTAAGGATTTCTTCGTGGATTTTAACTATGCCTGGGGTAAAAATTCCAAGGGTAAGAATGATTTGGACCGTTATTGCTTTGGTTTGGGCTTCCGCCCAACAATGTGGTTTGCTAAATACTTTATGTTCCAGGCTAAGCTTGGAGCGGAGTATTTCTGGGGCTCAGGTTATAGGGCTGGGCATATTGCTTGTCTTATGGAGCCTCGTGTCGGCGTCAAGATTGGTAGTGGTGGTATAGGTGCCAGCTATCGCTTTGATGTTGATAAGTTTAAGTTCCGTAATACGATATCTGGACATATCTGTATCTCGGCATTCTTCTATATTTAGTAATATTTAATGCAGACAATTCCTACGATAACCAAGCAGTTGCTTATCATCAACTGCATAGCATATTTAGCATCTGTAATCGTGCCAAGCATCTCGTCTTGGTGCGGGCTTCATTATTGGCAAGCCAGCCAGTTTCACCTCTATCAGTTGGTGACATATATGTTCATGCATGGTGGCTTTACCCATCTGTTCTTTAATATGTTCACATTGTGGATGTTCGGAGCGGTAATGGAGCGTACATGGGGAGCTAAGCGTTTCATCATCTATTATCTTGTGTGTGGAATTGGTGCAGGATTACTTCAGGAGATTTCGCAGACATTCTTTGTCTATTATGGCGTATCTCCGGCTCCGGAAAGCATAAGTCAGTTCTTGGAGATCTCAAATATGTCACCAGATACAATGCTTCAGCGGCAGTTGAACATGATGACTACGGTAGGTGCTTCTGGAAGTATCTATGGAATACTTCTTGCTTTTGGTATGACATATCCAGAGGAAAGAATGTTCATTATTCCTTTTCCGTTCCCTATCAAGGCAAAATGGCTTGTCATTGGATATGCAGGGATAGAGATTGCATTAGCGTTGTCTAATTCTGGTGATGGAATTGCTCATGTGGCACATCTTGGCGGTATGCTGTTCGGATTCTTCCTTATCCGTCATTGGAGAAAGTCTGCAAGTCGTCAGACTTCATTCACTGGGTGGGATTCATATCAAGGCTCACAGAGCCAGGATAAGTCGGCTACAATCCTCGGTAAGATCAGAAAGTGGTTCCACTTGGATAGAGAAGATAGTGGCTATAACAAGGATCCGCATTTCCGCTCTACATCTACTCATCAGGCAGACTGGGATTATAATGCCCAGAAGAAGCGTGATGAGGCAGAGATAGATGCCATTCTTGATAAGATACGTCGTTCTGGCTATGCCAGTCTTTCTGCAGAAGAGAAGAAGAAACTCTTTGATGCAAGTAGGAATTAGAGTAAAGTGTAAGGCGTAAAGTGTAAAGTATTGAAGAAATTCATTCTAAATATGGCTATTTCCGCAAACCTCGTCATCATCTTAGCGATGTTGGTGACGGGGTTTGCCGATTTGCTTGACCCACGCTCGTGGCCTATTATGGCGACGGCAGGCTATGCGTTTCCGCTATTTGTTTTGGCGAATTTCGGAATGGTTGTTTTGTGGATGTTTATAAGCAAGAAACATTTGCTCATACCTTTCCTCGGTTTCGTGATTGCGTATGTCCCTGTAATGCAGTTTTTCCCTGTCCATGCAAGTGGAGAGGTGCCTTTAGGAGCATTGAAAGTGCTGACTTTCAACATATGGGGATTTGGCAGTCAGCCAGAGAATACATCGGAGGTACCTAAGGAGGAGATACGTAGGGAAATGCTTCAGTACATAGCTAATGAGGATTGCCATATCGTATGTCTTCAGGAGGCTCCGTACACAAAGCCTTTGCAAAATGATATAGACTCAATAATAAAGCCTAAGATGCCATATTTTGACACTTGTGGCGTGAAAAGTGGCACTACGTTGATGATATTCAGTAGGTATCCTGTGAAGAAACACGAGATACTGAAATATGAGTCTAAGGGAAATCTTAGTGCGGCTTTCTTTCTTGATGTCAATGGTAAGGAACTTATAGTGATTAATAATCACCTTGAAACCAATGCTTTCTCGAAAGAGGAGAAAAGCCAGTTTGGTGAGATGGTAAAGGGCGACATGGGACGTGGCGAGATAAAATCAGAATCCAAGTTTATACTCAAAAAACTTGGTGCTGCTGCGGCTATTAGGGCTCCGCAGGCAGAGGCTGTGGCGAGCTTCATTAGGATGCACAAAGGGCGCTCCATGATAGTTTGTGGCGACTTTAACGACATTCCTCTGAGCTATGCTCGTAGAACCATTGCTAAAGACCTTACGGATTGCTATATATCTACGGCAAAAGGTCCGGGATTTACCTATCACAGAAACGGAATGTATGTCAGAATTGACAACGTGATGTGTACCGACGATCTTGAGCCATATTGTTTCCGTGTGGATAAAAAATGCAATCTTTCCGACCATTATCCAGTGCTTGGATGGGTGAAATGGCACAGAAGATAAGCTTAATTTGCCATTTTATAAGGTAAAAAGCGTAATTTGTGCTCTGAAATTTCGGAATTTGAATAAAATTATGTATCTTTGCACGTCGTATGCGCACAAGGCATGAGGTTAGGAAGGTTAGGGAGGTTATAAAGTAAGACGGTAATTAAGGTTTTTATGGTCTTGACATAGAAGACTTGAAAACGAAACAACCTGAAGCCGAATGACCTAAAGACCTCAGAACCAGAGAACCTAAAAACCTCGGAACCTAAAATATTAAGATAAAAACAAAAACAAAATAATAAAACAATTTAATCAAAATGCAAAACAAAGGAATTGTACTTGTAACCGCCGTACTTCTGACGCTTGCAAGCATCTTCTACCTGTCATTCTCAGTGGCTACAAGCTACTATGACAGTCAGGCTGCTAAGATTAAGGATCCTATTGCCCAGCAGGATTATAAGGATTCTGTAAAGTATCTCGGCATCTATTCTTATCAGAACTGCTTGGAAACTCAGATCGGTTTGGGTCTTGACCTTAAGGGCGGTATGAACGTAATCCTTGAGATCAGCGTACCTGATGTTGTTGAGGTTCTCGCTGACCACAAGACTGATGCTGCCTTCGTAAAGTCAATGGAGGAGGCAAAGAAGGAAGAGGAGACATCACAGAGCGACTTCATTACTCTCTTCATTAACCGTTTTAAGGCAAACGCTCCTGGTCGTCGTCTCGCTGAGATCTTCGCTACTCAGCAACTCAAGGGCAAGGTAAGCACACAGAGCACTGACGCAGAGGTTGAGAAGGCTCTTCGTGATGAGGTTCTTGCAGCTATCGACAACTCATACAACGTTGTTCGCAACCGTATCGATAAGTTCGGCGTTGTTCAGCCAAACATCCAGAAGCTCGAAGGTCAGGATGGTCGTCTTATGGTAGAAATGCCTGGTGTACGTGAGCCAGAGCGTGTTCGTAAGCTCCTTCAGGGTTCAGCTAACCTTGAGTTCTGGGAGACATACAACTCACAGGAAATCATCCCTTACCTCTCACAGCTCGATCAGCTTGTAGCTAATGCAGGTTCTGAGACTGCTGATACAACCAAGGCTGAGGCAACTGATTCTGCAAAGGCAGAGCCTGTTAAGGCTGATGCACAGCCAAAGTTCCAGCTGAAGAAGTCAGATGCAAGTGCTGATGCTACTGCTAAGGTTGACGATGCAAAGGCTGAGCAGTTGAAGAAGCAGCACCCACTCTACTCAATCTTCCAGCCTATCAATCAGGGTTACAGCCTTGTTGGTTATGCTCACGTTCGTGATACTGCTGCTGTCAATAAAATCATCTATGGCAATGACGCAAAGAAGGTGCTCCCTTCTGATTGCAAGCTCCTCTGGAGTGCTAAGCCAATGGATGGTAACAAGAACATCTTCGAGCTTTATGCATTGAAGGTTACTTCTACCAACGGTCGTGCTCCACTTGAGGGTGACGTTATCGTTGATGCAAAGGATGAGTTCGACCACACAACAGGTCGCCCAGTTGTAAGTATGTCAATGAACACAGAGGGTGCTCGTCTCTGGGCTGCTCTTACAAAGGCTAACACTGGTAAGGCTATCGCTATCGTTCTTGATGATGCTGTTTATTCAGCTCCTATGGTGCATGGTGAGATCGCTGGTGGTAACTCTCAGATCTCAGGTAACTTCACTATCGAGGATACAAAGGACTTGGCTAACACATTGAAGTCTGGTCGTATGCCTGCACCTGCACGTATCGTACAGGAAGAGGTTGTAGGTCCTACACTCGGTGCTCAGTCTATCCAGCAGGGTATCTGGTCATTCGCAATCGCATTCGTGCTCCTCTGCGTATATATGATCGTGATGTATGGTGCAATCCCAGGTCTTATGGCTGATGCTGCACTTATCGTCAACCTGTTCTTCACTCTCGGTATTCTTGCATCGTTCCAGTCGGCTTTGACCATGCCGGGTATAGCGGGTATAGTGCTTACGCTTGGTACGGCGGTGGATGCTAACGTGCTTATCTACGAGCGTATCAAAGAAGAGCTTCGTAAGGGTCTTGGCATGAAGCAGGCTCTCGCTGCTGGTTACAGCAACGCATTCTCTGCTATCTTTGACTCTAACCTCACATCTCTCATCACTGGTATCATTCTCTTGACAATTGGTACTGGTCCTATCAAGGGCTTCGCTACAACTTGGATCATCGGTATCATATGTTCATTCTTCACAGCCGTATTCCTCACACGTATCGTTTATGAGAACCGTATGGCTAAGGACAAGTGGCTGAACCTCACATTCGGACGCACATTCCTCCAGAATACAAATTACAAGTTCATGTCTATTTATAAGAAGAGCTTCGTATTCTATGGAATCGCAGTTGTTGCATTCATCGCAAGCTTCGCTGTTCGCGGTCTTTCTCAGTCTATCGACTTCACTGGTGGTCGTAACTATGTAATCGCATTCGAGAATGCTGTTGAGCCTGAGCAGGTTCGTCCTATCCTCAGTGAGGAGTTCGCAGGTTCTAACACCAACGCTATCGCAATCGGTACAGATGGTAAGACACTTCGTGTTTCTACCAACTACAAGATTGAGTCTAACAGCTCAACTGTTGATGACGAGTGTGAGAACAAGCTCTACACATGTCTGAAGAAGGGTGGCTTCGTTAAGCAGGCAAGCGTTGAAGCGTTCAAGAACCCAGATGTTCGTGAGGGCGGTTCAATCATCTCTTCACAGAAAGTAGGTCCTTCTGTAGCTAAGGATATCACATACGGTGCTATCATCTCAGTATTGGTCGCTCTCGTAGCTATCTTTATCTACATCCTCATCCGTTTCCGCAACGTTGCATTCTCTGTAGGTTCAATCGTTGCCCTTGCTGTTGATACAGTAGTGGTAATCGGTTTCTACTCAGCACTCTATGACATCGTTCCTTGGAGCCTTGAGATTGACCAGACCTTCATTGGTGCTATCCTGACTGTGATTGGTTACTCAATCAACGATAAGGTGGTTGTATTCGACCGTATCCGTGAGAACCTCGGCATCCACGTTAAGCAGGATCCACAGATCACATTCAATGATTCTGTAAATCAGACTCTCGCACGTACTATAAATACATCAGTATCTACATTGATCGTGCTGCTCTGTATCTTCATCCTCGGTGGTGATTCAATCCGCAGCTTCTCATTCGCAATGATCCTCGGTGTATTCTTCGGTACTCTTTCTTCTATCTTCATCGCTGCTCCAACAGCTTACCTTACTCTCGGTAAGAAGATTCAGGAAGAGGAAACTTCTGCAACAGCAGAGGTTAAGGCTTAATGGAATAAGGATTAAAGAATAAAGTATAATGTATATAGAGTCGCATCTGATTTTGTCAGATGCGACTTTTTTCGTGATAATAGAAACGTTATAAGATGTGATTATGAGTTGTGGATTATATACTTGAAAACCATGAAAAACTATGGTTCATAGTCGAATTTCGGGAAAAAATTTGGTAGTTTCAGAAAATGTGTGTAATTTTGCATTCGTTATCTGAGACTGCAAGATAATCTAATCTGAACAGTACTCTTAAGAAGAACAAAAAAGTAACCAAGATACAGGATTCCGATATCACTGATTCGTGATGTCGGGGTCTGTTTTTTAGTCTGCAACCAGCTGACCTAAAATCGTGCTATGTACAATATACCATGTACAATGTGCAAATTGTTCGCTGAAATTAAATTTAACAAGTAATTACGTAAATAATATAATACTATTATGGCATACATGTCAAAAGAAGGCTACGAGGCACTCGTAGCGGAACTCCACCGTCTGGAGGCTGTGGAGAGTCCTAAGGCTTCGGCTGCTATTGCTGAGGCTCGTGATAAGGGCGATCTCTCTGAGAATGCTGAGTATGATGCTGCCAAGGAAGCACAGGCAAAGCTCATGGAGAAGATTAATCAGATGAAACTCACTCTTGCTGATGCAAAGATCATAGATAAGAGTCGTCTCTCTACAGATGCAGTTCAGTTGCTGTCAAAGGTAGAGATGACTAACCTTACTACAAAGTCAAAGATGACCTATACCATCGTTGCTGAGAATGAGGCTGACCTTCGTGCAGGAAAGATTTCTGTCAAGACTCCTATCGCTCAAGGTCTGCTCAACCATAAGGTTGGTGACGAAGTGGAGATCACAATTCCTCGTGGTAAGATTAAGCTGAGAATAGATTCTATTACGATTGAGTAAAGGAAGAGCCCCTCACAAGTAGCCCCTCACCCGTCCTTCGGACACCCTCTCCCCAAGGGGTGAGGGAAAAGTTAGTAAAGTTTCCTCAAGGAGAAAGCCTTATAATTATAAAAGGTAACTTCCTCCTCGCCCCTTGGGGAGAGGGTGTCCGCAGGACGGGTGAGGGACTACTGGTGCGGGGCTGTTTTTCTTTTTCTTTTCATTTCTTACTATACCTGATTTGACTTTTTAGGTTTTGTTTCGTCAAATAGTAAACAGGTGAATTGTAATTAATAATTTGTAATTATACAATGGATATCTTTTCAAAAATTGCAGCTGGCGATATTCCAAGCTATAAATGCGCAGAGAACGATGAGTTCTACGCATTTCTTGACATCAATCCTCTCGTGGTAGGTCATACACTGGTTATCCCACGTCGTGAGGTTGATTACATCTATGATATGGAGGATGACGAGATAGCTCGTTATCAGGTGTTTGCAAAGAAGGTTGCTAGGGCAATCAAGGAGGCATTCCCTTGCATCAAGGTGGCTCAGGTCGTTCTCGGTCTTGAGGTTCCACATGCCCACATCCATCTCATCCCTATGCAGAGCGAGAAGGATGTTAATTTTGCAAATGAGAAGCTGAAGCTCACGGAAGATGAGTTTAAGGCTGCTGCGGAGAAAATATATAGTGCTTTTAAGAAGCAGAAGTAAATAAATGGTGGCCTCTCACCCGCCCTACGGACACCCTCTCCCCTAAGGGCGAGGGAAAAGTTACATTTTTTATTTGTGGGGAATCCTTTGAGTGAACTTTACTAACTTCTTCCTCGCCCTTAGGGGAGAGGATGCCCAAAGGGCAGGTGAAGGGTCGTTCCGTTTCTTTTCTTTTTTCGTTTAAATGAATTTCAAGTAATCAGGTAATGACAAAAAAACTTTTGACGCTTTCTCTTATGATGTTTGCCGTGCTCACAGTTATGGCACAGGGTATGGTTAAGGGAAAGGTATTGGACAAAGCAAATGACGAGGCACTCGCCTTTGTAAACATCGCCGTATCACCAAAGGGAAGCAAGACTATCGCTGGTGGTGCTACGACTGATATTGATGGAAAATTCTCTATCAAGAACCTTAAGAACGGTGAGTACACCCTCACACTCACATTTGTTGGTTATAAGAACGTAACCAAGGAATTCCGAATCTCAGACAATAACAAAACCGTTACCTATGCGGCTATCCACATGGCAGAAGATGCCAATATGCTTAACGAGGTCAAGGTCGTTGGTCAGAAAGCCACAATGAAGCTCGAAGTTGACCGCAAAACCTTCGACGTGTCAAGCAACCTCGCCAACGTGGGTGAGTCTGCCTCTGAGGTGCTCGACAATATTCCGAGCGTGGAGGTGGATAACGATGGTAACGTGTCACTCCGCGGAAACGCATCCGTAGAGGTATGGATCAACGGTCGTAGTGCTGGTCTCACTTCCGACAACATGGGACAGGTACTTCAACAAATCCCAGCCGAGAGCATCGATAGGGTAGAGGTGATGGACAACCCTTCTGCTAAGTTCTCTGCCGAGGGAGGTGCAGGTATCATCAACATCATTCTGAAGAAAGACCGCAAGGCAGGCTACTATGGCTCTGTATCGGCTGGCGTTGATACACGAAACGGAGCTCGCGGAGGCATCAACTTCAACTATAACTCCCGTTATGTTGACTTCTTCGTGAACCTCGGCTTGCGTCATAACGAGAACGTAGGAAAGCAGAACAGCGACCAGACATTCTTCGATGAATTAGGCAATCCAAGCAGATATGCCCGACACAACACACGCACAACAAATATGCGTAACAACCTCTTCTCACGTGCCGGAATAACATTCCACCTGACAGACAAGGACGACATCGCCCTCACAGGTATGATGATGCACGGAAAGAACAAGTCATGGAGCAGCACACCATACTATTATGGCAACATCATAAACGGAGTTGACGACCCAACAAAACTTTTGTTCCGCCGAACCACAGGCAAGGGACCTATGGACATGATAAACGGAATGTTCAACTACCGCCATAACTTCTCTAACACCCATTCCATCGATTTCACAGTAAGCGCAAACAAGTTCAATAGCGAGAACAGCGATGTTTATCAGGACTCTACCACATACTATGATGGCACAGCAACAGTTTTCGGATATCAGTATCGTCCTGCAAACGGAAAGAACCGCCGCTATGAGGTGAAACTCGACTACGAGAACAAGATAAGCGACAACTTCAAACTCGAGACAGGCTACAACGGTACTTTCTCACATGAGAATACTCCTAACGAGATGTGGCGTGCAGATAACTGGAACGGCGAGGACAGAGGTATAGACTATACCTACTACAACAAGTTCATCTACAAGAACACCATCCATGCAGGCTATGCAACGGCAAACCTCACACTCGGCAAGTTCGGTATTATGGCAGGACTTCGTGGTGAGTATTGGAAGGTGGATACAGAGAGCCGTGACTGGTGGCATGAGCACGACGGTAAGGCGATAAAGCCTTACAAGAAGGATTTCTTCCAGCTCTTCCCATCTCTCTTCATGTCATATCAACTCACGGAGTCACAGCAGTTGCAGCTCAACTACACACGCCGTCTCCGTCGTCCTTGGGGCGGACAGCTCAACTCATTCCGCAACACAAGCGATGCATCCATGATCTCATTCGGTTATCCAGAGCTGACACCGGAGTTCTCTAACTCATTCTCTCTTAACTACCTCAAGACATGGGACCAGCACTCACTCCTCGTAAGTGCATACTATCGTCCTACAACCGACGTGATTCAGCGCGTCAGCTATCTTGGCATAGACAAAAAAACAATGTACTCCACATCATTGAACGTTGCAAAGAGCCAGTCTTCAGGTATTGAGCTTACTGCAAAGAACAAAATCTTCAAGATTGTTGACCTCAACACCAACATCAATGCATATTATTACAAACTCGACAGCTTCTCGCGCGATATCAACGTCGATAACGAAGGCAATCCTGTAGCAAGCGGTCCTGGCGCAGGCATCCTTACTGTTTACGGTCCATCCAACGACAACTTCACATGGAATGCCCGCATGACGGCTTCAATCCGTCTGCCATACGACATCTCCATCCAGACCTCCGGCCGCTACAACTCACGTGCCGTAATCACCCAGGGTTACCGTCCTTCATCCTATCAGGTTGACTTCGGTATAAGGAAGAACTTCTTCAACCGCCTCTTCACCGTCTCAATCAACTGCCGCGACGTGCTCAACTCACGTCATGGCGAGAACTTCAGAACTGGCGAGGACTACGAGATCCACCAGCTCTTCCGTCGTGGAGGACGTAAGGTTAACTTCAACCTCACATGGAACTTCGGCAACGGCAACAAGAGGAAGAGTCGTGAGGGCGACGACGATGATGATGACAACACCAATAACAACAACGCCGTAGGCGGTGACGGTGGAGGATTCGAGATGTAAATAAGAAAAAGAGGTCACTATCAGACGCAAGGCTGAGGGTGACCTCTTTTTCTTTCTTTATCATATTCAGATGTTGTAAGGGCTTAAATAGAATATGATAATTATTCTTTTTGTTTAAATTTTGTTAATTTTATTACTTAAATTTGGTTGTTTCATAATAACAATTTATCTTTGTACTGTCATACTCCACTATGACACTATGTAAATATATCAACAAACTAAAAATAACAACTCAAAAATAAGCAGATATGATACAGATTGACAACCTCACCTTTGGTTATAAAAGATCAAAGAGGAATGTAATTGAAAATGTGAATCTCCAGTTGAATCCAGGTTCCATAGTCGGACTGCTCGGCAAGAACGGAACAGGTAAGACTACGTTGCTCAACCTTATCACTGGACAACTTTTCGCCAAGCAAGGTGTGATTACGATAGATGGTGAGGACGTAGAGACAAAGAGCAAGTCAATTTTTGAGAATATATATTTCCTCCCAGAAGAGCTTGTAGTGCCAAGCATATCTCTTGAGAGTTTCATAAAGTTGTATAGTCCTTTCTATAAGGATTACAGTCAGGAGATTATGGATGAGTGTATGCGTGAGTTCGACCTGCATTTAGAGAATAATAGTCTGAAAAACTTCTCTATGGGTACAAAGAAGAAGATCATGATATGCTTTGCCATTGCTACTAACGTTCCTTATCTGCTAATGGACGAGCCAACCAATGGTCTTGACATCCCTTCAAAGCGCATCTTCCGTAAGCTCATAAACAGTCACATGACCGAGAACCGCACAATCGTTGTTTCTACACATCAGGTACACGATGTAGAGAAGATGGTTGATCACATAATTATCATTGGTGAAAAAGACCTGCTCGTCAACGATTCTATTGATGGATTGGCTGAGAAATTCACTTTCGGCACGTCGCCCAAAGGTGAGGTGATATATTCAGAAAAGAGCCTTGAAGGTGATCTATGTGTGGCACGTAGAACAGAAACAGAAGAAGAGACACCTGTAAGTCTTGAACTTCTTTTTGAGGCAGTAAGCGAGAATCCTAACGCATTTAAGAAGTAAAGCTATGAACATATATAAGTATATTCTGAAATCAAATAGCATGAAATGGATATGGAAAAGCATTTTCCTGTCAGCTATTTTTGCAATAAGCACTCTGTGCGTGGGTGTAACAAACTCTCAGCATACTCAAGATACTATGAGAAATGCTATAAAGAACGCCCCAACTATGCAAACTCTATCTAAAGAAGAGCTTGCGCAATTGGAAAGAATGAAATATAACATGCCTACATACGATATGTTTGATTTAATGTTCATAGTATTGCTTTTCGTTCTTGTGTCAGAGGTTGCATCAAGCACTCTTCGTGACAGGAATTACCATTTGCTTCCAGAAAACCAAAACAAGAAGTTCTTTGCCGCAGTTGGTATGGCAGGTCTTTGTTTCATTCTACTACCTTTGCTATCTGTACCTATCGAGGCAGTTGAGCATCTTATTCATGGCAGTTCAAGGTTTCAACAGATAGAAATAGGAGGTTTCCTTATCCGATTGTGCAAAACTCCTGATACGATATTATTTGGTATCATGGGATTCTGTGCTTCAATATTCATTAGGGAACTTGTAAGAAACAAAATCGTCTATCGGTTGTTGATTTTCATCTGTGCATATTTTATGCTGAATAAGGTTTCTGCTGTACACATGGGGATGGAAACATATTCTACCATAGTATGTTATGTTTCCTATATCTTGCCTGTGGTATTAATTGTAGCAAGTTGGCAGCTTTATAAGCGTAGTCAAATTGCTAATAGTGGTTTATTTATGATATAACAAGACAATGAATATATTTAAGCAAATACTTAAAGTCAATGCCTGGTATTTCATACTGATGATATTACTGTCACAGGTAGGTGGATACTTCAATTTGTCGTTGATAGCATACTATAATAGCCCAGAATTGGCATTAAACGAGCCTTTTGCTGTTGTTTGCATGCTATTCTTCTATTTGATCGTCTCATATAATTCAGTCAGGACAGTAATGGAATTACGCCTGTTCAATAATTATCAGTTACCTGCATCTCTTTTGCATAAATATCTTATAGCGTTAGGTACGATAGTGGGATTGGCTGTTGCCTGTCTTCTGTTCTCTATGGCAGTTGAATATGTAGGTTCGTTATTAACCGCTGATTTTCCTGTTGACAAACAGATTAAAGTAGGTGGATATATCAGTTATATATACAGAGAGACGTGTCATTTCTCGTTCTTGATTATTTTGATAGGTGTAAATATGATTTTGGCATCACTCATAAGAAATAAAGCATTCTGTATAGGCTTTAGCTTGGGTTTGGGATATGCTTTTCATTTGACTTTCATTTATATGGAAAGAGTCACCATTACACCTGTTCAGTGTTGTCTTTTTGCTGTTATCGGTATTGTACTTTTGATAATCGCCTATCAGATTTACAAGCGTTGGCAGCCTGCTAATAGTGGATTATTAATGATATGATTACAGCCAACGAAAAAACAATATTCGGCAAGGTTGCATATCAGCTTTGCGAAGAGATTCTAAAGGGCAACTACCAGGGAGACGATCGTATTCCGAGCGTCAGGGAACTGGCTGTTACCTACGAGATTAACTATAACACCGTACTTAGAGCTATGGAAGTATTACAACGTGAAGAAATTGTATATCAGAAGCGTGGCATAGGCTATTTCGTCTGTGCTGACGCTAAGAAGAAACTGCTCAAAGGCCAGAAGGAGGACTTCAAGCGTCAGCAATTGCCAGAGCTTTTCCGACAGGCACGTATGCTCGGTATTAGTATCGAGGAAATCGTTGAAGTGTGGAACACTATGAATAATTAACTCTTTTATACTCACTAAAAATACTAAAAACAAGATGAAAACAAAGTTTATTTTATCTTTCATTGCTGCTCTCTTTATGCAGTTCACAACCGTTAGTGCTGACAATTACACTGACGGAGTTACAAAACTCATGAACAATGAGGTTATTGCAACTCTCAATGAGAAAATGTTTGAGAAGTATTCACAACTTCCAAATGTTAATGGCGACTATCTCAAGACTCAGTTTAAGACTGATGCCGTGGAGTGGTTGGCTGCTAGTTATCGTAAAAACATGAGTGAGAAGGATTTCAATGAAATGGTTTCTTTCTTCATGCAACCAGAGGTAATGAATATTCAGAAGAAGGTAATTGAGGCTTCTGCCAATCAGGATGCTATCCAGCAGACATTGATGCCTCAGATGCAGGCTATTGCAATGGGCGGAACTCCAGAAGACTTAAAAATGCCAGAGTGCGATCCTCAGTTGAAGAAAGAACTCGTTCGTTGGTTGGAGATAAATGGTGCACCTGAGGCTACGAGGAGTGCTCTTAGTGCTGCGAAGAGCTTGGCTGCTGACATGACTCCTGCAAATATTTCAGATGAGCAGAAGGCTATGATGATGAAGGTGATGGAAAGTCTGACTTCTTACATGGAAAAGAACATTACTGCTATACTTCTGACAGGAATGGTAGGAAAAGTAGAATTTAAAGATTTGCAGACTCTCAATGCGATTGAGAAAAAGCCTTTCTTCGCAAGCTACCAGAAAGCGAATCACTCTCTGGCTAACGATATGTCATCTTTCATGTCAAAGGTGTTTAAAGGCTTGAAGAAGAATTAATATTTCAATTATTTCAATAATTTCAATTAAATTTGGGCATACTTTATTTGACGTGTGTGTTCATTTTTAATTGAAATTATTGAAATAATTGAAATGCCTTTATTGTAGGTCCCTTGTAAGTCCCTTGCAGGGCCTATGCAATTCCTTTTCAAATCCCATGCAAATCCCATTTCCCGCCTATCTATCTCCCATCCTATGAATTGGGCGAAAAACGACTAAGCAAAGACCTTGAATATTGTGTTTTTGTTAATCTATATTAATCATTTGCATAAATGCTTTGCAATTTCAAAATATGATAGTAATTTTGTGGCAAATTGATAATTGAAGATTGATAATTCAACAAACTAAAATAATAAACTAAAAATGAAACTAAGAAAACTTTTATTGCTTGCTGTTGTGTTGATTACGGCTATGGCTAACGCACAGCAGATGCCACCTGTGCCTGTTGACTCGGCAGTTCGCATTGGCAAGCTTCCTAACGGTCTTACCTACTACATTCGTCACAATGAATGGCCTGAACATGTTGCGAGTTTCTATATTGCGCAGCGTGTAGGTTCTATGCAGGAGGAGGAAGAGCAGCGTGGTCTGGCTCACTTCCTTGAGCACATGGCATTCAATGGCTCGGAGCATTTCAAGGAGAATGGCATTATTGAGTTCTGCCGTTCGCTCGGCGTTGCCTTCGGTAGTGACCTTAATGCTTTTACAAGTCTCAACGAGACTGTTTACAATATCAATAATGTGCCAACTACTCGCCAGTCAGCCCTCGACTCCTGCCTTATCATAATCAAGGACTGGAGTAATGGTCTTCTGCTTGAGGATAAGGAGATTGACAAGGAGCGTGGCGTGGTGCATGGTGAGTGGGCTATGAGAAATAGTGCTTCGCAGCGTCTGGCGGAGAGGAACTTCCCTAAGCTCTATTCTGATTCTAAATGGGGTAATCGTATGCCGATAGGTCTTATGAGCGTGGTGGATAACTTTAAGTATGATGCTCTGCGCAAATACTACAAGAAATGGTATCGCCCTGATAATCAGGCGGTGATTGTGGTGGGCGATGTGGACGTTGACCATACGGAGAAGGTGATAAAAGAGCTGTTCAGCAGTATTCCTCTTGATCCTAACGCCCCACAGGTGGAGAAGGTGCCTGTGCCTGACAACTATGAGCCTATATACATAGTGGATAAGGATAAGGAACTGGTTGCCAACGAGATAAATATCAGTATGAAGACTGATGCTATGCCTGATAGCCTGAGAGACTCTATGCTATGGTTTATTGACGAATATGCAAGGCGCATGGTGGGAAGTATGGCTAATTCTCGTTTCGCTGAACTTGTTCAGAAGCCTGAGTGCAACTATATTAGTGCAAGTCTCGGGGTGGGCAACTTTATCTATGCCAACACTAAGGATGCTCTCAACATTTCGCTTTACCCTAAAGAGGGAAAGGACATGGGGGCTTTGACCGAGGTGGTGCGTGAGGTGATGCGTATTAGACAGCACGGTTTTACCGCAACGGAGCTGGTTAGGGCTAAGGATGAGTTCTTGTCGCAGATTGAGAAGGCTTATACTAACCGCGATAAACGTAAAAATGCGCAGTTCTGTAATGAATACTATACCCACTATTTCCACCATACGCCTATCCCAAGCATTGAGAATGAGTTTCAGATTTGGAAGATGGTGGCGCAGATGATTAACCTTGAGGCGGTGAACCGTTATGCTCAGCAGGTGATTAGCGTGAGCGACACTAACCTCGTGGTCTATGAGTATGCTCAGGATAAGGACGGACGTTATGTGCCGACGGTGGATGAGCTTCGCAAGACTTATGAGGCTGCTCGTGGCGAGAAGCTTGAGCCGTGGGTGGACAACGCGAAGAATGAGCCTCTCATTGCTGAACTTCCGAAGAAGGGTAGCATTAAGAAGACGACTGAGAATGCTGCTCTTGGATATAAAGAGCTTGCCCTCAGCAATGGTGCTACGGTTATTATGAAGAAGACTGACTTCAAGGCTGACGAGATTCAGATGACGGCTTTTGCTAAGGGCGGTAAGTGCCTGTATGGGGAGAAGGACTATGCTAATCTGAGGCATATCAGTAGCATAGGCAGCGTGTCGGGGCTTGGCAACTTCAGCAACAATGAGTTGCAGAAGGCTCTTGCAGGAAAGCAGTGTGGCGCGAACTTCAGTCTGAGCGTTACGCGCTCGAATGTGAGTGGTAGCACGACTCCGAAGGATATTGAGACCTTCATGCAGTTGGTCTATCTCAACTTCACGGCTAAGAGTAAGGATGTGAAGGGGTATGACTCGTACGTCTCTCAACTCAAGATTGCTCTTCCTGGCTATGTGCTTCAGCCTGAATATACTTTTAGCGATTCTGCTAATAATGTGATCTATTGCAATAATCCTCGCTACAGGATTGTGAACATGGATGATATAGACCAGCTTTCATACGACCGTTGTCTGGAGATCATCAAGGAGCGTACTGCCAATGCTGCCAACTATACTTTCGTTTTCGTTGGTAACTATGACGAGGCTACTCTGCTTCCACTCATTGAGCAGTATATTGCTTCGCTTCCTGCACAGAAGGCTGACGATGTGGAGATTAAGGATGTGCGTACTTACTTCAAGGGTGAGAGGAAGTGTGACTTCAAGCGTAAGATGGAGAGTCCTAAGCCTTGTCTTCAGAACCTTTATTATGCTCCTGTGGAGAATACGCTCAGGAATGATATTCTGATGAACTATGTGGGTGAGGTGCTATCGAACGAGATGCTGAAGCAGGTTCGTGAGGATGCTTCGGCTGCTTATAGCTGTGGTGCAGGAGCCAGTGTCGATTTGGCAGGCCCTAAGCCTTATGTGGTGCTTCAGTCTTATGCTCCTATCTCTGATCCTTCGAAGCTCGACATGGCTGCTGAGCTTATGAAGAAGATTGTTACTGATGCAGCAGAGAAGGTGGATCCTGACAAGGTGAAAAAGATTAAGGAGAATGGTTTGAAACAGACGGAGATTACCCTCAAGAACAATGGTTTCTGGGTGAATGCTATCATTGACTGGAAACTATACGGTAAGGATAACTATACCGACAGGAAGAAGATTATTGAGAGCATTACTCCTGAGGATATTTCTTCTTATATCAAGAATGTGATCCTCAAGAGCGGTAATCACGCAGAGGTGATTATGAGACCAGAATGATTGAGAGATTAAGAAATTAATAGATTAAGAGATTAATATATTAAACGCGGAGACGCAAAGGCGCAGAGATTATTTCTGAACACGGAAATCACGGAATTGACGAAACTTTTGTTTCTTTCGTGCATTCCGTGTTCGTAAAAAGAAATGCTCTGCGCTTTTGCGTCTTTGCGTTTGAATTTTTTGGCGTTTAGATATTTTTTTGTAACTTTGCCCTCGCAAATAGGTGATAGGTGTTGGGTGGTAGGTGTTGGCGTATAGTAATTTCGCGAATAATACAAACCACCACCAAAATGATAAAGTGTAATATCCCCCTCGCCCCACGGGAGAGGGTGTCCGTAGGACGGGTGAGGGGCTGTTAATTTTCAATTTACAAAGATGAAAGCTCTATTATCGTTTATTCTTGCTTTGACTATGCTTACGGCATCTGCTGCAAATGATGTTGTTATCTGGGAGAAACCACGTTATGTTTCTACCAGTATATCTCGTTTTAGCCTAAAATCCGTGGAGTTCTATGATACCGCGACTATCGTCACGGCTAAGATTAAGAATCCTGAGATTATAAGTAGTGATTTGCACCTTTGTGGCGAGGATGGCAAGGACTACCCTGTGAGATACTGCAAGGAGTTCGCCCTTGATGCTCCTATCCCAGAATTTGAGAATGATAATGTAGCAATGACACTCGTCTTTGAGCCTTTGCCACTTACTACCATTTTTTTTGATATGCTCGAAGGATTGGCAGTAGGTCAAAGTCGTGTTATGGGCATTTCTGATGCTAAGAATCCTGTGCAGGTAAAGCCATACGCGCTTAATGAAGATAAAATCAATGAGTTGCGCAAGGATTTTTTTTGTGAGAGATCTGTCTGTATCAAGGGTAAGGTAAACGGATATGCGCTATCAAATGATGTCACAGCGCTTAATTTATATCTCTGCAATAACCTTACAGGTGAGGCTGAGCCAGTCATTATAAAGATTAAGGATGATGGTACGTTTGAGCAGAAAATAGATATACATTACCCTATCTTGAATTATCTAAAGCCGGAAAAAGGACAATTCACAATTCCGTTCATCATAAAGCCTGGTGAGACTCTCAATTTCGATATTCGTTGGCAGGGTTCGCCAGAGGTAAATGTGAAGATTACTGATGCGTCAGGTAAGCCTGCACAGTTCTCTGCGCTCTCAACAAATATGCCTCAATATTCTTCGGATAGCAGATATAAGGCATTGCAGGATTATGTAAATTTAGATTTCAAGGACTATATAAAGAAAGTGGAAGAAGCATATAATGCTGCTATTACTACCCATGACTATCTGGGTGCTCGATACAACTATAATGATATGGAATATCAGATTGGGAAGCTTGAGATTCAGTATGCCTATGCAGAGAAAGCATTGTGTCACAAGGATTTGCCCTCGTTTGACTTTTCCGATTATGCTTTTCTGCGTAATATGCCATATAATGACCTGTTGTCGCTATGTGTGCCAAAGTTCTTTTCTTTTAGAGATAAATACTGGAATGTAATCAAGAGCCAGACAATTGATTATAGTTTGGCTGAGGTAGATGGCGTAATGATAGGTATGGATAAGGATATATTTGGTGAGAATACCATGTCATTACCTATGAAGTTGGGCTATCTGGCTTCTTTCTATAAGGAAGGAAAAGAGGGCGTTCACAATTATATCAAAATCAACGGTATGTTGATTAATGAATATTCTGCTGAGGAATTGGATAAGGAGGTTGCTAAAAGGTTGGACTTAGTGAAAAATAGGGCAAGCATCTTAAAGGCAGAGATGCAAGATGCGATGTTTGAGAAATTGCTTGACAAATACGTTGATTACGGAATAAATGACAGGACTCTTACCTATACCTTGCCTGATTGTGAGGCTACCGCGATACTTCGCAAAATAACCGACAACTACAAGGGTAAATATGTCTATCTCGATTTCTGGGCAACGTTCTGTGCACCTTGTCGCACAGGAATTGAGCAGAGCAAGGTGTGGCGTGAGGAGTTACGTAACAATCCCGACTTCGAGTTTGTATATATCACAAGTGATAAGAATTCTCCTAAAACCACATACGAGGAATATGTTGCACAGCATCTTAACGGTGCGGAATGTTATCGCATTTCAGAAGAAGATTACAAGAAACTTACCGTGCTTTTCAAGTTTAGTAGTATTCCTCATCATGAGGCTCTTGATCCTAACGGCAATGTGCTCAAGGTAAATAACACCTATTATGAAGGTAAGGAAATCTTCTTGCGTAAGATTGAGAGAATGAAGAAAATGCAAAGCAATACTAAGTGAATAGCGAAAAGTGAAGAGCTAAACCTTCTTCACTTTTCGCTATTCACTTAAGCTACTTTACACTATTGAATGCTTCACGAATGTCGCTTGTTGTGATTTCCGACAATTGATTTGTAGTAGGATTCTTCACGTTGGATAATCGGTCGGCTTGTCGCTGAATGCTTTTCTCGAAAACATTGCGGGCATAGCGGGCATTACCGAAGTTACGATCCTTATGCTTTACCACGCTATCAAGGCGTGTTTTAAGGTATCGCTGCGCATCAGGTGTCAAGCTATATTGATTCTTCTTGACATACATATTGAAGATATCACATAGTTCGCCCGATGTATAGTCGGGGAAGTTGATATAGCGATTGAAACGAGACTGTAGTCCTGGGTTGGAATCTATGAATCGCTTCATCTCGTTTGTATATCCAGCTACGATTACTACCAGACGGTCACGGTCATCCTCCATACGCTTCAGTAGGGTGGAGATAGCCTCCTGTCCGTAGTCGTTGTTCTTGTTGGCTGTAGGCACAAGCGCGTATGCCTCGTCGATGAAGAGAACTCCGTTAAGGGCAGAATCAACGATGGCGTTAGTCTTAGTGGCAGTCTGGCCTACATAGTTAGCTACAAGTCCTGAACGGTCGGTTTCCACCATATGACCTTTCTTCAATACGCCCAAATCCTTGTATATTCTTGCCACGATTCGTGCAACGGTAGTCTTACCTGTACCCGGACTACCAGTAAACACAAGGTGGAAAGACATCTTAGGAGTCTTCAAGCCTTTAGCCTCACGTTGTTTCTGTATCTTTACGAAGTTGGCGAGAGAATGAACCTCTTCCTTTACCTGATTTAGACCTATCAGTTCGTCAAGTTCTTTGTAAGGGTCGCCTTCCAACGGGGCATTAACAACCACGCTGTCTTTCTTCTCGACCTGCTCAGTCTTTTCTCCTTCCTTCTTCTCGTCGGTCGTTTCCTCGTCGTCTGCATAGATGCCTATGATGACTACAAGGATGATCATCAGTACTATGCCGATAGATATGCAGCCACAACCCTTGAAAATCTTTCCGCCTAAACCTTCTGGTATTTCTATCATATTGTTTACAATTTATTCTTCCAAAAACAACGATTTCGTGAACCATTTCTGAGCTTCGTGACTGAAGGATATATCCGTTAGCTTCAGTTCCTTATGAGTCGTAGGATTAGCCCACCCGCCACTCCAAGTCTCGTCTTTGTCGCATTTCAGGCAGATATAGCCTGTTGTGGTTCCGTCGTCCAGACGTTCACGGAGATCGTAGGTGCCATTGTCGTAGATTCCCTTGATCATGATTGGTGCTGGATTCTTGGCACGAGGGTAGTAGATGTAGCCTGCCACAATGTCCTTTTCGTTTTTCTGAAAGGCGATTATGACAGGAGTCCTACCGTTCAGTTTTGCTTCAAGAGTGTAGAGAGGGAGATTGAGCATTCCGCTGAAATCTGTGACCTTGTCATCCTCGATTTTTGCGGTCTCGCAGAGATATTCCACGAGTTTGTTGCCATCCCATCTGTAGTAGGTCTTGGTGACATCGGTATAGCTGTTGATAACCGTAAAGACAACCTTATTCTTGTGATCAAGTTGCGGTTCGCCAATATCGTTGTAACCATCGGTCTTTACGAAGGCATGCTGCTGCTGATTCCAGAGAAGAGCCTCATGTTGTATGTTATTCGCACTTCCAGCCCCCCGATAGCCGAGATTGATATCAATATCGGGATAACCGTCGAAGTTGATATCCTCTTCAGAGACAGTTCCGATACCATCGGAAAGGTCTTCAGGAAGAGGCGAAGGCACCTTGAAAAAGTAATTATCTATGAGTTGAGAACCAACGTATGTGCTAAGCTTCACGATATTGACATAGCCCTCTGCGTCTTTCTCCTTGGTTATCTTGAAGGAGAAGTCCTTTCTCTCATATTGCTTGGTATTCTGTGCCTTTGCCCCTGTTATGAGGCTGAGATAGAGAACAATGAGAAATGATATTTTTTTCATTCTACTATTTACACTTTACACTATCTACTTTACTCTTTCTACTTTCAACTTTACTCTTTATCCTTTTCCAGATATTCACGCATCCTATCAGCCATGCCCTTTTCGTCCTTAGGATCATTCTTCCAGTCGTCGATACGCCATTCACCATTGTCATATACAAGATGCCACCACATATTAACAAGATCCTCCTTGTCTCTCATTTCATAGAAAACCTCAGCGGTATTGTCGGTAAGCATGTTTGCCTTGATGTCGGTAATGGTGATAGGAACTATAAGACCTTGAGAAAAAGGCATATACTCAACGAAGCACATATCGTCAAACGATTTGCCTTCCTGAGCCTTTACGACCTTTTCATGCAGTTCCTTATAGCTCGGGGCAAAGAATACACTATCAAGAACGGAGGTGTTTACTTCCTGCTGTGACCAGACCTCATTCACCTTGTTATATACGCGTGTGACAAAAGCGGGAATATCTGTCGCTGTTGCGTCCTTTGTTTCTGTCTTTTCTACAGAAACCGTTGTAGAGTCATTCTTCTGTTTGGGTTTCTGAGTCTGACCACCACAGGCACACATAAGCAGTATGATAGATATTGATAGGATTATCTTTCTCATTTATTTCTTGTTTTTAGAGATGTAGTCACGAGCATTTTCCTGTTCGCTAATTTCCTTTGCAACACCATTCTCTACGTATGTGGTGAGGAAATCGTCAACAAACCAGTCGTCACGTTCGTATAGTAGCTTGAGTCTTACCTTCTGGTTAGAGAAGTTGTGAATAGTCATTTCTGCCCATGCTATGGAATCACTCTCGATTTTGATATTGTTTACCTTATAGCTCCACTTAGGGTCGATGTCCTGTCCTGCAACCCAATGGTCGCAGTCGATAAACAGATCATCTAATTCATCCGCTATCTTGCACGCCTTATTTGTGAGGTCGTTATAGCGTTTAGAGCAACACATAGCATCATTCTTATATTTATATATGGTGTCTATGCGCTGAGAGATGTATTCCTGAGTATGCTTTGCGGCCTCTCCCCCCGCCCTCTCCCGTAGAGAGGGAGCTGGAGAGCTAAGGAGAGTGTCCGCATTCAGGCTATCAGCATCGACAGTAGTCTTGCTCGTCTTATCTCCACAGGCAACGAGCATCATAATGGCAAGAAATGCTAAGGATGTTCTTTTCTGCATCTTTTTATTTTTTAGCCTTTGCTGCCAGTTCCTTGAGTTTATCCTTGCCCTTGAAGGCAAATACCCATGTAAGGAATCCTGCAATTACAAGTAGGCTTATGCCAAGTATAGGGCGATAGAAAAGCCATGCAATAGCGATGACGATGAGCGACCATGCCAAGCCTAAGATTGTGCAGACAACACCTACACCCCATCCGAAGATGTTTGCTAAGAATGGAACGACCTTCAGAAGTGTCTCCAAGAAACCGAAGATACCCTTCAGACCACCGATAACCAACATAACTCCGACAACACGAAGTACCCAGAGCCACATATTGTTAGCCTCTTTATCTGCCTCAATAATCTCATCACCTGATTTCTTGCCCATCACAAGAGTCTGGAAACGCTTGCCGTTCTTTGCCTTGTATGGCTTGAAGCTATCGCCATCGACAACAGCCATTACTGTTACCTTGGCAGGAACAACCTTCTCGAATGTCACGCGGACATCACCAACCTCTGGTGAACCTGGCACACGACCGAAATACAATACGTTGCCAGCCTGATGAACATATTCAAAGTCCTTCTTGTTTACCGCATTCTTTATGATGCTATCATTTACAGCTTTCAAAGAGTCTGCTACAGCCTTTGCTGAATCTGAGAGAACTGCAGTCTCGGCTGGCTGTTCAACTGCCTGAGTGGCGTTCTTCTTAGTACCATAGAAACGCTCGTAAGCCACCTGAGCATTCTTATCAAATTGCTTCAGCATGTCCTCGCTTATGGCAAGGTCAAGTCCCTCGCTTGATGAAATACGATGAATAAGAGCTTCATTTAATTTGTATGCACCAAACTTAACATTCTCGGCATACTGGTCAGCCTCCTCAACGGTTGTGAGTACAGTATTCTTGTTTTGATAGGCAGGATCCTTGAACTCAGAAGACTCCACAGGAGTGCTAACCCATTTCTTTGAATAAGTATATGTTGTGGTGGTAACTTCTTTACCGCCTAATTTGTCTTCGCTCTTTTCTTCAGAGTTTTCTACCCATTGATAGTATTCTACTCTACGATGAAGGGCAATAGCCTTTGCTCCTACGCCAAACTGAGCATCGCTAAGTGAATCCTCGGTTGTTGCCAATGCTGATGCGCAGATAAGTTCTCCGTCAAGAGATGCGTCCTTCTTGTTTGGATTCTCCATTTCAACATAAGAACCGCCCACTTCTTCGAGCATCTTTTCCGTCTTTACTGTGCGACCTTCATTCCACCAAAGGAGTGCTGTTCCGATACAGAACATAATGAGTCCACTACCGATTGCCTTAAATGAATTACCTACACGAGTACCGTAACCCGTCGTCTTCTGTTCTTGATAAGCCATAATTTTTTTTAATTTAAAAGTGTAATTATAAATGTTTAGGTTTAATTTTATTTTTTCGTAACATTACCTTGATAATTACGAATTGCTAATTACAAATTACTTAGTTACGATGGAAAACAAGTAATTTGTAATTAGTAACTCGTCATTATTGTCTTTACATTCTCTCTGGAACCTCAATTCCGAGGAGAGCCATACCGTTCTTCAGAGTCTTTGCCACGTTCTTTGCAAGGAGCAGACGGAACTGCTTCTTAGCAGCATCTTCCTCGCCGAGGATAGAATAGTCGTGATAGAACTGGTTGAATGCTTTTGTAAGCTCATAGCAGTAATTTGCGATACCTGAAGGAGAGTAATCCTTACCTGCCTGTGCAACGGCTGCTGCATACTCAGATGTCTTCTGGATAAGCTCAATCTCCTTCTCTGCAAGTTCAACGCCACCGTTCATCTGCTCAACCTTCAAGCCCTGCTCCTCAGCCTTGCGGAGAATAGAACGGATACGAGCGTAAGTATATTGGATGAACGGACCTGTGTTTCCGTTGAAATCGATAGATTCTGCTGGGTTGAAGAGCATATTCTTACGAGCGTCAACCTTGAGGATGAAGTACTTCAAAGCACCCATACCCACGATACGGGCAACTTCACGGCTTTCTTCCTCTGTCATTTCAACCTTCTTTGCATGGTCGCGTGAAACCTCGTAGGCATCATTTATCATACTTGCAATAAGGTCGTCAGCATCAACTACTGTTCCCTCACGTGACTTCATCTTACCATTTGGCAACTCAACCATACCGTAAGAGAAGTGAACGAGATCCTTACCCCACTTGAAGCCGAGCTTGTCGAGAAGGATAGAGAGAACCTGGAAATGATAGTTCTGCTCGTTACCTACCACATAGATCATCTGGTCGATAGGGTAGTCCTGGAAACGGAGCTTTGCAGTACCGATGTCCTGAGTCATATAGACAGAAGTACCGTCTGAACGGAGAAGAAGCTTCTCGTCAAGTCCCTCATTTGTGAGGTCTGCCCATACTGAGTTGTCTGGACGACGATAGAAGAAGCCCTTTGCAAGACCTTCATCCACCTTTTCCTTACCCTCAAGATATGTATTTGACTCGTAGTAAATTTTATCAAAGCTAACGCCAAGAGCCTTGTATGTCTCGTTGAATCCGGCATATACCCACTCGTTCATCTTTGCCCAGAGACCGCGAATCTCAGGGTCGTTGTTCTCCCATTTTACGAGCATATCGTGAGCCTCCTTGATAAGAGGAGCCTCCTGCTTTGCCTTCTCCTTAGCAGCATCCTCAGCCATACCCTCTGCAACGTACTTCTTTGCAAGTTCGTCACACTCAGCCTTATAGTGCTTGTCGAAAGCTACATAGTAGTCGCCGATGAGGTGGTCGCCCTTCTTGCCAGAAGTCTCTGGAGTCTCACCGTTACCCCACTTCTGCCAAGCAAGCATAGACTTACAGATGTGAATACCACGGTCGTTTACGATATTTGTCTTGACAACCTTATGGCCGTTAGCAGCCATAATCTGTGCAAGAGACCAACCAAGAAGGTTGTTACGCACATGACCGAGGTGCAAAGGCTTATTGGTGTTAGGAGATGAATACTCAATCATCACGAGGTCAGAATCCTCAGTTGCCTTCTTCTCGCCATAATGCTCATCTGCATCAATAGCGTTGAGAAGAGATACCCATGCCTCTGGGGCAATAACGAGGTTGAGGAAGCCCTTTACCACGTTGTATGCAGCAACCGAATTGCTGTTCTTTACGAGGTACTCGCCAATCTCGGCAGCAACCTCTTCCGGCTTCTTACGAGCCATCTTCACGAATGGGAATACCACGAGAGTGAGGTTGCCCTCAAACTCTGCGCGTGTCTTCTGCAGCTGTGCCATCTTTTCTGGCACTTCCTGACCGTATAGTTCCTTGACAGCCTTCAGGACTGCAAGAGTTATTTCTTGTTCAATCATTTATTGCAAAAATCAAATGAAAAATGAAAAGTGAAAAATGAAAAATACAAGATACGCTTTTTACCTTGAAATGGTAATCTGTATTTTATAATTTTTCATTTTTCATTTTAAAATTTAAATTTATGATACTATTGATCCCGGCTTAACCTCCTTGCTTGTTGTCGTAACAGAGAGTGAGCCGTCGAAGTTTACGGCTGAGAGAATCATGCCCTGGCTCTCTTCGCCCATCATCTTGCGTGGGGCAAAGTTAGCTACGAAGAGCACCTGCTTGCCAACAAGCTCCTGTGGATCCTCGTAGTATGCTGCGATACCAGAGAGGATAGTGCGACCGTCCTTTGTTCCGTCGTCGATATGGAACTTGAGGAGCTTCTTTGATTTCTTCACCTTCTCGCAAGATGTAACGAGACCTACGCGGATGTCAAGCTTCTCGAAGGTGTCAAAATCCACATTCTCCTTGAATGGCTCTGGCTCGAAATTCTCTGCCTCGTTAGCCTTCTTTGTGTCCTCAAGTTTCTGAAGCTGAGCATCGATTGTCGCATCCTCGATTTTCTCGAAGAGAAGTGAAGGCTCGCCAAGCTGATGACCTGCCTTGAGGATATCCATAGAACCAAGCTGCTCCCAGTCGAATGAGCTGAGGTTGAGCATCTCTCTGAGCTTCTTGCTTGAGAATGGAAGGAATGGCTCGAATGCGATAGCGAGGTTAGCTGTGAGCTGAAGACAAACGTGAAGGATTGTTTCAACGCGCTTTGGATCAGTCTTCCAGAGCTTCCAAGGCTCACATTCTGTGATATAGCGGTTGCCGATACGTGCAAGGTTCATAGCCTCCTTCTGAGCCTCACGGAACTTGAACTGGTCGAGAAGTTCCTCAACGTTCTTCTTCACGTCCTTGAACTCGTTGATTGCCTGATTATCAACATCCAGAAGCTCGCCCATAGCAGGAACAACACCCTCGAAATATTTCTTTGTGAGCTGAAGTGCACGATTCACGAAGTTACCATAGATAGCCACAAGCTCAGAGTTATTGCGCTCCTGGAAATCCTTCCAAGTGAAGTTGTTGTCCTTTGTCTCAGGAGCATTTGCTGTGAGAACATAACGGAGAACATCCTGCTTGCCAGGGAGGTCAACAAGATATTCGTGAAGCCATACAGCCCAGTTGCGTGATGTTGAGATCTTATCATTCTCAAGGTTCAGGAACTCATTTGCAGGAACATTATCCGGCATGATATAGCCACCATGAGCCTTCATCATTACAGGGAAGATAAGGCAATGGAACACGATGTTATCCTTACCGATGAAGTGAACGAGACGTGTGTCCTCATCCTGCCACCATTTCTGCCATGTGCCCCATTTCTCAGGGTTCTTCTCGCAAAGCTCCTTTGTGTTTGAGATATAGCCGATAGGGGCATCAAACCAAACATAGAGCACCTTGCCCTCTGCTCCCTCAACAGGAACAGGAATACCCCAATCCAAGTCGCGGGTCATAGCGCGTGGCTGAAGATCCATATCCAGCCAACTCTTGCATTGGCCATAGACATTTGAACGCCACTCCTTGTGACCGTCAAGAATCCATTCTTTGAGCCAGTTCTGATACTCGCCAAGTGGGAGATACCAGTTCTTTGTAGGCTTCTTCACAAGTCCGTGTCCCGGATTGTTCTTGTTTGTTGGGTTGATAAGTTCGTCTGGAGAAAGGGTAGCGCCACACTTCTCGCATTGGTCACCGTAAGCGCCCTCTGCACCACAACGAGGGCATGTACCCACGATGTTACGGTCGGTAAGGAACTCACCTGTCACCTCATCGCAATATTGCTCCTCAACAATCTCCTGAAGCTTGCCGTCATCGTAAAGCTTACGGAAGAAATCAGAAGCGAACTTATGATGAGTCTCGCTTGTTG
>CAMKEM010000028.1 GCA_946411565.1 uncultured Prevotellaceae bacterium | reverse complement strand
TAATATACTAAAAGTAAATTACGCATTGTAAAAATATTTTTGCACAGTTACTTAGGATATATCTTTATATAATTAAAGTCACCAATTTTCAATGTACCTTCATCATTTAACTGAATTATTGACTCTATCTTTTGATAGTTGTCCTTGAAATATGTTACATTATAGTAATTTGTTCGCAGGTTTTCAAATACAGCTTTTACATCACCATGATACCAGTTTTTCTGGTCTGTATCCATAACTAACGCTAAATATTTACCTCCATCTTTAAGAATAGCAAGTTTATAATATGAGTCATTCATATTCTTATAGATACCCTCTATTCCAGATTTATCAACATTTGCTAACGCATTAGTGATTTGTTCGTCACTTAAATTAGATAACGTAGTTTCTGGCATAGGCAATTTAGGTGTTTTATCTGGATTGTAACTATATGGCAATTCTTCCATTTTACCTAAAGCTCTTTTACAAGCGCGGTTTACATCTGATTTGGCTGATAAAGTGTTTCCAATACCTTCTGCTTCAAATACTTTCTCACCAAGCATATTGTGCAAATCATAATGGAAAGGTGTTCCTCCATATTTGACTTCGAAGTGATAGGTTAGGACAAGAGTAGCTAAACGCCCTTGACGATCTGTCGGAATCTCAGATTCTGACATAACTACATTAAACCCCTTATTATAGAATGCGTCTCTCATTCGATCATCAACACCCCATTGATTATTGGTGTGAGATTTAAGATAGATAGTTTTATAACCATCTAAAGTTTGGGCATTTGCGTCAATTATTATTGAAAAAAAACAAATGACGAAACATAATATTTTTTTCATAATTTGGAAATAAAATAAGGGCGCAGACTTTCCGAAATCCTCGTCCCCCTTCTTAGGTTACGGCCAAGCAACCTTCCATGTTGACAAGTACGGAAAAGTCCACGTCCTAAACGGACATGGAACTCTTCGCTTACTTGTTCTCACATGTTGAAAATTGGCCGTATTCAAGAAGGAGAGAACAAGAGCAAATAGCTCTATGTATATTTATGTCGAGAGAATCGGTAGTTGCTCACCCAAGTTAATAAAATAAGTTGATAACTTTTATGCGGTTATCAGTATCTGATACTGAAAGCCGATATGGGGAACGTTACCGTTCGTCTGAGTTTGTTCAAATTTGTTCTTTCTGTTTCTTATTATTTGGTTTTTAAGGGTTAATATTTAGTTGGATTATTTCTGCGTGCAAAAATAAACAAAATATTTGATTCCTCCAAATTATTTCACCACAAACTGCTTTGACGGTTTTTAGACAGTAAAAATAAAGACACTTAGTCATTGAAAACAAGAGTCTAAATTTCCGTTAAGTAAGAAATAAAATAACGTGAATTCAATCAATTTTAATTGTCTGGCAGCAGGCTGCTTTTAACTGACAATAATTACCAATCTACGCAATCTTTTTCCATAAATTTTCATTTTTTATTGGGTAAAGATTGACAAGATTGGTAATTATTGTCAGTTCAGCATCGGAGATGCGTTTATCTTTAATTCATCGAATTCACGCTATTTTACAAGTCCTGTAAAGACACGGTATATCATAGGATAGGGTGCAATCCTATCTTTTGCGGATTAAGAGCAAAAGTCCTATACGGGTGAGCCTAAATTATATCGCACCTACGGCGCTATTGAAGAATGGGGGCTAATGTTCGTGGGTTACACCCACGCCTATGTTATATCGCCTTTTCAAGGCTTTTAACCGTACAGGTTGAAAAAATGTGTGCCAACCTTGAGGGCTAACACACATTTTATTGTAGAAATACTATTTGATACTTAGTATCTGAATCCTTTGATTAGTAAGGTAAAGAATCAGATGGTTTGGCTTCTTTTTGGTAAATATAACGTCTTTGCTAACAAGAATCGGCTTACCATTGTTGATACACCATAGGTCGTGAGCTTGATCATTATCTACCAAAGGCTCAACAAAACACGTTTCACCAGAACGATATGTAACCATATAGATATTGTCTGGCGTATATTCTTTTGCTGCACTTGAATTTGCAAGATACATTATATTACCCTTATTTGTCATAGCCAATACCATATCATCTGCTGGTGTGATAGGGGTAAATGTATCATCGCTGTTTTTCTTTAAGTACTGACCTTCAAACACATAACGAGAATAAGCTCCTACGATAGTAGTATCATGCGGAGCAATATTCAACTTGCTTGTTGAAAAGTTATATATTGCCTCACGATCGCTGAAGAGCAAGCGCAACGTGTTGTTTGTCAGGGTGGAAGACTTGACAGACTCGTCAATATCTACTGGCTGATAAAACAGTTGCTTGCCATCATTAGCATTGAAAGCTGCTATGTATGGCTTTTCCCTATGTTGTATATTTCCATTACCATATACTCCCAATGCAAGGTTTAGCATGAAGACAGTATCACCTTTGAGAACAAGATCAGAACGTGTACCCTTTTCTGGGAGTTCCGTATTCCATATCTCGGTCATGTTATCGTCAAAACAACGGATAGTCTTGCGATCGGCAAAGAAGTTACGACCATCTTTTTGAAGAACACCAGAAGTGAGTCCGGCAATCTTGTCACTACCTGGAAATATAAAGAATGAACGATTGTGAGAAATAGTCTTATAGGATCCTGTCGGAATAAAGATTGGATGATAGCCTGTGCCACCACCAATAATTCCACCAGCCACACCCATAGCCACGCCTGCAATGATTTGTCCCCAGAGAACTTTCTTGTTGGTAATAGATGTCTTGGCATCTAAAGCCTTCATTTCACCAGTAAGCCAATTGACACGAATAAGCTTACCGGTAACAATATAGTCGCTTACACTATCAATAGGCTGATTATAGGTAAGACCATCACTTGAGATAAGGGCCTTTTTCCATATAGACTCACCTGTAGTTATGGAATAAGCTGCCACCTTCTTGGTTTCACTCAGTCCAACTGTTGTACCAAGGATGATATTATCACCAATTAAACCAAGATAGCCTTCTTTCTTCTGCTGCAACACCTCACCTGTAGCAAGGTCAACAATGGAAGTGTTCATCATGGACAATTCTGCTATGGTGGTCTTTGACAACACGAAGTCTTCCCCTCTCCACTTGAACACCTTGGAATACAGTTGTTTTCCATCAGAAACGCGATAGACGCTCAACATCACCTTTGGCTTCTTCTCGCTTCTTGTAGCAGGGTCTGTACACAGAAATCCGATGTTCTCACATGATTCGTCGGTAAATACACTGTAGATGTCATCAACAACAGGAACTCTGACATCCTGTAACTTGTAATATGGTGTCTCGTTATTGCTTTTGTTAAACACTACCTCACTCTGCAAATGCTGCAAGGCATTATGAACGGAAAGAGTGTCATTTTTCGCCATTGCATGACAAACAACAATGGCGAGCAGAGTGGTTAGAATTGATATTCGTCTCATTAGTTTTTATAAAAAGACAAAGGTCAAAGGTTAAAAGTCAAAGGTCAAAAGCCTTAGTCCTCAGACCTTAGTCCTTAGACCATCCATAGACTTTTGACCTCTAATCATTGATTTCTTAATCTGCTTTTTTACTTCACGAGTCTTACCTCGTAGAGCTCGCCTACCTGACGATGTGGCTTAGCAACGAACTTTACTCGTACCTGCTTCTTGCCTTCAAGAGCTGATGCAGGAATCTTGTATGTTTCGTACTTCCATTGTGATGAGCGCCATTTCTTTGAGTTGTTGATACTCTGAACGAGTACGTCATCTACATAGAGATCATACTCACAGGTGCGCCATTCATCCTGTCCCCAGTAGCGAATACGGAGACTAAGCTCTTTCTCACCATTTGTCTGCATGAGATAAGAGAAATAATGACCGTTGCGGGCATCACGGAATGGAACATCGTTGGTAACGCCCTTGTGTGACTCGTCGGTCTCCATGAAGTGGTCGCTTTCTGGCTGCTGCTCTCCTGGTTGTACCTTATCCACGGTACGTGCATCGAGAGCCTGACGCTCTGCCTCTTCCTTGGCAAGACGGTCCATATAGTCCTTATAGTCGTTCTCGCTGAGTGCGAGCCAGTAGAGCATATAGCGTGAGTCGTGAATCTCGAAGAATGGCTGAAGCTCACCCTCAATCTTGTTCTCCATACGGCAGTTGAGCTTGAAGTGGAGAGGCTTGCCCTCAATAGGTGTGAGGTTCTTGGCGATGTCGTCAACCTCCTTTGCTATGAGGTAAGGAGCCTTGTCGATAGGGAGTTTCTTGCCAGATGCCATCTGACCGAAACGGCTGTCATCAGCCTTGAGATGGGCAAGGTCTTCTGTGCCTGTCTTCATGCCGAGGGTGATAGGACCATGGAGAATGGCAACATACTGTGGCACGTTAGGCATATATTCCACGCTGTTGTGCATAGGGAATGAGATTTCAACAACATCACCCTTCTTCCACTTGCGGTCGAGAGCTACGTACTTGGCAACAGAAGACTTGTCGGTTGCTACAACCTTACCATTGACCTTGACTGAGAAATCGTTACACCATGCTGGCTTACGAAGCTTCATAACAAACTCGCCAGCTCCCTTATTGACGGTAATCTTACTTGTCTCGCCATAAGGGAAAGCGGTCTCCTGACGAAGTTCCACACCCTGTGCCTTCCAGTTAAGCTCGGAAGCAGCATAGAGGTTTACAAAGAGGGTAGTAGGGGTTGAAACCTTCGGGTCAGAGTGGGTATAGATGAACTCGCCGTACTTGCCGTGGTTCTCCATACCAGTACCTACGCAGCACCACATAGCCTCGTTAGGCACGGAGTAGTTGCGGTAGTGGCGTGGGCGTGCAGAGGTGAAATATACATATCCACCATGCTCAGGATGCTGGGTAGAGAGGATGTGGTTGAAGGTGGCACGCTCAATGAAATCAGCATATTCTGCATTTTCAGGATCCATGCGGTGGAGGTCTTCGGTGAGCTTGAGCATGTTGTTTGTGTTACAAGACTCAAGTCCGTCGATATCCTGTGTGAAGTCAATACATGCCTCCTTACTTGGGAAGTGCTCACGACGGCTGTTTCCGCCTACAGAGAGGCTGCGGTTATGAGTTACCTCTTCCCAGAAGAAACGGCTTGCCTCAAGGTAGTTCTTGTCACCAGAAAGCTCAGCCACACGTGCGAAGCCTACAATCTTAGGCACCTGAGTATTGGCATGCTTGTTGTCGAGGAAGAAGGCGTTGTGATCCTTCATTGGGTTGAGAATCCATTTATGAGAGAAACGACGTGCGCAGTCAAGGTATTTCTTATCACAAGTAATGGCGTAAGCATCGGCAATGACCTCGTTGATACCGCCATGCTCCATACCAAGCATGCTTTCCATCTGTTGGTCGGAGAGCTTGGATGTGATGTCGATAGCCCAGTCGCAGAAGCCGAGGAAGAGTTGTTTTGCATCCTCGTTGCCGCAGTAGAGCCATGCGTCGCGCAAACCGGCATACATCTTATGGATATTGTAGAGAGGAACCCATGTGGCGTTGAAAGTACGGAAATCACCTTCCTTGAATGTTGACCATATCTTATCGCTGTTAGGCACACCGCCAACATATCCCTTGCCCCATGCAGGATGGTTCTGGGCACAGGCAGCAGCACACTCCTTCAGCTCCTTTATCATATACAGCATTCGCTCTTCGCACTTCTTGTCGCCTGTAGCGGCATTGAAGGCAAGGGCTGTGAGATAGTGACCGCCTATGTGGCCGTCAAGACCGTCCCAGTTAGGGAATCCCTTTGCCTTTTCAGGAAGACCAGCCTCCTTGCGGTAAGGAGCGAGAAGACGATCCACATCATACTGTAGAAGCACATTGATATTGAGGTCACGCGCATGTTTCAGCGGACCGTCAAGAAGGGTTACATCACCAAGAGGGAATGCGTCAGGATAGAGGGAGGTCTGGGCGTAGGAGTGGCCTGAGCAAGCAAGCAACAAAAGACCCACCCCCAGGCCCCTCCCATAAAGGGAGGGGAGTAGATAGTATTTCTTGCTAAAGAAATTCGATATTTTGCAAAATGTTTTATTCATAATTACGTGTTTTAAGTTCCTATTATAAATTCCTATTATAAATTATAATTGTACCCTTTACCATAGCGATAAAAGGTAACTACTCCCCGCCCTTTATGGGAGGGGTAGGGGGAGGGTCTTTTTTTGCCCATTATATTTCACCTCTTTTTTCTCCCCTCCTGGAGTCTTTACGATGAAGGTACGAGTGGTGAGCATTCCGTCGAAAGAGCCTTGACGCTGACCGATGGTAAGAGTCTTCGCCTTATCGTTCCATGTCATCTTGATGGTAGAGTAGGCACCGTTCTCGTAGTTGAGATTGTCGCCCTCATCCTCGTAGAGAGTGAACTCGCCGTTGGCTCCAGGGTAGATGAGAAGCTCAAGATTATCCCATTTCTTCTCTGAAGTGTATTGCACATCAGGACCTTGTGGAAGGATTGTGCCAGCCTTGATATAGAGAGGAGAATGAGCAAGAGGAGCAGAAGCCTTGATGCTCTGTCCGCCATCGAGAAGGGTGTTTGTCCAATAATCGTACCACTTAGCACCTGCTGGCAGATAAACCTCAAACTGACGCTCTGCCTTCCAGTCAGGAACGAGATAGCCGTTCTTCTTCTCAAGCTGCACGTTATTATCCCAACCTGTCATGGCATCTGTCTCAACCTTCTTCTCTGGAGTATATAGAGGGTCGATGACAGGACAAACGAGGATGTTTCTGCCGAACATATACTCGCGGTTGTTGGTCCATGTTTTCTTGTCTGCCTTGAAATCCATGAAGAGAGCACGCATGAAGGAATCATCGTTCTTTGACACCTGCCATGACTGACTATAGATGTAAGGAAGGAACTTATAGCGGAGCTTAACGGCATCTACAAGGGCATCATATACAGGTTCGCCTTGCTTGCCGAAGTAATACAGCTCACGATAAACCTCCGTACCATGACTACGCATCATCGGACAGAAAGCACCAAACTGCATCCAGCGCACATAGAGCTCCTGATACTGAGGATTGCGAACACCGCTATTCTTGCCCTGAGTGTTATAGCTTCCTGCGAAGAAACCGCCGATATCAGTATTCACTTGTGGGTTGGCAGTAAGGGTATAGTTGAGGCAGATAGGAATCTGCTTACGGAAACTATCCCATGAAGAGCCGATATCACCACTCCATGTATTGGCACCAGTACGCTGCTGACCTGCAAAGTAAGAGCGTGTGAGAATGAACGGACGCTTCTTCTTTGCAGGATCCATTGCCTTCTCTGCCTCACGCTGATGGTCATACACACCATTTACGCACATGAATGGGAAGATGTTGCGTACAGAGCGGTATGTACCCATAGAGCATTTCTGGTCGAGCTGAGAATCCTTGAAATCCATCTGGTCAGGATCGGTAGAGTCCATCCACCAAGCATCAATACCCATCTTATGGAGATTACTGAGATACTTCCAATAAATATCACGAGCCTCTGAAGAGTAGCAGTCATATACACGCACGCCAGATGGATAGTCCTTGCGTGGAGGCCAGAAGCCAAGTCCGCTCTGTGGCCATGTCTGGAAATCAAAGAGCAAGCCCTTTGACTTGAGTTCCTTGAATGCCTTTGTCTCTGGTCCGAAACTTGACCAGATAGATATGCTCATGTGGGCATTCTTCTCGTGAACCTCATTGATCAGATCCTGGGCACGACCGAAGTCCTCGTTAAGGAACTCCATAGCATTCCATGTATAGTTACTGCCCCAGTACTGCCAGTCTTGAATGATACCATCGAACGGAATACCGAGTTCACGGTACTTGCGCACCACCCCTATGGTCTCGTCCTGAGTCTTGTAACGCTCACGACTCTGGTGGAAACCGTAAGTCCAGAGAGGAAGCATAGGAGCCTTACCCGTGAGGTGGCGCATCTCGCGGATAACGCCGTCAGCATCCTTGCCATACATGAAGTAGTAGTCAGATTTCTTACCTACCTCACTTTCAAGTACGACCTCTCCAGCCTCGCCTTGCTTTGGAGTTGCGAGATGAGTAGGAGAGTAATTATCCCAGTAGATTCCATAACCCTTGATGCTCTGATAGAAATGAGCAAAGTCCTCAAGGTTGCTCTGCTCCATACGGCGATGCTCATCCCTCTGGCTCATCTTGCCATTCTGAAGAAGTCCAACACCATATATCTCCTCGTCCTTATCGAGAGAGAAGCATTGCTTTACCTTAAATTTATCACTATCAGGACCAGAGGCAATAGGCGTAAACTTTGACTCGCCTTCGGTCATCAGTACATTACCCTTGGCATCAGCGAATGTCACCTTACCGTCTTTTACTGTGACAGTAAGGGCTGATGACTTATAGATAGTAGCATTACCAACTGTTTTCTTCGTCACCTTAACCTTTTCGGGTGTAGAGATGACGACAAGTGATTTCTGGTCGGTAGTATTTCCATTGTCTCTGAGCACTCGCACGGTTTGTGGAGTGAAGAACTCAATGGTCTGTGCCGACACAAGCGCTGACAAAGGCAGCGCAAAGAGTACGGTTGTCGTTAATAGGCATCTTTTCATAATCTTAATAATTAATCAGTTAAAGTTTTATGGTTGTTTTTTGTCCTTTATATGTTACTGTCTTTTCCCCCTTCGGAGTTTTGACAATGAACGTGCGAGTATTGAGCATTCCGTCAAATGAACCTTGACGCTGACCAATAGTAAGAGTGTTCTTCTTGTCATTCCAAGTCATAGGAATTGTAGAGGAAGCACCCTTCTCGTAGTTGAGGTTATCACCCTCGTCCTCATAGAGAGTGAACTCGCCGTTGGCTCCAGGGTAGATGAGAAGCTCAAGATTATCCCATTTCTTCTCTGAAGTGTATTGCACATCAGGACCTTGTGGAAGGATTGTGCCAGCCTTGATATAGAGAGGAGAATGAGCAAGAGGAGCAGAAGCCTTGATGCTCTGTCCGCCATCGAGAAGGGTGTTTGTCCAATAATCGTACCACTTAGCACCTGCTGGCAGATAAACCTCAAACTGACGCTCTGCCTTCCAGTCAGGAACGAGATAGCCGTTCTTCTTCTCAAGCTGCACGTTATTATCCCAACCTGTCATGGCATCTGTCTCAACCTTCTTCTCTGGAGTATATAGAGGGTCGATGACAGGACAAACGAGGATGTTTCTGCCGAACATATACTCGCGGTTGTTGGTCCATGTTTTCTTGTCTGCCTTGAAATCCATGAAGAGAGCACGCATGAAGGAATCATCGTTCTTTGACACCTGCCATGACTGACTATAGATGTAAGGAAGGAACTTATAGCGGAGCTTAACGGCATCTACAAGGGCATCATATACTGGTTCGCCCTGCTTGCCGAAGTAATACAGCTCACGATATACCTCTGTTCCGTGGCTGCGCATCATAGGACAGAAAGCACCGAACTGCATCCAGCGCACGTAGAGCTCCTGATACTGAGGATTGCGCACACCGCTGTTCTTGCCCTGAGTATTATAGCTTCCTGCGAAGAAACCGCCGATGTCAGTATTCACCTGTGGGTTGGCAGTAAGGGTATAGTTGAGACAGATAGGAATCTGCTTACGGAAACTATCCCATGAAGAACCGATGTCACCACTCCATGTGTTGGCACCTGTGCGCTGCTGACCTGCGAAGTAAGAGCGTGTAAGAATGAACGGACGCTTCTTCTTTGAAGGATCCATGTTCTTCTCAGCCTCACGCTGATGGTCATATACTCCATTCACGCACATGAATGGGAAGATATTGCGTACAGAGCGGTATGTACCCATAGAGCATTTCTGGTCGAGCTGAGAATCCTTGAAATCCATCTGGTCAGGATCGGTAGAGTCCATCCACCAAGCATCAATACCCATCTTATGGAGATTACTGAGATACTTCCAATAAATATCACGAGCCTCTGAAGAGTAGCAGTCATATACACGCACGCCAGATGGATAGTCCTTGCGTGGAGGCCAGAAGCCAAGTCCGCTCTGTGGCCATGTCTGGAAATCAAAGAGCAAGCCCTTTGACTTGAGTTCCTTGAATGCCTTTGTCTCTGGTCCGAAACTTGACCAGATAGAGATGCTCATATGGGCATTCTTTTCGTGAACTTCATTGATCAGATCCTGTGCACGACCGAAGTCCTCGTTAAGGAACTCCATTGCATTCCATGTATAGTTACTGCCCCAGTACTGCCAGTCCTGAATAATACCATCAAACGGAATACCGAGTTCACGATATTTGCGTACCACCTCTATGGTCTCGTCCTGAGTCTTGTAACGCTCACGACTCTGGTGGAAACCGTAAGTCCAGAGAGGAAGCATAGGAGCCTTACCCGTGAGGTGGCGCATCTCGCGGATAACGCCGTCAGCATCCTTGCCATACATGAAGTAGTAGTCAGATTTCTTACCTACCTCACTTTCAAGTACGACCTCTCCAGCCTCGCCTTGCTTTGGAGTTGCGAGATGAGTAGGAGAGTAATTATCCCAGTAGATTCCATAACCCTTGATGCTCTGATAGAAATGAGCAAAGTCCTCAAGGTTGCTCTGCTCCATACGGCGATGCTCATCCCTCTGGCTCATCTTGCCATTCTGAAGAAGTCCAACACCATATATCTCCTCGTCCTTATCGAGAGAGAAGCATTGCTTTACCTTAAATTTATCACTATCAGGACCAGAGGCAATAGGCGTAAACTTTGACTCGCCTTCGGTCATCAGTACATTACCCTTGGCATCAGCGAATGTCACCTTACCGTCTTTTACTGTGACAGTAAGGGCTGATGACTTATAGATAGTAGCATTACCAACTGTTTTCTTCGTCACCTTAACCTTTTCGGGTGTAGAGATGACGACAAGTGATTTCTGGTCGGTAGTATTTCCATTGTCTCTGAGCACTCGCACGGTTTGTGGAGTGAAGAACTCAATGGTCTGTGCCGACACAAGCGCTGACAAAGGCAGCGCAAAGAGTACGGTTGTCGTTAATAGGCATCTTTTCATAATCTTAATAATTAATCAGTTAAAGTTTTATGGTTGTTTTTTGTCCTTTATATGTTACTGTCTTTTCCCCCTTCGGAGTTTTGACAATGAACGTGCGAGCATTGAGCATTCCGTCAAATGAACCTTGACGCTGACCAATAGTGAGAGTGTTCTTCTTGTCATTCCATGTCATTGGAATTGTAGAGAAAGCACCCTTCTCGTAGTTATAGTTATCGCCCTCATCCTCATAGATAGAGAACTCACAATCTGCACCAGGATAGATATTGATAGTGACAGGTTTTCCTATCTGTGCAGCGGTGTATTCAGCTACCTCAGTAGTAGGGATGATAGAGCCAGCCTTTACGAAGAGAGGCATGGTTGAGATTTCTGACTTGCAGTCAATCCACTTGCCACCTTCCTCCGTCTTGCCGGTCCAGTAGTCTATCCATTGTGAATCCTTTGGAAGATATACCTTGCGTGTAGCGGTTTCCTTGATAGGGGATGTCACAGGACATACGAGGAAATCACCGAACATATACTCATCCTTCATATCGAGCACAGTAGTATCTTCTGGGAAGTCGAAAGCAAGCAGACGAGCCATAGAATAAGCTCCCTTAGACTGCTTTGCAGCGAGACTATAAAGATAAGGAACGTGCGCATAACGAAGATTTATCATCTTCAGGATTGCATCATAGTACTGAGTACCAGGCTCTCCAAAGCGCCATATCTCACGAGGAGTGTCACTTCCGTGACTACGGAGCATAGGAAGGAACGTTCCCCATTGGAACATACGCACATAGTACTCCTTGTAATTATCATCATTCACACCTTCCTGAAACTCGCCCTTGTAGAACCAACGACGACCATCATTCTTTGTGAAGAAAGAGCCTACATCTACCGTCCAATATGGATTACCAGTTGCCATATAGTTGAGACCAGAAGGTATCTGCTGACGGAATGAATTCCAAGAGGCATGAGTATCACCATTCCATACCACCGTTCCATATCGCTGCTGACCTAAGTATGATGAGCGAGTAAGATTCACTACGCGCTTCACATTATCAGGCTCGGCACGCTGATTCTCATAGATTCCCATTGAGTGATAGAGCGAATAGAGACTACTACGCTCTACGCCCAAAGCCTCACTCAATACATCCTTATTGAGTTGCCAACGATATTCCTGTTCATCCCAGTCGTAAGGCTTACTCTCATCCTTGAGAGAGTGGGAAGGTATTCTGTTCCAGTCACCATCGAGAGGCTCACTTGAGTCGCACCACCAGGCATCAAAGCCCTGTGAGTAGAACTCACTCTTAGCGTATGACCAGTAATGCTTCCTTGCCTCTGGATTGAACACGTCATATACGTCATGCTCAAGCATCATACCACGCTGCTTGAAGTCCTCTGCCTCTGGGCACCACTGAGGGTTAGGCCAGATACTAACCATGAGCTTAGCGTTCATGGCATGAACAGAATCTGCAAGAGCCTTTGGAGAAGGATAATACTTTGGATTCATCTTCATATATCCCCAACCCTGTGGCCAGTAGTTCCAGTCCTGTACAATCATGTCGATAGGCACATGACGACGGCGGTATTCCTTGAGAGTATTTATGATATCATCAGAAGAGACATAACGCTCCTTTGACTGAGTATATCCAAACAAATAACGAGGCATGAGTGACACTCCACCTGTGAGATAGCGATAGCCAGCCACTATATCATCGAGCCTTGCACCCTTTATGAAGTAATAGTCGAGTGACTTTGCGCCCTCAAGTTGCATAGTGGTGCGGTAGCCTGTAGTATGTCCACAACCGTATTTCTTAGCCTCATCACTTACAAACTTCATAGCACAACCAGCGTCGAAGAGAAGTCCATAACCACTGGTTGAGCAGAGCATAGGCACCATAGCCTTGAGATTATGCTGAGTGAGATAGAGTGTCTTACCTTGAAGGTTGAGATAATCCTCCATGTGTGAGCCGAGACCATAGAGTGCCTTCTCATCATCTGCATAGAATGATACGAAGTAACGGGTGCTCTTGCCGATGGTATCACGACGGATAACGTCTTTTACCGTCACCTTACCATTAGCTGTTTCCTCTACATGGGCAGATTTCTCGTCATAGATGACTCGCTCCTGTACAGAAGGCTCTGCCTTGAGCGAGTGAGGTATCTGATTGAGAATCACGTTCTCATCCTTATCCTCAAAAGAGATTCCGTTTGTTGTCTTTGAGTATCTTACGGTTAGTTCTGAACTGCGGAAAACAATCTCGTCATCTTTTTCCACCCTTTCCACCTTTACATTCTGGTTAGTATAAATACAAGCCCCTGTACCATTATCCTGTAATGGCGTACTGGTGCTCCACTGAACACGTACTATTGACGGGGTGATAAAGCTAATCCTTAGTACTGGATCAGCGAAGGTCGCCAATCCAATACCAAGAAAAAGACATAATATAATGGTCTTTAAATTACGCATTATTTCATTTAGTTGATGAGGAATATCTTATCTACGCCCTTGTATGTACAAGTAATAGTTGCACGGCCGTCGTTGATCTTACCAACCTTAACCTGTACTGAAGGATTTGAAGCCTTAACCTCAAGCTTAGAAGAATCAGTTAACTTGCCATATACCTGATAGCGGTTGCACTCCATATAGGCATTTGTCTGAGTGGTGTAGATAGGCTTTGCAGGAATTGCAAGCTTAACACCGTCAGCATAGATGTCAACAGTAGGAACTGTAGGAATATTGCAGTCAAGTCCTGGCTTTGAGAAACCAACACCGCGCATATCGAAGAGACCGAATGGACGGTTGTTATTAGGACGCTGGTAAGGACGTGGTGCAGGTGCCTGAACCTCTGGACCTTCTATCACGAAGTAGATGGCGTGCTTGCCTGTAAGTCCCTCAACTGCTGGTACAGCTGCAGTGAGCTTGAGAGCCTTACCGTTCTGCTTGCCATCAACATTGATAACGGCAATCTCCTTACCATTCCAAGCAGAGTTAGCATAAGGACCATCGAGCATAACGTGAAGCTTGAAAGCCTCATCGGTACGAGGAGTAAGGAACACATTGAGCGTAGTACCGTCACCAGACTTTGTACCAGCGAATGCAGAGCAACCCTTAGTATTCTGTGCCAGACCTCCGAAACCGAAGTACTTAAAGCCTATGATACCACCGTTCTTTATGCCCTGAAGCTCCATCTCGTTCTTCCATACATCGTGATTATCCTGCATCCAGTTCTGATCGCTCATATAGCAAGCGATACCTGCAGAATAGAAGTTATATGGGTTGAGACCAAAGATCTGGAAACCTTCACTCGTTACCTCTGCACCAGTATATTCATTACCGTTAGATGCCTTTGCAGTCCACTCATTGTTTGGTGCGTATGGATCATAACCTGTGATACGAACCTGACCACCCTGAGCTACCGACTTCTTGTCCCAGACAATCTTTACAGGAGCAACCATTGCCTGACGAGCATTGCCGAAACCGCGTGGTGGACGATGATAGAACACATACCACTGACCATTGATCTGCTGCAAAGAGCCGTGTGTATTGTGAGCTGCATTTGTGGTGGTGAGGGCAGAACCATCAGCATTGATTTCTACACCACGAGAATCAACGAGCACACCACCTGAACGCCAAGGACCGAGTGGAGAGTCACCGTATGCATAGCGGAGAGTTGAGTTACTTGAACCAATACCGTAGTCAGGACCACTATGGCCTGAGAACACCATAACATACTTATTACCTACCTGACGGATAGAAGATGCCTCGAAGAAGTTGAAGTCACCAGGCTTCTGCCCCTTGTAGAGAGCAGGATACTGAGTACCTTCTGGATCGCGCACCTCACCATAACGATGACTTGCAGGGATGAAGTAGTCGTGAATCTCTGTTCCTGGACGAACAGCCCACATATTGTCCTGATCAAGCTCGAAGGCTGTAGAGTGCTGGAAGCCATAGAATACGTATGCACGATAGCCCTTCTGGAAGTCCTTATCCTTCTTGTTTGTTACAGGCTCAACGAATACAGATGGGTCAAAGTCAATCTTACTGCCATCAACACAAGCAGTACCATCTGCGTTAAGGTTTACAGGAGTAAATGGGCCGTTAGGACGGTCGCCCTTACAAACCATAGCCACACGACGCCATCCACGAGAGTGAGGATAGAGCCAGTATGTCTTCTTGCCTGTAGCCTTATCAACAGTCTCAACAAGGTCAGGAGCGTACATTATATCCCACTGTCCACCAACATAGTGAGAGAAGATAGGACCCTCGTCGCGCCACTGTGACAGATCCTCAACAGGAGCTGACCACATACGGATATCAAGTCCGCAGTATTTGTCATAGCTCGTATCATGTGAACCTATGATATAGGCACGGAGTTTCCCTGGATTATCAGGATCCTCGAATACACGTGGCTCACCATCTGGAAGATGCTCCCAGAGTGGGAGGTAAGGGTTCTGCGCAGACGCAGTCATTGAGACTGCTGCGAGAAGCGAAAGAAATGTTTTTTTCATTAAATGTTAATTGTTATATGGTTATGTTATTTTTTCTTTGTCTGGTCAACGAGAGCGTTCTTCTCAATAGTCCAATCCTTGCGCTGTGAGATTCCGCAGTCGTTGCCGAGGAACATTTTTGCAGCCTCCTTGTCATTTTTGAGATTCCAGTTGAGCCAAGCAAGGGCAGGAATAGAGAACTCGCCGCCATGAGGCTGTGCGTATGTGCCGCCATGACCTACAGGATAGTTGATAGCAATAGCTGGAACATGGTTGATTCTCTTGAAATCATCCATACCATTCTCGTATGCGATATCATCCTTGCCACCAAGCACATACATGATTGGCACCTTGATTTCGTTGAGCTTATCCTTGGAAGGCATAGGCATACCAGGAATAGCAGTAGCCGCATTACTGTTATTGAACAGTCCGCTATTCATAATCATGAGAAGTGAGATACGTGGATCAGCAGAGTTGGTGAGTGTCTGAAGACCACCACATGACATACCTGCCACACAAATCTTCTTCACGTTGATCTTACCGAAATAAGGAGAGTTCTTATCACTATTCTGAGCCATGATCCAGTCAATAGCCTCTGTCTGCTGCTCAGGAATAGAACGCTCATACTTCCAACCATTAACACCTGGTGTAGGATAATAGCCTGTTGCAATTACCATATAGCCATGTGATGCTATCTCGTTGAGGAAATTCATGTGCTCGAATGGTGAGTTATTGCAAGCACCATTACCCCATACGAGAACAGGGAGAGGGTTCTTCTTATTGAATTTTGACAGATCCTGTGGGCAGAAGATTGTATGTGCCTTCAGACTTGCCTCTTCCTTCATGATTGCAGGATATGCGCCTGTACCGCCCTTCTCAAGAATGCTTGACTTAGGATCAAGACGAGCAGAATTGAACCACTCAACCATCTTCTTCAGATTCTCTGGAGTGTACATATTAAAGCCATGACCTCCCTCTGGAACCTCTACGAGGAATGACTTAACACCATTTGCCTGAAGCTTGTCGTAGAAAAGTGAACCTTGGCAATGAGGCACTACATTATCCTTAACGCCATGGAAAATACCTACTGGAACATCCTGTGGATCAACATAGTAGAGAGCGCTCAGCATCTCATAGTTATTTGTATTACCCTCCTTTGGCATACCCATTACGGCTACCTCTGGACTCTTAGGATCCTTTGCTATGCCATCACAATCCATGTGGAGGAGATCAACAGGACCAGACCACTCACAACATGCGTTCACGTTACTCTCATAGTCAGTAAAGATACCGAGCTTACCCTCAAGATCGTACTCCTTATCACCACACTTTGCCACCTTTACACCATTTGATGTAGCCATTACAGAAGCAAGGTGAGCACCAGAAGAGAATCCAGATGTTGCGATGAATGATGGGTCGAGCTTAAACTTCTTAGCCTTTGCACGGAGGAAACGTACTACAGCCTTGATGTCATTAATCTGTGCAGGCCACTTAGCATCCATGCTTGAACGATGGTTAGGTGTTACCACAGCATAGCCCGCCTCAAGAAGAGCAGCACAGATAGTGTTGATGTCAGCCATACCCTTAGAGCTGTTGCTGAACCATGCACTACCGTAGATATGCACCACTACTGGGAACTTATCCACACCCTCTTTCTTAGGGATGTAGATGTCGAGATTGTGATACTCCTCACCATCACCTACATAGTTGATGTCACGATAGATCTTGCTGCAAAGACTATCAGCACGGTTGTTCTGCAACTGCTGACCACCAAATCCGAAAGGACCTGGCTGTTGTGCCTTTGCAGGCATCAGGCAAGTTGCCATGAGAATAATTGATGAAAGAAAAGTTTTCATTCTTTTAGTTGTAAGTTATTGTTGTTATTAAATACTAAGCCTAACTAAATTACTAATTACGAATTATAAATTACCTATTTAGTTTTTTCCTTTTTAAAAGAGTAACTTGGTAATTCGTAATTAGTACTTCGTACTTTACTTCATTTCCCACCAATCAAAGTTGAAGAGATTGCGCTTCTGCTTCTTTCCGCCCTTGAACACGAAGTAGAGATCGTGCTTGCCATTAGCATTGGTGAGGTCTGTGGTAAACTCCTGATACTTGAACTTTGTGTTAGGTACAGAGATCTTACCAATCATAGGACCGTCAACATTGTCAATACGGATTTCCATATCACCACCATAGAGGTGAGCAGAACAAGAAGCTGTGAACTTCTTAGCACCCTTGCCAAAATCAACGCCCTTGAGCATGATATACTCACCATCGTCAATATCAGTAACGAAGAGTGTAGGATTCCAAGGACCAGATGGGTTCTCACGGGTTGTTCTCAAACCATAGCCCCAAGCCATTGTCTCTGCCTGAACACGACGGAATGGGTTGAATGAGCCTATCTGTTCGAGTTTGCAATCCTGGAAGTATGGAAGTTCCTGTATAGTGCCGTCTGGATTGTATGTCATTTCAGCAGCAGAAACTGAACGTTGCTCTGCATGACGACTTGTCTCCATGCGGAAGATGTCATAGTTCAAGCCAAAGCAATATGACTTGCCCTTATAATCTATTATACCTGGGTGATTGCCTCGTGTACGTGGAGTATGATCCATGATATGTCCCTTATATTCCCAAGGACCAGTTGCGCTCTTGCTCATGGCATAGCCAATACCTTCTGGACAGCAAGTTGAGGCAAATGCCATATAGTAGCATTTCTCGCCCTTACTGTTCTTGCGTCCCCAGAACCAAGGTCCTTCCTGATAATCCTTAATCTTCGGATGTTCCACAATCTCACCTGAGTAAGAGATCATATCCTCATTGAGCTTAACCATATAGAGGTTTGGATTACCCCAATACATATATGCCTGACCATCATCATCAATCCATACGGTAGGGTCTATATCATACCAATGTTCTTTCTGCCATACTAATGGCTTGCCGAGAGGATCCTTGTAAGGACCGAAAGGAGAATCTGCTACGAGCACACCAATACCATTACCATGTATTGGACAGTACATATACCACTTTCCATTACGCTCAATGACCTGTTCTGCCCATGCGCCGTTGTTGCCTTTGTACCACTCAAAATTCCTGAGAGAAGCCACAGCTCCGTGATCCTCCCAGTTCACCATATCTGTAGAGGTATATAGAAGCCAGTCCTTCATCATAAAGCCTCCAGCCCCCTCCTCATCGTGAGTGGTGAAGAGATAAACAGTATCACCATGCACGTATGGTGCAGGATCTGCAACGTATTTTGTCTGAATGATAGGCATGTTGAGCTGTGCAAAAGCAGAAGTAGAGCAAAGCAAAGCTGCTGTCATTATTGCCTTGGATAGTGTTTTAGTTTTAAGCATAATTGTAAAATTTTTTTTTATTAATGGTAGTTTTTAAACGATAAAGTCATTGATATGTACCATTTTCTATGTACAAGGTACAATTTTAAGTCTAGTCAAACGCCCGTTATTCAAATGGGATTTGAAACGGACTTGAAACGGATTTGTAACGGACTTGTAACGGACTTGTAGCGAACCTTAAAAATTGTACATTGTACATGTTAAATGGTACATGATTTTATTCGGCTTTGATTCCGATTGCCTTTGTAGCATCAGAAGAGTTTCCGTAGATGAGTTCGTAAGAACCAGCCTTAGTGTGAACTGTGTTAGACTCCTCATCAAACCACTCAAGACTCTTGTCGTTGAGGGTGATAGTAGCATTGACTGTCTGACCAGCCTTTACATCCACACGCTTATAGGCACGCAACTGCTTTGTAGGGCCATTAGGATCACTTGGGTTCTTAACATATACCTGAACAACCTCTGTACCATCCTTCTTACCCTTGTTGGTTACAGGGATAGTCATTGTAACGGTCTGTCCCTTAGTTATTTTATCAGCAGAGAGAGTTGCATTGCCAATCTCAAAGTCTGTATATGAAAGACCATATCCGAATGTATAGAGAGGCTTGTCGTTCTTCATATAGCGATATGTACGACCTGCCATGTTATAGTCCTCGAAATCGCCAAGCTGCTCTGAGTTCTTATAGAATGTGATAGGAAGCTTACCGCTTGGATTAACCTTGCCATAGAGCACGTCGGCAACAGCCTCACCACCCTTCATGCCAGGATACCAAGCCTGAAGGATAGCATCACATGACTCTGTCTCTGGCTGAAGACCGATAGCAGAGCCTGAACAGTTTACATAGATAACCTTCTTACCTGCAGCCTTGAGAGCTTTGAGGAAGTTACGCTGAACAGCAGGAAGCTCGATATTTGTACGGTCACCTCCCTTGAAACCATCGATAGTGACTGGCATTTCCTCACCCTCGAGTGAAGCTGCTATACCTCCCACGAAGACCACCTTGTCATATCCTGCGAGTTTCTTGATGATATCGTCATAGTTGATGATTGACTCTGTACCTACATTCACGCGAATGCTTGCACCCCATGTAGGAACATGTGCAAAGTGAATCTCTATCTTATATTCCTTGCCTGCCTCTACCTGAATAGGTGTGCGGGTAGGGGTTACGCGCCATGTGTTATGCTTCTGCTTAACCTCACCATTTACTACAACATCAAAGTCAGAAACAGACTCTACGTTGATAACCACCTCGCCTGACTTCTTTGGACGGAAGACAGTCTCATACTGAGCGCTGAAGTCTGTAAGGTTTACACCAGGTGCCCACTGATAGTTACCTGCTGTAGTCTTGAAGAAAGGAGAACTGTGGAAGATAGTTGCTACAGGAGCACCCTCACGCTTTGCATTATTCCAGAATGTACCCTTGAATCCCTTCTTTCCTTCGAATGAAAGTTGGTCGAATACATCGGTAACGATCTTATTATCAGTAAGGTCGCATCCCTGCATATACTTCGCCTTCTTGTTATAGAGACGAACACCATCAAGAACGGTAGAGGTAGTTGTAGGAGTACCGTTGTAGTTACCCCACATCATCACCTTGTCGTTTGCATTAGGACCAATGACAGCTACCTTCTCGCCCTTTGCAAGAGGAAGCACATTATTATTGTTCTGGAGAAGAACGATAGACTGACGTGCAATGTCGAGAGCTATCTGAAGATGTTCCTTGCTCTCAAGTACAGAAGATGGGATCTTACTCCACTCTACGAGTGAAGGATCATCCATTTCACCGAGGTCAAAACGGCCCTCCAGCAGACGGATAACGTGCTTGTCAACCTCTGACTCCTTGATAAGATCACGCTTAACAGCCTCTGGAATACTCTTGTAGGCATAGTTGAAACCACACTCTACGTCAGTACCTGCAAGTGTGGCACGAGCAGAAGAGTGAACAGCATCACTTGCCACCTTATGATTCTCATGAATATCAGAAACAGCTCCACAGTCACTTACTACGAGATACTTGAATCCCCACTCATTACGGAGAATATCCTGAAGCAGACGGGTGCTTGAGCAGCAAGGCTCATTGTCGTAACGCTGGTATGCACACATCACCTCACGCACCTTTGACTCTTCTACAAGATACTTGAATGCAGGGAGATATGTTTCCCAGAGGTCACGAGCTGAGATATTATTGATATCTGCAGTATGGCGGCTCCACTCTGGTCCTGAGTGAACGGCATAGTGCTTTGCACAAGCCCATAGCTTACGATACTTGGAGTTCTCAGGTCCCTGAAGACCACGCACTACGGCATCACCCATGAGTGAACTGAGGTATGGATCCTCACCGTATGTCTCCTGACCACGTCCCCAACGTGGATCACGGAATATATTTACGTTAGGTGTCCAGACAGAAAGGGCATGGAAACGCAGTACATCATCACCTGATTTCTGCAATTCATTCCACTTTGCACGTGCCTCTGTGCTGACAGCATCAAACACCTTATATACCAAATCATTATTAAAAGAAGCAGCCATACCGATAGGCTCTGGGAAGTTAGTTACGTTTCCCATATTGGCATAGCCATGAAGAGCCTCACTCCACCATTGCCAATGCTTTATGCCAAAGCGTGGAATAGCAGGAGAGTCATCAAGCATAAGTGCTGCCTTCTCTTCAAGTGTGAGGCGAGAACAAAGATCCACAGCACGCTCATGAGCAGAGAGTGATGTGTTCTGATAAGGATATTGCTGAGCATAACAACCCATTACCGCCTTACCTGAAGGCAGAAGTCCAGAGAATAGTAGGATAAATAGTCTTTTCTTCATATATTTAATAGATGTATTTTTTGCCGTCTATAATATAGATCTTTCCTTTTTCCAAGGTCTTGACACGCTGTCCCTGCAGGTTGTATATTGGGGTGATAGCTGAATGGTAAGAGGTAATAGCATTTTCCTCTATACTCATTGTCTCACCCTCTATTGCTTGGCGAAGTGCTGCATGAACTCCCCAGTAAGCAGGTTTCTTTGAAAGCGTAGAGGTAAAGAGTAGAGGGTTGCGACCTGTACGCCATGTAAGATCGTCTGACAATCCCCATATCATTAGCGACTTGCAGTTGTCGTGCTTCATCGCTATACGTGCCATACTATAATAGCCAGAAGCCTGTTCCTGAAGATTAGCCTCTGAAGTATTGTCAATACCAAGGTCTAGCTCGGTGATATGACACTCAAAACCTGCCTCCTCAAAACGTGCTATGTTAGCTTCTATCTGCTTTGCATAAGCAAAGCCTGCATCCATGTGTGCCTGAATTCCTACACCATGAATTGGAATTCCACTCTTTCTCAGACGCATAGCAAGGTTATACAGAGCCTCACTCTTACCCCATCCCTTTCCTTCTACGCCATAGTCGTTGAGGATGAGAACTGCATCTGGATCATATTTGTGAGCCCATACAAAGGCAGAGTCAAGGAAGTCCTCACCTATGCCTGTTGCCCATACGGATGGACGAAGGTCATAACCGTTAGGGTTAGAATAAATTGTCTGCTGATTGTCGGATAGTACCTCATTAGCAACATCCCATTCAGCAACCTTACCCTTCCAATGCGTCACCACATTCTTGATATGGTTGTGGAGAATATCAAGCAACTGCTTTCTGGAGAAATTGTTTGTATTTTTTGTTCCGTCAGAGGTAAGCCATGAAGGTACCTGAGAATGCCATGCGAGGGTATGACCACGCACACGCATATTATGCCTGTTGGCAAAGTTCACAAGACGATCACCATCATTGAAGCTGAAACTGCCCTGACTTGGCTCTACGGCATCAAATTTCATCTCATTCTCGCAAACCACCATATTATATTCCTTGGCAATAAGGGAAGAACGAGATTCATTATCATTGTCAACATTTATCTTCCATACAGGTACGCAAGTGCCGATATAGGTATCATTCTTGTCGGCATACACACGCAATGGAATATAGTCTTTTTCCTCTTGGGCAAGATCTGGCAATTCATAGGTTGTGGTCTCTTCTTCTTCCTGTGACTCCTCTATATCACCCTGACCTGAGTAAGAGAGTGAAGTGACACGAGCCACAACCTTAAAGCCATCTTCTGTAAGTTGCTGCTCCACCTTCCAGCTATAAGCCTTTGGATAGATGATGTCGAAATCCCATGCCACATCCTGATATGCAGTCTTGCTCTTTGCAGAGAAGAGAACAAACTCATCTCCCTCGTGAAGATCAGCATCCTTTGTTAGCTGAATGCGAAGACGAGGCATCTGTTCAGATACGGAGAACTCCTGATCTATATTGTAGTAAGATACAGCTCCTTCTACCTCTACTTTATCATAGCTTTCTGTTGATGCTATCTCACAATCAATACGTGCCGTAGGACGAAGAATGAGCGTTATATCCTTGTTCTTTGCATAGTCGGCAATAGTAAGAGTACCTATACCATCATCACCCGGCTGAAGAATACCATATACGTTTGTAGTAGCAGCAATATTACCAGTACCACCTGCTATGCCATCCTTCATTATATACAGTCCTGCAGTAGAGGCAGAAGAAGGTGTACCTGTACCGCCTGACAGTTTTTGTGCTTTGGCTTCTGCTGCATCGTTATTGATAAGTACACGACCACTCAGCACCCTTATAGCACCATTTATGATATTCCTATTGCCTGTGATGCGATAGGTACCAAGACCTTCTTTCACTATGCCAACCTGAGTATCTAAGTTGTCATCAATAGGTGAGATACGTCCGGCAAGAACTGCATCATCATCTGATTTTCCAAGTATATAGTAGGCACTATTACCAGACTTAGCCTTCGCATATCCGTAAATCTGACTACCTTCCTCTGTATCAAGATGTCCTATACGAATACCGCGAGTACCTGATTCTGCTGCAAGTGTCGCGCCCTTATGTATGGTCAGCCTACTTGTAGCCAGAGTACTGTTGGCCTTTCCCTCTGCCATATCATTTACGGCTGCATCAGGATTGAAGGTCTTGCCATTATGCATCCACATCAAACCATAGAAACCGTTTAATGTGGAGAGATTCTTATACGGCCATACATGCACATCGCCCTTGAAGTTTGCCCAGTTAGGACTCTTCTTGTCTGAACCGCCAATATATGTACGCTCGCCACCAGAATAAATGTCAATACGACCTTCACCTGTTACAGTACTTGTAATATAGGTGTAGCGTGCAGTCTTGAGAATGAGATTCGATCCTTCAAGCATACGGACTGGTGTAGAGAATGTCTCATATGAAGAAGATGTATTCTGCTTGCTAATATCCTTGGTGACAGTACCTTCAATGGTGAGGGTGTTATCTGCGTGACAGTAGCCAAAACCAAACCACACCAAAAGACCCACCCCCAAACCCCTCCCATAAAGGGAGGGGAGTAGATAGTATTTCTTGCTAAAGAAATTCTCTATATTATTAAATATCTTGTACATAATTTCTTTTCAAATTTCATGTAAATTACTCCCCATAGCGTAAAAGGTATCTACTCCCCTCCCTTTATGGGAGGGGTTCGGGGGTGGGTCTTTATTTTACTTAATCACCAACGCTCCATTCACAGGAATAGTAGCGGAGAAGGTCTTCTTTGTTACTTTCATATCCTTTACTGAGCCATTAGGAGTTACGCCCTTAATGCCCTTGTCACTATCGCTATAAACACTTACTGTGCTTCCAAGCTCAAACATATCCATAGGGATAGTTACCTTCAAAGGCTGCTTCTGACCATTAACGGCAGTTACATACCATTTGCCTTCCTGGCTCTTACGGGCAAGAACGATATACTTGCCTGGATAACCGTCGATATAGCGAATATCCTCCCATGTGGTTGGCACCTTCTTCATGAAATCAACAGCCCATGCAGGAGCGTCTGTAAGGTTGTTTGGAGCCATAGCGAAATGCTGAACAGGGCTCTGGAACAATATTGCTGTTGCGAGGGCAAACACATCGGATGTTACACGATGACCACCCCACATCTCCTTTGAGTTCTTTGGATTATAGTACCAGTTGAGAGTTGAGCCTCCGAAATCCATGCTACCAACAACATTACGGATGAATGGAATGAAGGTTGCATCCATAGCCTCACGGTCGCACTCGTTCTGACCAAAGTGCAGGTTCTCAGAAGCACGAACAGCCTCACTTGCTACATAGTTAGGGAAGAGATACTCCCAACCGCGTGGAAGGGTACAACCGTGGAAGATAACGAGGATGTTATGCTTTGCTGCATCCATAAGGATGTCACGGTAAAGTTCCATAGTGCATTGCTTGTCACCTCCGAAGAAGTCAACCTTTATACCGCGGATGCCTATCTTCTGCATCCACTCCATCTCCTGCTGACGAGCAAAAGCAGTACTCATGCAGTTGCGTGGAGTCTGTGGAGCATCATTCCAGAGACCATTTGAGTTATACCAGAGATAGAGATACACACCCTTCTCCTTACCATATTTTGCGAGTTCTGCGATACGGTCACGACCAATCTGTGAATCCCACTGAGCATCAATGAGAAGAGACTCCCAACCCATAGCAGCAGCGAAGTCAATATACTGCTTCTGTGTGTCGAAGTTACAGCTCTCGTCATTTGCAATAATCCATGACCAAGCACCACGACCGTATGAATCCTTTACCTTGTCGCGAAGAGATGCAATCACATTAGCGGCATTTGCATCTATCTGTGAAGATGTCTGAGCAGCAAGCACATCCCATGTAATTGTTGACTCTACTATGTCCTTGAGATTGTCAGAGATAGTGATGGTGCGCCAAGGTGTTGCGTCTGGCAAAGCCATCTGAGCACCCGTTGAGCCATAGCCATTGTTCTCTTTCTGGCTTGGGAAAGAGATCTGATACTTTCCTGCACCCTTGTTCTCAAGCTTACAACCAGGATAACCACCTGCTGAACCTGTCTCTGAAACGAGAATCCATGTATTTGTCTTTGCAGTCTGGGCATTAGCACTCTTTGTGGTTGTTGTCTGAACGGTAGCGCCCGGAGCCTTGAACAGACAAGGGAAGGTATAGCCATTTCCCCAACCGTTCTTGCCCATCTCCTGATCAGCATCGTAGTGAGTCTCATAGCTTGGAGCTGTACGAGCAAAGCCTGTCATCTCACCCATCTGAGGGCACATGAATGTCGTAGTTCCGTCAACCATAGAGAATGTTGTAGCCTCGCTGTTTACTACTACACACATAGCCTCTTTCTTTGACTGAAGCAACTCATACTGGAAGGCAACGTCATGATTACCTACGTTGAATGTAATCCTCATCACATCCTTACCCTCTTTGTTGGCAAATGTATATGTCTGCTGATTTGCCTCATAGTGATTCTTCTTACGCTTTATATTATATAAGGTGTAATCAGCCACTATGGCCTTTACCTCAGAAGTCTTACTGAGAGTAAGATCCTTTGTGAAGTCCCCGATATTTGTTTCAAGACCGAGATCTGATTTCCCGATACATGTCGTGTTATTATAATTGATAACGTATGATGGTTTTCCACCATCACAAAGAACAGCAACCTTCAGCTTGCCGTCTGGAGATACCTGTGCGTAGGTGTCTAACGAAGTTCCCAAAAGGAGTCCGTTAGATAATAATGTCAATGCAAATAGTCTTTTAAACATAATGTTATATATAATTTCCAATTTTTTTATTTATGATTCCCCCTTACCGCGATAAGTAGTATCTACTCCCCCTAGAGGGGGAAGGGGGGTGGAACCCTCCCTTGGGGAGGGACTGGGTGGGTCACTCCTTAACGAACCACTTATCCAAATTAAACAGCTTGCAACCCTTTAGTCCCTTGAACAGGAAGAACACATCACGAGTGCCCTGAATCTTTGAGATAGGAGCAGAGAAATCCTCCCATTCTTCCCAGCCACCAGTTGGTGCAATATCAACGGTTGCTATCTTCTCGCCCTTGATTGAGTCAAGATGAACCTCTATCTGACCGCCCTGAAGAGCACTTGCTGCTGTAACTGTTATTGTTGAAGGAGCCTTAGAGAAATCCACCTCACGGAGCTTGATCCAGTCGCCATTGTGGATATCACTCACCCACACACGGTTCTGCTTCTTATTCCATTCTGACTTTATTCCCTGAGAGAATGCCATTGTCTCGCCCTGAACTGTCTCAAACGGATTGAGCTTGCCAATAGGCTTAGGACCTTCCTGTGTAGGCTTCATGATAGGCAGACGACCATCCCTCTGCCATTCAAACTCCTCTACACACGCACTTCTTGCAAAGCCGCCACCCTTAGGCAACCAGCCTGTGTGATAGAAGAAATAGTTATGTCCCTTGAACTCGATGATACCGCTATGGTTTGTGAATGACTTTGTGTCATTCGTCTGAGGCATCACCTCACCAACGTATGTCCAAGGTCCCTGAGCCGTTGGACCTTCTGAATATGCTATGCACTCAGGAATACCGCCACCTGCATAAATAAGGAAATACTTTCCCCAAGCAGAAGCAGCAAGTTCCTTCTTTGTCAAGCCCATCTTCTTTATCTCTTCCTTTGTGAGAGTACGCTGCTTGTGAAGCCAAGGACCTTCCACATATCGCTTGATAGTAGAGTCACACTTAACATCTGAAGCCAGATGAATCATATCCTCAGAAAGCTTTGCGCTATAGAAACGTGGATTACCCCAGCCGATATAAGCCTGATTATTCTCATCAATCCATACAGTAGGGTCAATATGATCCCACTTGCCATCCTCATAGAGAGGCTTTCCGAGAGCATCACGATAAGGACCTTCCACCTTATCAGCAACACCTACACCGATAGCCATACCACCGCTGATCTTTGAGTGGATAGGCACATATAGATAGAACTTGCCATTACGCTCTATACATTGAGGTGCCCACGCACGATCATCAGCCCACTTGAAGTCACACTGGCTCAAAGGACATCCGTGATCCGTCCAGTTCACCATATCTGTTGTAGAGAATAAACGCCAGTCGTTCATCCAGAAGAAGTCGGCATTCTCCTCATCATGTCCTGTGAATACATACAGACGATCCCCACTCACCATAGGAGCAGGGTCGGTTGAGAAACAGGTCTGGGCGATTGGGTTCTGGGCGTAGATGCCTAAGCAAGCACCCAAAAGAAGACCCACCCCCAGGCTCCTCCCATAAAGGGAGGGGAGTAGATAGTATTTCTTACTAAAAGTTTTTACAATTTTACAAAATGTATTATACATAATTTTTAATTTTCTTTTGTCCCTTCCCCCCCATAACGATGAAAGGTAATTACTCCCCTCCCTTTATGGGAGGGGTTCGGGGGTGGGTCTTATTTTATTACTTTTTTGTTATTTACAATATAAATCTCGCCTTTCTTTGGCTTATTCACCCTCTGTCCCTGAAGGTTGAAATACAGAGTATTCTTGTTACCAGCCTCTACTGTCTTCACTTCCTCAATACCAGTTGCCTCTGGAAGAAGTTTCAGCATCTGCTCTGCGTAACGCTTACCGAACATACGGTAGCCCTCTGCTGAGAAGTGCCAAGGATCCTTACCGTTTCCTGGGATACCCTTTGCAGAGATAACGTAAGAGTTAGGAACAGCTTTCTTAAGGTTAGGCAAAGCTGCTTGGTTGTGTAAGGAACAATCACCACCCTGATTCTTGTATAGAGTCTCACCTGCGAGAAGCGGAGTCTTATCAGGGTCAAGACCGAGCTTATAGCAGATACGCTTGTAAACCTCAGCCACCTTGCCACACCAGTCTGCTGCGCCATTGTTTGACTCACCCTGATGCAGAAGAATACCCTTGATAGTACCAGACTTCTGGGCAATCTTACCCATTTCTATCAATCTTCCGAGAGGGTCGTTATTATACTGTGCACAATAATTTTTGAACCAAGGTTGCTCACCTGCAATATACGCATCCTTGAATTCCTCCATGAAGAGTTCAATCTTCGCACCACCTACAGCAACGTTGATTACACCAACTTTGATATCTTCAGGAAGTTTCTCCACAAGAGTACGTCCAAAGTAATCGGCAGGAGTAAGTCCTGTACCCGGACGGCAGAGAGGTGGAATAGCTGTGCACCATACACCCATCTTCTTTGTTGAACTAAAATCAACGGCAGGCAACATCTGGAAACGCTCTGGAACATTCTGCTTGTCAATAGCCTCTACTGCTGCATTTCCCTCCATGTTTGACTGACCGAAGCAAAGGTAGATATGGAAGTTTTTATCACCCTGCTCTGCGAAATCCCATGTGTCAGGAATCTCTGGAGCCTTAGGCTCTTCTGTTGTCGAACTACCATCAGAGTTCACGCGAGAGTATGTTGTGCCACGATAGCTTGTCACGGTTGACCAACCATCTGTATTGTCAGCCTCAAAATCACCATTCTGTACAACATCCACGCCATACTCGTCATCTGAGAGCTTAACATCGTCGATGTAGATAGAACCATTCAGTTTGCCAAACTCGAAATCAAGTCTGTCAAGAGGGAACGAAGCTGTGAACTTCCAGGTGTAGGTAGCCCAGCTTGTAGTTATCTTAAAGTTGTCGAGATACTGCACATCGGCAGAGTTATTCCACTGGTCTCTGTTCGAACTCTTTGTGTCAACAGGCCAGAAAGCCATATCACAAGCTGTTGAAGCCTTAGCTTTCAAGGTAAGAGTGTAAGTCCTGCCTGTTTCGAGAGCAGAGTTAAGAGTGTAGTTAGCCTGATTATCCCAGGCATCCTTACCGCCTGTCGCCTTGAAGCAGATGCAATGATTGTTATCCGCGTTGTTGTCTTCCTGTGCCTGACAATTCAGGCAAAATGTACCTACAGAGAGGATGTTTAAGAGTAAAATTGATAATATACGTCTCATTTTTTGTTTTAGTTATATGATTTCGGTGCAAAGATAATAAAAAAAACGCAGAAAATTCCAACCCTATGTTGCATAAAGTTTATATTTTGTTCCATATTTGATTACATCAAAGGGTTAAATAGTGTAAAATCGACAATAATTCTTCCATTATAGGACTTTTCCGATATTACCTTCCCCTTGCCTCGGATAACATTAGATTGATGAATTCAAAATAAACACATCTTCGATGCTAAACTGACAATAATTATTCGCTAAGGCTCATCAAGCTAAAGCAAGTTCCCAATCTTCAACCAAAAAAGACATAAATATTGAAAATTATTGGACTAAGATTGTGAATATAGGGAACTTGCTTTAGCTTGATGAGTCTTGCGAAGAATTATTGTCAGTTAAAAACAGCAGCTTGCAACTAAAAATTATAAAGTTTACCCACGTTGCATTATTGCCATTGTTAAATGTTTGACATTGGTTGTGACTTAAAGAAATGGCCTATATTTGTGCACTATTTGTCCAGTATTTATCCAGTACTTGTCCAGTAGTTGTCCAGTCACTACTGGACAACTACTGGACAACGAGTGCACATCGACTGGACAAGAAACGAACAAAAATGGGTTCTTAGAGGATTTAATTCCATAATCCTATCATAGCATTACAACCCCTTCTGGGTTTTCATCGAATTCACTTTAATTTATTGTCCCTCAAAAACGGAATAGTCCATTAAATAATCGAGATTGTCCAATTATAGAAATTGATACATATCAATAAATTCGATATTTACGAACAATTTTACCAATTTTTACTCAAAAGGTAAATAATTCTATTCTTTTATATGTTAAATATAGGAAAATCATACGTTTTGGTATTCAGCGAAAAGAAAAAGGCATAAATCATAAAGTATTTATCGACAGAAATACACACCTTTGCCGCCGAAAAATATTCCAAATAACTCGACAAAGAGAAAAAACTAACTTGAAAGTGTAAAAACTAATCAAAAAGTGTTAACCTATTTTCTGAGTGTAAAACTGACCTTTTTAGAGTTCTATATTGGAATTATAAAAAACTAATTTTAACCAAAAACATTAAGTTAAATGAACCTAAGCTTAAAAAAGGCAACACTTGTGGTTACCATGTCCACCGTTATGATGGGCGTTGCACCACTGACCGTAGCTGCAGAGACAACTGGTTCGATGCCAACTGCCCCTGCAAAGACTGGCAAAGTTGTAAGAGGTAAAGTGTCTGACTCTCAAGGTCCGCTGATTGGTGCGACCATTATGGAGAAGGGCACAAACAATGGTACAGTTACCGATTTCGATGGTAACTATACCCTCAAAGTGTCTAACCCCAATGCAGTCCTCGAGGTAAAGTACGTGGGTTATCTCCCAGAGGAGCTTGCTATTACCGACATGGACGTGGTAAACTTCAAGCTCAAAGAGGATGGTCATAACCTTAACGAGGTTGTCGTTATCGGTTATGGTACTCAGCGTAGAGAAGCCGTTACTGGTTCTGTGGCAAACGTAAGTGCCGAGAAGTTGATGGAAAATCCATCTTCTAACATCACTCAGGCTCTCCAGAACCGTATCGCTGGTGTTGACATGCAGCAGACCAACTCACAGCCAGGTGCTGAGATGCGTATCCGCATCCGTGGTCAGCGTTCACTCTCTGCATCTAACGATCCATTGATCGTGCTTGATGGTATTCCATTCCTTGGCAACCTCTCAGATATCAACCCTTCTGATATCAAGTCACTCGACATTCTGAAAGATGCCTCTGCTACAGCAATTTACGGTTCCCGTGGTGCTAACGGCGTTATCATGGTTACAACCAACAAGGGTAGTCTCGGTACTCCTGCAAAGGTTTCATACAATGGCTATGTAAACTTCAAGACTCTCTTCAACAAGTTCCCAATGATGCAGGGTGAGAAGTATGTAGAGATGCGTACACTCGCCGATAAATACAAAAACGGTCTTGATGAAAAGAATGACGTAAACACCGACTGGCAGGATCTTCTCTACCAGACAGGCGTTTCTCATAGCCATGACATCACCGTTTCAGGTGGTACACAGACAGGTACCTATAGCTTCGGTGGTAGCTACAACCACGATGAAGGCGTAATCCCAACCCAGGCTTTCGATCGTTTCACTCTCCGTGCAAACATCGACCAGAAGATTGGTAACTATGTTCGTGTAGGTCTTTCTACAACAAACACTTACAATACTAAGGAAGGTACACAGATTGGTGTATATAGCGCTCTGAATATGTCTCCACTCGTTGATCCATACAATGAGGACGGAACTTTAAAACGCGTTGTTCACCTTGGCTCTGACGATATCTTCGTTCTCACAAAGGATGTTATCGAAGAAAATGAGGATAATTGGCGTCAGGACACCCAGACCGTTGCCACATACAACTCTCTCTTTGGTGAGATTGAGTTCCCATGGGTCAAAGGTCTTAAGTATCGCGTCAATCTCGGTTTGAACTATCGTGGATCAAAGATCGGCAACTGGACAGGTAAAGGCTTCAACAATGTCAACGAGAATCAGATTTCTTCTGGTTCTATGGAACAGAGAGACTACAAGAACTATGCTGTAGAGAATGTTCTTTCATTCGATCGTACATTCAAAGAGAAGCATCAGGTTAGCGTTGTAGGCCTCTTCTCTGCCGAGCAGACACGCTTTACCCAGACTCATATGTCAGGTCAGGATATACCAGAATTCTTCAAGTATCACAATATCGGTAGAGCATTGCAGAATATTGTTGTAAACCCAGACGACAACAAGTATGAGCAGTATGGTCTCCTCTCATGGATGGGTCGTGTAATGTACACATACGATAACAAGTACATGATTTCTGCCGCTCTTCGTTCTGACGCATCTTCACGTCTTGCTCCTGGTCACCAGTGGCACACATATCCAGCAGTTTCACTCGGTTGGAACATTGCAAGAGAGAAGTTCATGGAGGATCTCAAGTGGATTGACAACCTGAAGATTCGTGCAGGCTATGGTCAGACCGCTAACCAGGCAATTCAGCCATATACAACTCTTGGTAGCCTCAATACCGTTTACTACAACTTTGGTGATACTCAGGCACTTGGTCTCTATCCAAACAAGCTTGCAAATCCTAATCTTGGCTGGGAGTATAGCGAAACATTCAACTATGGTGTTGATTTCTCTCTCTTTGGTGGTCGTTTGAGCGGAACTTTGGAGTACTACACAATGAAAACCAACGATATTCTCCAGGATATCAATCTTCCTGCAAGTGGTGGTATTAGCTCTTATACTGCAAATATTGGTAAGACAGAGAACAAGGGTTTTGAGGCAAGCATTAACGGTATCATCATTGACAACAAGGATGGCTGGACATGGGAAGCTGGTTTGAACCTATCTGTAAACCGCAACAAGCTCACAGAACTTGCTACAGCTGACAAAGATGGTAGGGATACGGGTAATGGTTGGTTCGTAGGTTATCCTATCGATGCTGTTTACGACCATGAGAAAGTTGGACTTTGGAATAGTGATGATCCAGAATATCAGTATTTTGATATTCTCGAACCAGGTGGTAATGAGGGTATGATCAAGGTTGACTACAATATTGAACGTGACGAAACAGGCAAGCCAGTTCGTGCTATTGGTCTTCAGGATCGTAAGGTTATCAGCCTTGAGCCAGACTTCACAGGTGGTTTCAACACACGTGTAGCTTACAAGAACATTGACCTCAACATTATTGGTGCATTCCAGAGTGGTGGTAAGCTGATTTCTACTCTCTATGGCAGCTCTGGCTACCTCAACCTCCTCACAGGTCGTCGTGGTAACGTTGATGTTGACTACTGGACTCCTGAGAACAAGGGTGCTGACTTCCCTAAGCCAGGTGGTATTAATGCAGGTGATAACCAGAAGTATGCTTCTACTCTCGGTCTCTTCGATGGTGGCTACCTCAAGATTCGTAACATCACTCTTGGTTACAACTTCAATGGTGCATGGATGAAGAAGGCTGGTATCTCTTCACTTCGTCTCTACGCTGCTGTACAGAACCCATTCATCATCTACTCTTCTTACTATAGTTTAAGCAGTCTCGACCCAGAGCCAAACTCTTTGTCTGACGAGGATCAGTTCCACGCTACAAAGCTCGGTGGTCACGCTATTCCGGTAGTTGGTACTAACGCACCTACCACACGTAACTATCTGATTGGTCTTAACCTCTCATTCTAAAAAAACAAGAAACAATGAAAACTAAAAATATCATTCGCATTTGCAGCGTAGCAATGCTGTCTGCTATGTGCCTATCTTCTTGCGACTCTATATTGGAAGAAGACCCACATGGTATTTATACTCCATCATATTTCAAGACTAAGGAGGGTGCAGAAAGTGGTATTACCTCTCTTTACGCACACCTTCGTAATCTCTACGGCAATGGTTATTTCCTTACCTCTTTAGAGGTTGGTACCGACGAATATACCTATGGCCACTCTGCTGATGGAAACCAGAAGGATATAGATATGACTGGCGTTGGTCAGATAACCTCTCAGGCATGTTCAAATGGATATTGGAATCAGGCTTTCACAGATATCAATACGGCTTCTTCTGTTATTGAGATTGCAACAGAGGTAGGACTTCCTGATGAACTTATTGCAGAGGCACGTTTCTTCCGTGGTATGCACTATTTCAACCTCGTTCGTACCTATGGTGGTGTGCCTATCGATCTTGGTAGTGGTATCCTTCATTCAAACGACACTCCTCAGCGTACATCTCATCGTACAACTGTTGATAGTGTATATACACAGGCTATATTCGTTGATTTGGACCAGGCTATTAAAGACCTCCCAGATAATCCACGTCTAACTGGTACTGTAACAAAGAATGTTGCACGTCTCTATCTCGCCAAGGCTTACCTGACATACGCTTGGTGGCTTGAGAATCCAAACAACATACCTACATACCCAGAAACAACAAACCGAGATAAGTCACAGGCTGCTGAATATTACAAGAAGGCTTACGACGTGGCTCTTGAGGCTATCAACACCCCTGGTCCTTACAAACTTCAGGAAACTTACCGTGATGTAAACCTCTTCGAGAATGATCGTAATGCAGAATGGCTGCTTTGGGCTGACCATACTCAAAAGAGCGAGCAGTATAATGGTGCTGGCTACGGTTGGGGTAACGGTGTAGCTCCTGAGAACTTCGCAGGTTGGTTCACACAGTGGAACTATTGTGGTGATATGAAGGCTCAGAAGTATAAGGATGACAAACCTGTATTTGACGATAAGAATAATCCTGTTCTCTTTAATCCTGTAATGCGTGAGCCTATTCAGGGTCTCGGTCGTCCTTGGACTCGTATGGCTCCTATCCCTGATGCTCTCATGAAGTTCACAGATACAGATAAGGACTCTCGTTGGGATGCTTCTTTCGCTACTCAGTATCGTGTGAATATGTCTAAGGGTGGTAATACAGATCCTTATGCAGTAGCTGCTAACGGTTCTCGTATCAAGAATGGCGAGACATTCCTTAAGTTCCTCAGCCAGGACGAGAAGGATGCGAACGTAGTATATGCTAATGATAATGGTTCTATCAACGCTGGTACAATGGAGGGTGAACCTGCATTCGTGGTAAAGCTTAGCGATATCAGCCGTCAGACTTACCCAGGTCTCTGGAAGACCATCGATACACGTACTGACCGTAACATGGAGACTGAGCTTGGTTCTCAGAATGCTGGTTCTGTTCGTCCTTACGTTATCGCTAAGTTCTCTGAGTTCTACTTCATCGCTGCTGAAGCTGCCGTTAAGGGTGCTCCTACACAGGCCGGCATGACTGCTCGCGACCTTATCAACGTTATCCGTGCTCGTGCAGGTAAGTGGAAATATTCAGTTGGCTACAACTGCGTTAAGGAAGAGGATCACAGCGCAGAACTTACAGCTGCTACTCCTGCTGAGATCACTATTGACTACATCATGGATGAGCGTCTTCGTGAGTACTTCGGCGAGGGATACCGTTGGTATGACCTTACACGTACACAGACTTGGGAGAAGTATGCAAGTGTATATCATATTGCTGATGGCAATAGTCGTGTGGCTGTTGAAAAGGTACGAGATATTAAGAAGAACTTCTATCTCCGTCCTATTCCTAACACCCAGATTGATGCTATGATCATGTCAAAAGATCAGAAGGCTGCATATCAGAATCCTGGTTATGACAATTAATTCTTTAGAAATAGGTTTAAGTTTTTGAATCTAAACATATTCAAAATGTTTATGATCCGAGAGTGGCAGACGTGAGTCTTGTCACTCTCTTTTCTTTGCACTATTAGCATGATGATATGAATGGTTGCATACCCTTAAAATAACGTGAGTTCGACGAAAACCCTGAAGGGGTGATATAGCTTAGGATAGGGTGCAACCCTATCGCAATCGGGCAAATCCCCTCAAAAGTCCTGCAAGGACGACATATTTTCATATCAATAACAATCCCGAATTATATGGAATTATGTCGCACCTACGGCGCTATAGAATGTAGTGGCATTATCGATGATAGGGTTACACCCTATCCTAAGCTATATCACCCCTTCAGGGTTTTCATCGAACTCACGTTAATTTACTGGTTTAATTTACTCCTAATTTACTTTCTAATTAACGTGAATTCGACGAATTTACTAAAAAAGTTTTTTTGCGATTTTCCTGT
>CAMKEM010000027.1 GCA_946411565.1 uncultured Prevotellaceae bacterium | reverse complement strand
TTACTTCCGGTCCTGGTGCTATGAACACCATTACCGGTGTGGCTGATGCCATGATCGATTCTACACCTATCGTCGTCATCTGCGGTCAGGTAGGTGCTGCTATGCTCGGAACTGATGCCTTCCAGGAGGTTGACGTTGTAGGCGTTACCCAGCCAATTACAAAATGGAACTATCAGATTCGTCGTGCAGAGGATATTCCATGGGCAGTTGCTCGTGCATTCTATATCGCTAAGTCTGGTCGTCCGGGACCTGTTGTCCTCGACTTTACAAAGAATGCCCAGACATCTAAGTTCGAGTATGAGCCTCAGACCGTAGATTTCATCCGTTCATATAAGCCTCTGCATCATCCAAGTCAGGAAGCTATCAAGAAGGCTGCACAGATGATTAACGATTCTGTAAAGCCATTCATGCTCGTTGGACAGGGTGTAGAGCTTGGTGGTGCTCACAAGGAACTTCTTGAGCTTTGTGAGAAGGCACAGATACCATTCGGACAGACTCTTCTCGGTCTTTCTGCTGCTCCTACCGATCATCCTCTGAACATGGGTATGCTTGGAATGCATGGTAACTATGCTCCAAACTTCATGACCAACCAGTGTGATTTGCTTATTGCCGTTGGTATGCGTTTTGACGACCGTATCACAGGCAATCTCAAGACATACGCAAAGCAGGCAAAGATTATCCATTTTGATATCGATCCTTCAGAGATTAACAAGAACGTAAAGGTTGACCTTGCTCTCGTTGGTGACTGTAAGGAGACTCTTGCAAGCGTTTCTGAATATGTTAAGCCTGCAAAGCATCAGGCTTGGATTGAGGGCTTCAAACCATACGCAGAAAAGGAGTATAATCTTGTTATTGATGCTGCTCTTAATCCAAAGGAAGGACCGCTGCTTATGGGTGAAGTCGTTCGCAAGGTTAGTGAGGCTGCAAATAATGAGGCTGTCCTTGTAACTGACGTTGGCCAGAACCAGATGTTCGGTTGCCGTTACTTCAAGTTCACAAAGGAGCGTTCAGTCATTACTTCTGGTGGTTGTGGTACTATGGGCTTCGGTATTCCTGCGGCTATTGGTGCTACCTTTGGTGCTCCTGACAGAACCGTATGTATGTTTGCTGGTGATGGCGGTTTCCAGATGACCATTCAGGAACTCGGAACAATCATGGAGCAGCAATGCCCTGTTAAGATGATAATGCTCAATAATAACTTCCTTGGCAACGTTCGCCAATGGCAGTATATGTTCTTCAACAAACGCTATTCATTCACCCCAATGGTGAACCCTGACTATGAGAAGATTGCGGAGGCATACGGTATTCCTTGCAAGACCGTAATTGATCGTAAGGATCTTGATGCTGCAATCCGTGAGATGCTCGATACAAAGGGCCCATACATTCTCCAGTGTGCTGTTAAGGAAGAGGATAACGTTCTTCCAATGACACCTCCGGGAGGTAATGTAGATGAGATGCTGTTTGAGGTAGAGTAAGGCCCCATCCCGACCTTCCCGAGGGAAGGAGGTTTTAGATACAATTTTCCAATCAAGGATATAAATGATAATGAATAACGATAATATTAATAATAAGGCAAACCAAAATATCTCCCCCGAGGGGGAGACGGAGGGGGGCCGCTATGGAGCTGCCGAGTGTGGCGATTGCAATACCTGTGGCAAGTGTGACGAGCAGTTGCAGGAAGAGGAAACTGCCATCTTTGATGCCGCTGTACGTGCAGCTGCAGCCAAGGAGCGCAACTCTTTCGAGAAGAACCTTGCCCGAGAGCGTAAGGCTGCTGAGAAGCATTTCAATACAGGCGCTCCTCAGCATGAGACATTTAAGAGAAATGCCGTTGCACGTCCTGTAACTCCTGCATGGGAGGGTGCTCAGCTTAATCATGACGGTCTCCCTCTCTATACCCTCATCATTTATTCAGAGAACTTTGCTGGTATCCTGAATCAGATTACCGCTGTATTCACTCGCCGACAGGTTAATATCGAATCTCTCAACGTATGCTCTTCTTCAACTCCGGGCGTACATAAATACACCATCACTTGCTATTGCAAGCAGGAGATGGCAGAGATGCTGACAAAGCAGATTGAGAAGAAAATAGATGTGCTTCAGGCTAATTGCTTTGCTGATGATGAGATTTTCATTCTTGAGACATCACTCTTGAAACTCTCAACTCCAATGGTACTTGCCAATCAGGAGATTAGCCGCATAGTTCGTCGTCATGATGCTCGTATCGTTGAGGTAAACCCAACCTATACTATTGTTGAGAAAACAGGTATCTCAAGCGATGTGCTTGATAACTTCAATCAGCTCAACGATTTAGGTTGTGTTCTTCAGTTCGTTCGCTCTGGTCGTATTGCTATCACAAGGTCTTGCATCGAGAGACTTGATCAGTATATCGCACAGAGAAAGGAAGAAGAAATGGCAAGTTAGTAAAAGAGCCCCTCACCCGTCACTATGTGACACCCTCTCCCCATGGGGCGAGGGATAGTAATAATCGTTTATAAGCGATAAAAGGTGACTTTTTCCTCGCCCCTTGGGGAGAGGATGCCCATAGGGCAGGTGAGGGGCTGTAGTTTTAATATGTATGGATAAGTTAGAGACTCTCCACATCGCCACCGACGCTTTCCATTGCGACTTCAAGCATCAGTTGTGCCTTGGGCATCTCGGAAACGATTTGCTCAATGCTGCTGACGTGCATTCCACAAACCGACATTTCGGGATGTCGTATCTCAATACGATGAACAAGACATGGGTTCTATCGCGTCTTGCCGTCGAACTTGAGGATATGCCTCGTGAGCATGACCATATCACAATCACTACGTGGGTAGAGAATGCTATGAAGTATTTCACCAAGCGTAACTGGGAGATACTCTCAGAGGACGGCAAGAAGGTGTATGGATATGCCAAGAGTGTCTGGGCGATGATTGATACCGTCACCCGTGAGCCTCAGAACATCTTCCAGGTCAATGACGGGGCTATCGTTAATTTTATCCATAAGGAGAAGGAATGCCCGATTACGGATGTCTCTCGTGTGAAGACACCTGAGATGACCGACTATACGGAATTTAAGGTGGAATATTCAGATCTTGATGTTAATGGGCATCTCAATTCCGTTCGCTATCTAGATCATGTGATGAATACCTTCCCTCTCGATTATCTGCGTAATCACGACATAAAGCGTGTGGAGATAGCTTATGTGGCGGAAGGGCATTGGAACGAGACTCTCAGAATCTATCATCTGCAAGAAGATGAACTGAACCACTATTTCCGTTTTGCTCGACAGGAGGAAAACGAGGAAGTGGAGCTGAGTAGGTTAAAAATGGAATTTAGAAAGAACTAAATACTTTCAGAATAAAAGAAAAGTGACGATATAACTGACAATTTGTTATGAATTGTATAATATATGCGTGTTTTCTTGCATCATTCAGAAATATTTAGTATCTTTGCAGTCGCTTGAGTAAAAAGGCGAAAGACAAAAGGCAAAAGACTTTAGCCTTTAGACCTTAGCCTTTAGTCAAAGAAGAATAAAGTTATTTATAACAGTTTTATAAAAATTAGTATTAAAAATGGCAAAAATGAATTTTGGTGGCGTTATCGAAGAGGTAATGACACGTGAGGAATTCCCACTTGAGAAGGCTCGTGAGATTCTCAAGGATGAGACTATTGCTGTCATCGGTTATGGCGTTCAGGGTCCTGGACAGGCTTGTAACCTTCGTGACAATGGTTTCAACGTAATCGTTGGTCAGCGTCAGGGCAAGACCTTCGAGAAGGCTAAGAATGACGGTTGGGTATCAGGCGAGACCCTCTTCTCTATTGAGGAGGCTGCAGAGAAGGGTACTATCGTTATGTGTCTTCTTTCTGATGCTGCAGTAATGTCTGTATGGCCAACTCTCCAGAAGTACCTCACTCCTGGTAAGGCTCTTTACTTCTCACACGGTTTCGCTATCACATGGTCTGACCGCACAGGTTGCGTTCCTTCTAAGGATATCGACGTTATCATGGTTGCTCCTAAGGGTTCTGGTACATCACTCCGTACTATGTTCCTCGAGGGTCGCGGTCTGAACTCTTCATACGCAGTTTACAACGATGCAACTGGTCGTGCTCTCGATCGTACACTTGCTCTCGGTATCGGTATCGGTTCAGGTTACTTGTTCGAGACAACATTCCAGCGCGAGGCTACTTCTGACCTCACAGGTGAGCGTGGCTCACTCATGGGTGCTATTCAGGGTCTCCTCCTTGCTCAGTACGAGGTTCTCCGTGAGAACGGTCACACTCCATCTGAGGCATTCAACGAGACTGTTGAGGAGCTCACACAGTCACTCATGCCTCTCTTCGCACAGAAGGGTATGGACTGGATGTATGCTAACTGTTCTACAACCGCTCAGCGTGGTGCTCTCGACTGGATGGGTCCTTTCCACGACGCTTGCAAGCCAGTAGTTCAGAAGCTTTACGAGTCTGTTAAGTCTGGTAACGAGGCACAGATCTCTATCGACGCTAACTCTAAGCCTGACTATCGTGAAGGCCTCGAGAAGGAACTTGCAGCTCTCCACAACTCAGAGATGTGGCGTACTGCTGAGACAGTTCGTAAGCTCCGTCCAGAGAACAACTAAAATATTCACTTAAACCCTTATATAAGGATTAGGTAAGATTCTACACAAATGAATACCGCTTATGGAATATCCATAGGCGGTATTCTCTTTTTATGCACCTTCGTTCATCCTCCGCTCTGCCTTCGCTCTAAGTCCGTTATGAGTCCGTTGTAAGTCCGTTCCTTAGAATAGGCAAAAAATGGGACTTACAAGGGACTTGCATAGGAGTTACTTGGGACTTGCAGCGAATGAAAACGGAAAAAAGAATTATTACTGTCCGCTAAAAATATTGTCAAGAATTAGAGATTTTGAGAATTTCTTTTTTTGAATTAATGAGAGATTTGTCGAAGACCCTCTGACCATAGGGAAGAAATTAGAGAAATGTCGCTTACGCTCCAGACAATCACGCTTTTTTCTAATGCTACGCAAGTAGCAAATCTCTCTCTTTCTCATTAATTCTCAATACTGCACCAGCCTTCTCTCATTCTCAAATTCTTGATAAAAACAGGGCTTGTCCAGCATAAATCTTTTGATATTATGCAAGATATAGTTGTTTAGCGGACAGTAATAAAAAAGAATTTTTATACAACTCTGCAACTCGTCACCCGTAGCGTTATAAGACTTTCTGTTTCAGAGAGTTGCAGCGGTGATTTATTTTAAAGTACTCGTCACCCACTCATCACCCTTGCGCTCGTATTTGCTTGATATAGAGTTGTTTGTGGAGATATTTCACTCGTCGCCCTAAAAAAGTGACGAGTGGGTGACGAGTGAATGAACCTTGCAAGTTTCACATTCTCAATAAGATACAAAGATTTGGGTGATGAGTGGGTGACGAGTGCTTTCAAATGAATCACCGCTGTAACATAAAGAGTCACAATAACTTGCAGCGTTGAGGGTGACGAGTTGACGAGTTATGTGAAAATTTTTTTTTCAGAGTTAAAACAACCACAGATATCACGGATCAAACAGATTTTCTTAACCATTTCTATATTCCCCTTGTACAGGAGGGTTATTATTTATGTAATCATTAAAATCTGTGGTCAACTATAAAGCTAATCAGCATTTTACTCTACACTCTACATCAGAGACTATATAAGCGCATGATTCACAAAAAAGTTACAACGATGCAGAGTTGATTTTAACCCTACACCAACTATACACCCTTTACATCATCTTTGTTTATGAAAGGTGTATAGATGTAGAGTTGGTGTAAAGTTATGTCCAACTCTACACCGCAGAAATATACTGTATCTCAACAGATTATATGCTGTTTGGTGTAGAGTGCAGAGTTGAACGCAAAAAACTTCTTTGAGTTTGCCAAGTTTACTTTACCAGTTTTAAACTATCGTTTATTAACTTGTAAGTTTCGATATACTCTTTTCCACCAATAAAATCATGATTCACCTTTTTGTAAACCTTCACATTACCTCCAGAACCATATTTATTTCGTTCAAAAAATTTTGCCCATGTTTCATGTAATGTCATGCATCCCACGGTTTCATATATATAGATTGTTTTCTTGTTGTAATCGAATACTGTATATGATGGTTCTATCTTACCAGAAACGATATTGTTATATGGAGGTTCATTGTTTGGTGCAAGTATGCCGGGACATAAGTCTTTCGTATTACCTTTCACCATATCAAAACATGCATAGTACCAGCGGTTGTACCCATTGTGTTTAACTACAAATTCTTCTTCATCGTCAAAGTCCATGTCCATAAAGAACATATCAAGACTGTCTTTTGAACCACCCAAGGTGTCTATTTTAAGAACTGGGAAGTCCACATCTACATAAAACACGCCAATAGAGTCTTCTTCATATTTTCTGAGTTCTTTGGGCAATTCATGGATTGCACAGTATTGACTGATTGAATCTCCTCTTTCAAAATGTATTAGATTCAATTGTTTATTATGAATTATGGATATGTGATAACCATTTTGAGGGTTATTAAGTACAAATACCGCAACACTATCTCCAAAGAATGTTTGTTCATACTTTGAGAGTTTCCTATTATTAGTGCAAGAACACCAACTCAATATTAGGCTTATTATAAGCCCCAATATAAATATTTTTCTTTTCATTATAAATTTTTATCAATGACATTGCAAAGGTAAGCGTAAAAAGACAAAATACACAAGTAAACTTTATTATTTCTCTTTTGGGAGTTAATTTTAACTCTACACCACTACAATATGCTATAGTGGTGTAGATTGGATTCTATATGGTATTGAGTGTAAATATTGATGCAAAAAGTTTTTCTAAAGATTCTCGACCGCTATATTACTCGAAATGTCGGCTTTCATTAAAAATTACTTCTTTTTTTCTTTTTGCTTGCCAAAATAAAGCAGTCCAAGTCCAATGGCAATAATAGTGCAAGAACCAGCAACAGCATGATGTAAGAAGAATGCTTGTTGTACAAAACTGATGCACCCCAAAATAATGAAGATATAACCAGCTTTTTTCATTTCTTGGCCTCCTTTTCTTCTTCTGTTAGTTTCTTTGAACATGCAACAACAATTATTCCGATGAGAGCATTAACCAAAGAAATTCCGAATGCCCACCAGAATCCAATTTTACGATGTGAGCCCCACACTCCAATTAACATTGCAATAAATATTGCAATTATCAATAAAAAAGGTCTATCTTCCATAATGTTTATTTGAATTAATGATTTATAATATAAAGAACCTCTTCACAAACCTCAATGAGTTTTGGTGCGATCTCATTCCTACGGTCATAATAAAACACATTCTGCTCACGCATACCTTCAAGAAAATTTTCAACAAAATTTCTCGTATCAAGCATGAACAAACCAATATATGCCGATATATCATTATTGCTCATTCCTAAGTCCTCAAACTTGCCATAGTGATAATGTATAAAAACATACACAACAGGAAGTTTGAACAAATTATAAGAAGCTAATGCTTCTCCTGCATCAGAATCTCCTTGTTTACAAAGCAAAATGTATAGAGTCTTAGCGTAGGCATCTACCTTTCTATAAAGTTTCAGAAGTTCTTCTTTACTCCATGGACACTGACGTCCCATATTTACTCCTTCTGCCTTATTGTTATTAATTGTTCTGCTATTATTTTGAATGTCAGTAAACTCACCGTAAAACTCAACAATTCGCAATGGTGACAATGTCGCAAAACGAATACACGTCATATTATTGAAAATATTACACACGATTGGCTCCGTTGGATCATGCCATTTTAAGGTGTTCAATCTTCCATATTGTATTCTGTCCTTTAATACATCTCCTCCAGCATACCCCAAAACAGGAAGTTCAAAATGATCCCAGATTTTCACAGGAACTTCGTTTACAAGATTAAAAGCAACACAATCATGACTGATAGGTTTTGAGACAACAATTGTATTACAATTCCCTTTTGAAAGACAAACTCCATCTACGTATTCCTCATAGCGAGAAGCCTGAAAAGTGAAATGTTTTAGATATGCCCTGTTCATATCAGCAGGTTTTACTATCATATAAATTGGAAATATAAAAAGGGCGCAGACTTTCCGATAGTCTCGTCCTAACTTCTAGGTTACGGCCAAGCAACCTTCACAACTGACAAGTTTACGGAAAAGCCCATGCCCTAAACGGACACGGAACTCTTCGCTTACTTGTTCTCGTTGTTTTGAAAATTGGCCGTATTCAGAAGTTAGAGAACAAGAGCTAAAAGCTCTATGTATATTTATGTCGAGAGAATCGGTAGTTGCTCACCCAAGTTAATAAATAAGTGATTTGCTATTTGCTGAGATTGTCTGAGACTATCATCAGCATGGGGAAAGCGTTACCGCTCGTCTGAGTTTATTCTAATAATGTACTTTCTGTTTCTTGTTATATAATGTTTAAGTGGTTAATATATAGTGTTTAATACTTTCTTGTGTGCAAAAATAATTAAAATATCTGATTTCTCCAAATATTCTCACGAAAAAGAGCATCCTCACTTGGAGAATGCTCTTGAATTATATTGTAATTGCCTTCCGGCTCCCTCCCTACGGGGGAGGGCGGGGGGAGAGGCCATCTATTTTGTAAACTTCTTTCCGTTTTGAATGTAGATTCCGCTTGGGAGATTTTCCTTTGATGTTCCTACATATCGACCGTCGAGAGTATAGATGTTGGCAGGTGTTAGCTGTTGGGTGTTAGCTGTTACCTCTGCGATATCTGTTGGTATTTCAACGGTGACGGTGAAAGACTTGGAAATTGTCTTGCCGTTGTTATAGGTGTATGTAACCGTGATGTTTGCGGTACCGTTACCTTTTGCGGTGACAACGCCCTTGCTATCGACGGTAGCAACATTGGTGTTGCTGCTCTTATAGGTTATCTTGCCGTCAGCCCACTCGTTCTTGATAGTGACAGGGTTGGTGATGGTTGTCTTTCCGTCGGTGCTAATGTTGGCGTTCGCCAATGTGATAGATGGAATAGACACGGTGACTTTATAAGTCGCAGTTACGGTCTTCTTGCTGTTACGGTAGGTATAGGTAGCCGTAATGGTAGCTGTACCGTTGGCAACACCCTTTACATTGCCGTTGGCATCAACGGTAGCAACTGCTGTGTTGCTGCTCTTGTAGGTCGTTTTGCCGTCGTCATACGCATTAGTAATCTTGAGGGCATTTGTCACGGTTGTTGCATCTGTCTTTATCTCGCTCTTGGTGAATGCAAGGACAGGGACAGGGAATGCGACAGTAACCTTATAAGTGGCAGTTTGGGTAGATTTGCCGCCATTGTATGTGTATGTGGCGGTAATGGTGACAGTACCGTCATCAACGCCTTTTACGTTGCCATTGGCATCAACGGTGGCAATGGCTGTGTTGCTACTCTTGTAGGTTGTCTTGCCGTCGCTCCATGGGTACTTGATGTTGAGGGCATTGGTAAGGGCACTTTTGCCGTCGGTTGTGACTTCTGCCTTTGAGAATGAAAGTACTGGAACACCACCCATGAATGCGAATGTGATGTCACCGTTGGATTGCTGCTCAATGTAGGTGATATCTTTTGACATGGCTTTCTTGTTAAAAGTCTTCCAGTCGGTTATTGATGTCACCTTTTCGGTACCAGGATATGTGTTGCCCTTCCAGTTGTTTCTTACGTCAGTCTGACTCATGACATACTGGTCGGCAATGCCATCCTTGAAATGGTATGATGAGTATATGGTTCCATTGGCAGGCAGAACTGTGATGCGTGGAGAGCCAGCAGTATTGTTTGGTCCGCTGAAGTTAGCGAAAGAATTAACGTCGTAGTTGACGTGAGTGACAAGCATTCCGCTTCCAGGCATCTTTGCATACCATCCCTTCTTCTGAATGCTTTCAAGGATGTAGTATTCGTTGCCAGAAGGATCGCTGTCGTTCATTACGCGCAATCCCTTACCACCACTTGCAAGAGATGTGAGTGTTACGTTCTTTGCGCTTGAGAGGGTTTCCATCTTATCCGTCCATCCCATCAACTCACGTTCCCATGCTGTGTATGGGGTAGGGTAGAAACCATTGGATGTGTTCTCGCCACCATCCATAAGATCCCACTCTTCCATGCTCTGGTTGTCGTATTTGGAGATATCCTGCCAAGTGACGGTAGGGTAGAAGTCGGGAAGTCCCATGGTGTGGCTCATCTCGTGAGCGAATACTCCGATACCTGTGAGATATGGCTTGAAGGTAGCCTGATCCTCCTTCATATCCTTCCATACGTCTGGATAGAAGGCAAGCTCGTTATTTACGCCATAGCGATATACTTTTTTGCCGTCGTATGTTCCGTAATTGCCATAGCCAGACTTTGGCCAGATGGCGTTAGGATTCTTTGCCTCACCCCACTGGGCACTATATCCAGCGTAGATGATATAAACGAGATCCACATATCCGTCGTTGTCGGAATCATAGTCGGCAAAGTTTACGCTTCCGTTTGCAAGCTTGCAGGCATCAGAAAGAAGTGCCTGGACGTTATCGTCACCTTGACCATAAACCTCATAGTTCTTTGAGAGGTGGAAAGGACCTGCTACATCGAACTTAGGACGGAACTTGCCGTTACTGCAATCGTCGAAATACTGTGCAGCAGAGCCGTAGCTTCGATATTTGGATGTAGAGTCATACTCTGTTCCGTTCAGAAGCTTGTCGATGTCATCCTTGGTGTATGTGAATTTCTGGTTAGCGAAATCCACCATTAATACAAGGGCCTTTGGGGTGCCTGTGTGTGGGAAAGGATGTGTTGCCGTGATCTTCTCGTTGGCTTTGCTTCTTGTCGTTACGCTTTGGTTCTGCCTTGCAGTCATTTGTGCCTTGTCGGCTTCTGTTGCCATACGCCACTTGTTGTTCTCGAAGATTAGGAGATCTCCTGACGTGGTGGTGTAGAAGTTGAAGTGCTCGTCACCATGAATCTGTGCCATGACGGTTGTGCCATCCTGCAAGGTTACTTGGAATGGCGTTGTAATGGCTTTTGAGGCGTATGCTCCTGTAAGGGTGGCACAAGCCAAAAGGCATGTAGTAAGGATTTTTTTCATAATCTAATATCAGCCCCTTCCCCCTTGCTCCTCCGATAAATGGAGGAGAGTAGTATGTATTTATCCTGTAGAGGGAGGGATTTTTTTATTTACAATTTTTATAAATTACTATCTTATTAAGAAAGACCAATCTTTTGTAGCGAATATTTCTATTCACTTCCCTCCATGTTTATGGTAGGGCTGGGGTAGGTCTTTTTATGTCTTTTGTATGTGATTCTACTAACGTCTCGCCCGTTTCAACCTTGATAGTTGTGGTTGAGAGGTCGATATCCTCTGCGTAGTTGATATCTGCACCCTTCTTGGCAATGAAAAGAGAGTTTTCAATCACGACGTTCTGGATAGGCATCTCTGGCAGACCGTTGAAGTATATTGCACGGTCGGCACCCTGACAGATGATGTTGTCGAGGAATATGTCCTTGAAACATGGTGTTTCCTCGGTAACAGGAGGTACAGCATCTTCTGCGGATGTGGTCTTGTCTGCCTTGCCACCAACAGGTTTATTGGCATAGTAGAGGCTGAATGTGAAGGCATCACCAGCGATGTTGAGCATACGGATATTGTCAAGGAAAATGTTCCTGACGAGTCCGCCACGACCGCGTGTTGATTTGAAGCGAATGCCTGTATCTGTACCATTGAATACGCAATTTGTGATGCGGATATCATTTGCACCTCCTGACATTTCAGAGCCTATGACGAATCCACCATGACCGTGGAGTACCGTGCAACCGCTGATTATTACCTGTTGGCAAGGCTTTCCGAGCTTGCGTCCTTCAGCATCCTTACCCGACTTTATGCAGATTGCATCATCGCCCACATCGAAAGTGGTGTCGAGAATCTGTGCACGGGTGCAAGATTCAAGGTCGAGACCGTCACCATTTTGGGCAAACCACGGATTCTTGATGTTTACGCGCTCTATGGTAACATCTTCACAGACGCATGGGTGTACGTTCCATGCAGGTGAGTTGCTAAAGGTGGCATCTTGCAGAAGCACTTTCTTGCAATACATGAAATCCAGAAGTACAGGACGTGTTGTTACGCGTTCCCTCAGTTCTGGATACCAGATGTTCTTTTCTACGGAACCGCCACTTGCAACCAATTTCTTCCACTGGCTTTCGGTGAGCTTTCCTTTCTTCACAGGTCGCCAAGCCTGACCATTGCCATCGAATGTGCCGTGACCTGTAATGGCTATATTCTCCTTTCCATACGCATAAAGAGGAGACATACGACGCTTCGTGGTGTTGCCTTCAAAGAGAGACTCAACCTCTGGATAAGCGTCTATGTCGTCGGTGAACAGAACAAGCGTACCAACGGATGTACGAAGTTCTATGTTGTTTTCAAACTGTATAGGACCTGTGAGCCAGATGCCAGCAGGAACCTCAAGTATTCCACCACCCTTAGCGGAGAGAGCTTTCATCGCCTTTGCGAATGCCTCCGTGCAGAGTTCCGTGCCATCGCCCTTAGCTCCAAAGTCTGTTAGCTTGACTATGTTTGCCGGAATTGCAGGACGAGCCACAGCCGGCATGTTGAATTCTCCCTTTGTCCCTGCAGACGCAATCAACGGTAAAACAAGGATGAGAAATGGGATGATAATTTTCTTCATTCTATACAAAATAGGTGTTAGGGGTGATTAATCGTATGCAAAATTACAAAGAAAAACGGATATCTCAAATAAATTATCCACGTTTTTTGTATTTTTAATACGCAGACTTATGCTTTTTGATGAAAATGTATTAATTTTGTACCGAAATTCGCGGAAGACTGCGATTTTTGGTCAAAAAAGAAAAAGTTCAATGACTACAAGTCACGATAATAAACTTCGCCTTACTGATGAGGAAGAGCGATTGCTTGGTGAGCGTATAGCTCAGGGTGATCAACATGCCCTCGATAGGCTGGTCACTGCAAATCTTGGATTTGTGGTGAGTATTGCTCGTCAGTATCAGGATAGAGGTCTCTCGCTTGATGATCTCGTTAGTGAGGGAAATCTTGCCTTGATGCTTGCTGCTGGCAAATGGAAGCCTGAGAAGGGAATTCGATTCGTGCAGTATGCCGTATGGGATATCCGTAAAGCAATAGAGCGTGCCATTGATCAGCAAGGTAATATAATTCATGATGCTCCTGCTTCGGTTGGCTTTACCAATTCGCGTGTGGATATGGTTGTTGCAAAGACAAACCGAAACATCCATGATGAGGTGGCTCTTTCTTCTGTAGGCGCGGAACTTGTAGGAAGTCTCAGTTGTCTGAATGAACGCGAGCGTAAGGTCATCATTCTTTATTATGGTCTTGGTACGGATGCTCTCACAATGTTTGAGATTGCTGACGAGATGGGCTTGAAGCGTGAGCGTGTAAGGCAGATAAGGAAGAAGGCGGAACGGAAACTCAGGAAGCCTTTGAGGAAAGCTTAACACTCTACTCATACAAGGAAAGAAATTTCAATAACGAAAGCTTTTAACGGGAAAAGATAATTTCTTCCTCGCCCATTGGGGAGAGGATGCCAATAGGGCAGGTGAGGGGCTGGAGTTTGTATATAAATCACAAATGACAAAAATAAAATTATTCGTATTTTTGATGCTGGTTGGCATTTGTACCAGTATGTATGCTCAGAAGTATCAGCGATATGTTCCTGCTAAGGATATGTATATGTTTGGTATTTGCTTCTCTGCTTTGGATTCGACAGTATATTTCACGGATATCAAACAGGTGCAGAATACCTCTGTGGAGCGTGGTTCTGGATTCCTCTATGCTCGCAATTCATATTCTGGTCAGTTGCAGAAGTACTTCAAGTCGGTTTCTGGTGGCAACGTAACTGCTGTTACATGCTATAATCAGAAACGTAGCAAACTTGAGAAGAAATATTCCAAGATGCGTCAGAAGTATCAGAAGAAGAATTTCGTGGTGAAATATACTCACGATTTTGCATATAATCCTGTGACATATACGGAATCAGAAGAGGTGAATCTGCCTGCTGAAGAAGTAAAGGGTAAACCGGAACCTCCTAAGGGAGCGCCAAAAGGACCACGTCCTGGTGGCAAGGGAGGTCATTGATGCTATATGTAATAGCCGAACATAGGGTGCGTGTCAGCTTCCTTGATGACTATCAAGATGCGAGTATGCTGTCGTCGTTTGTCTCTTTCCAGACTGATGATGACGGCTCTGACGTTTTATTGGATATCACCGTTGATGATTCTTTGCGCCCTGTAAATAAGAATGAACGTTATCTTATCCGTGATGTTGATACGGGTAATGGTATGACCAAGGTTTTCCGTATAGAAAAGGAGATTGATGGTCAGAAACAGAAAGCTGGATATCAGTTTATTATCCGCGATATTGATGGGCATGAGGTCGCATTACTAATAACAGATGAGGACTTCCATGTATGTCATTGCGCTTTGAGAGGTAGCTTTGGAATGCGTGCCTACGGACTCAACTCTGTCATTATGTTGTGCTATGCCTTTGCAACGGCTCCTCTTGGAACTTGTCTCATTCATGCCTCACTTGTAAGAAATGATGGAGTCGGGTATGCCTTTACTGCAAAGAGTGGTACGGGTAAGAGCACTCAGGTTAGTAACTGGCTGAGATTTATTCCTGGTTCTGACCTTATGAATGATGATAATCCTGTTGTGCGTGTCATTGATGGTAAGGCATATATATATGGTAGTCCTTGGAGTGGAAAGACTCCTTGTTATCGTAATATCAAGGCACCGCTTGGTGGTATTGCATTGATAAAGCGTGCTCAAAGCAATAGTCTTGAGCGATTGCGCCCGATAGATGCTTTTATAACCCTTCTCCCTGCTTGCTCTACGATGAAGTGGGATGAGCGTATATATCGCTGCAATGGCGATACGGTGACAAAAGTGATTGAAACAATTCCTGTGTATAACCTGCATTGCCTTCCTGATAAGGACTCTGCTGTGGTTGCTTCGACAGGGATGAAGGGAAGCTAATAGCCCCTCACCCGTCACTACGTGACACTCTCTCCCCAAGGGGCGAGGGGAAAATTAGTATCTAAAATAAAAATAAATAACAATTAATATTCCCTCATAGCGATAAAAGCTAACTATTTCCTCGCCCTTTGGGGAGAGGATGCCCATAGGGCAGGTGAGGGGCTGTGTTTTTGCTTTGGAAGAAAATGTTAAATATTTGAACAATGCGGAATTCCTTCCTGAGGTAATAGCATTGGCAAATGAGGGGCACGATGTGACGATACCTCTTCGTGGGTATAGTATGCGTCCGTTCCTTGAGGATGGTCGTGATCTTGCGATTCTCACGAAGATAGACCGTCCTTTGAAGGTTGGCGATATTGTCCTTGCTGAACTATCGCCCGGACATTATGCCCTTCATCGCATCTTCCGTCTCAACAAAACGCACGTGCAGATGCTTGGTGACGGTAATCTTAGACCTGACCCTATAATTAGGCATGAGGATGTCAAGGTTTTCGTCAAGGCTTTCCTGCGTAAAGGTAGTAAGACACCTGACTATGTATCTGGTAAGAAATTCCAACGTTACTCAAAGGTTTGGATGAAGGTGAGACCTGCAAGACGATGGATTCTCGCAGTGTGGAGAAGACTTCCGATGAAGGTTAGGAATGGGTTGGTATAGAAGCCCCTCACCCGTCACTTTGTGACATCCTCTCCCTAAGGGGCGAGGGAGAAATTAGTATCTACAATAAAAAAATAAATAACAATTAATATTCCCTCATAGCGATAAAAGCTAACTATTTCCTCGCCCCTTGGGGAGAGGATGCCCATAGGGCAGGTGAGGGGCTCTATTTTGCTTATGAAAATAAACGAAGGATTTGAAGTTCGCTCTGTTTGTGGCGAATATATGATGGTTGCAATGGGTGAGAAGAATATTGATTTCTCACACGTTATAGCATTCAACGAGACATCTGTATTCATCTGGAATCAGATGCTTGCAGGAAAAGACACCATTGATGATGTTGCAAAGGCTGTAACAGAAGAGTATGAAGTTGATTTCGAGACAGCCCGTAAGGACGTTGAGACTCTCGTAAAGCAGCTTGCAGAATATGGGGTAGTGGAGCTGTAAGAAGCCTAACCCCAGCCCTTCCCAAAAGGAAGGGAGAGTTTAGATAGTATTATCTGCTATCGGGATTTGTTTTTTAGAAGATTCAAAAAATAACAACAATAATAATACAAGCCCCATAAAGGATGTTTGTTATAAAACATCTTTCCTTTGGGATGGCTTGATTAGGCTTATATAAAGATGTACAGAACAAAAACTTGTGGAGAACTTCGTATCTCCAATGTTGGCGAGACAGTTACTCTCGCAGGATGGGTACAGAGTGTGCATAACCTTGGCGCACTTACCTTTGTAGATCTTCGTGACCGTTATGGTATCACACAGCTTGCATTCAATGAGGATGCTGCTGAGGATCTGCGTCAGAAGGCAGGCAAACTCGGACGTGAGTTTGTAATTCAGGCAACAGGTGTTGTTGCTGAACGCTATTCAAAGAATAAGAATATCCCAACAGGTGATATTGAGATCATCGTTAGTGAGCTCAATATCCTTAATACATCAGATGTTCCTCCATTCACAATCGAGGACGAGAGCGATGGCGGTGATGATATCCGCATGAAGTATCGTTATCTCGACCTCCGCCGTTCTTGTGTTCGCAAGAACCTTGAGCTTCGTCATAAGTTCGCATTTGAGGTTCGTCGCTATCTCGATCAGCAGGGATTCCTTGAGATTGAGACTCCAATTCTCGTAAACTCAACTCCAGAGGGTGCTCGTGACTTCGTTGTTCCTTCACGTATGAACCCTGGACAGTTCTATGCTCTCCCTCAATCTCCTCAGACATTGAAGCAACTCTCTATGGTGGCAGGTATCGACCGCTACTTCCAGATCTGTAAGTGTTTCCGTGATGAGGACCTCCGTGCTGACCGTCAGCCTGAGTTCACACAGATTGACTGTGAAATGTCATTCGTAGAGCAGGAGGATATTCTCCAGATGTTTGAGGGCATGAGCCGTCACCTCTTCAAGACAATCCTCAATATTGATATCCCTACTCTCCCACGTATGACATGGGCAGATGCTATGAAGTATTATGGTTCTGACAAGCCTGATACACGTTTCGGCATGAAGTTTGTGGAGTTGAAGACAACACAGATTGATAACGCTTCAAAGGAGATCGTTCCAAGCATCTTCCCTGCTGGCTTCGCTGTATTTGATGATGCAGCATACATCGGTGGTATATGCTGTGAGGGACAGGCTGTTCTTACCCGTAAGCAGCTTGACCAACTTACTGATTTTGTTAAGCGTCCACAGGTTGGTGCAAAGGGCCTTGTATATGCTCGCGTTCAGGAAGATGGTAGCGTGAAGTCAAGCGTTGACAAATTCTATGATCAGGCTGCTCTTCAGGTGCTCAAGGACAAGATGCAGGCAAAGGCAGGCGATCTCATTCTCATCCTTTCTGGTGACGATGCAATGAAGGTTCGTAAGCAGCTTTGCGAGCTTCGTCTTGAGATGGGTACACGTATGGGACTCCGTGACAAGTTCAACTTCTCCTGTCTCTGGGTTATCGACTTCCCAATGTATGAGTGGAGTGACGAGGAGCAGCGTCTCATGGCAATGCACCACCCATTCACATCACCAAAGCCAGAGGACATTCCTCTTCTCGATACTGATCCAGCAAGTGTTCGTGCTAACGCATACGATATGGTTATCAATGGTGTTGAGGTTGGCGGTGGTTCAATCCGCATCCACGATGCAAAGCTTCAGCAGAAGATATTCGAGATTCTCGGTTTCACACCAGAACAGGCACAGGCAAAGTTCGGCTTCCTCATGAACGCCTTCAAGTTCGGTGCACCTCCTCATGGTGGTCTCGCATATGGTCTCGATCGTTTCGTAAGTCTCTTCGCAGGTCTTGATTCTATCCGTGACTGTATCGCATTCCCTAAGAACAACTCTGGTCGTGACGTAATGCTCGATGCTCCAGGCTACCTTGATCCAAAGCAGTTGGAGGAGTTGAAGATAAAGGTTGACATAGCAGAATAGTGGCCTCTCCCCCCGCCCTCCCCCGTAGGGAGGGAGCCGGAGAGCCTATGTGGGCTAATTGATAATTAATAATTTATAATTGATACGCCTTTTGCCTTCCGGCTCCCTCCCTACGGGGGAGGGCGGGGGGAGAGGCCGTGTTTGGTCTTTTTTTTATGTTTGAAAATCTATCAGAAAGACTTGAACGCTCGTTCAAGATACTTAAGGGTGAAGGTAAGATCACCGAAATCAATGTAGCAGAGACTCTCAAGGATGTTCGTCGTGCGCTCCTTGATGCCGATGTAAACTATAAGGTGGCAAAGACTTTCACAGATTCTGTGAAGAAGAAGGCTCTGGGTATGAACGTACTCACAGCCATCAAGCCAGGACAGCTCATGGTTAAGCTCGTTCATGATGAGCTTACCGAACTCATGGGTGGCCAGGCTACCGAACTCAAGTTGCAGCAGAAGCCTGCCGTAATCCTTATGGCAGGTCTAAACGGTGCGGGTAAGACAACTATGTCTGGTAAGCTCGCCCTCATGCTCAAGAACAAGATGAACCGCAAGCCACTTCTTGCTGCTTGTGATACATTCCGTCCGGCTGCTATGGAGCAGTTGCGTGTTCTTGCTGAGCAGGTTCAGGTGGCTATTCATATTGAGGAAGGTGCCAAGGACCCTATAGCTGTTGCTAAGAATGCCATACAGCAGGCAAAGGCAGAAGGTTATGATGTGGTAATCGTCGATACTGCCGGCCGTCAGTCTATTGACGAGGAACTGATGCAGCAGATTCAGGACATCAAGGCTGCCGTTAATCCAGACGAGACACTTCTCGTTGTCGATGCCATGACAGGTCAGGATGCTGTCAATACAGCCAAGGAGTTCAATGAGCGTCTTGAGATTGACGGTGTTATCCTCACCAAGCTCGATGGTGATACCCGCGGTGGTGCTGCCCTCTCAATCCGTAGCGTCGTAACAAAGCCAATCAAGTTCATCGGTACTGGTGAGAAGATGGAGGCTCTCGATGTCTTCCACCCAGAGCGTATGGCTGACCGTATCCTCGGCATGGGTGACGTTGTGTCACTCGTTGAGCGTGCTCAGGAGCAGTTCGACCTTGAGGAGGCTAAGAAACTTGAGAAGAAGATTCGTAAGAATCAGTTCGACTTCAACGACTTCCTCGGACAGATTCAGCAGATCAAGAAGATGGGTAACATCAAGGATCTCGCAGCGATGATTCCTGGTGTTGGCAAGGCTATCAAGGATGTTGAGATTGGTGATGATCCATTCAAGAACATCGAGGCTATCATCTATTCTATGACTCCAAAGGAGCGTCAGCATCCAGAGATTCTTAACCAGTCTCGCCGTAACCGTATTGCCAAGGGCTCAGGTACCAACGTACAGGAGGTAAACAAGCTCATCAAGCAGTTCGACCAGACTCGTAAGATGATGAAGATGGTTAGCGGTATGGGTCCTGCAAAAATGGCTCAGATGGCTAAGATGATGAAGCAGCAACACTAATTTTTTATTTACTATTTGACGATTTACTATTTACTATTTCACGCATTCCGTCATAGATTGGAATAAATAGTACATCAATTCAAATAGTAAATAAATTGTACATTGTAAATAGTTAAATAGTAAATAAACATGACATTAATCGACGGAAAAGCAACCGCAGCAGCTATCAAGGCTGAGATTGCAGAAGAAGTAAAGCAGATTGTTGCAGGTGGTGGTAAGCAGCCACATCTCGCTGCTGTTCTCGTTGGTCACGATGGTGGCTCTGAGACTTACGTTAAGAATAAGGTTCTCGCGTGCGAGGCTTGTGGATTCAAGTCAACATTGATTCGCTATGAGGACAACATCACTGAGGAAGAACTCCTTCAGTGTGTTGACAAGCTCAACAACGATCCTGATGTTGACGGCTTCATCGTACAGCTTCCTTTGCCAAAGCATATCAATGAGCAGAAGATCATTGAGGCTATCGACTACCGTAAGGATGTTGACGGTTTCCACCCAATCAATGTTGGTCGTATGGCAATCGGACTTCCTTGCTTCATCTCTGCCACACCTCTTGGCATCGTGACACTTCTCAAGCGTTACGGCATCGAGACATCAGGCAAGAAGTGTGTTGTGCTCGGTCGCTCTAACATCGTGGGCAAGCCAATGTCACAGCTCATGGTGCAGAAGCAGTATGGTGACGCTACCGTAACCGTTTGTCACTCTCACTCTAAGGATCTCAAGAAGGAGTGTCGTGAGGCTGATATCATTATCGCAGCTATCGGACAGCCAGACTTCGTTACTGCTGATATGGTTAAGGAAGGTGCTGTTATAGTTGACGTTGGTACAACACGTGTGCCTGATGCTACACGCAAGAGCGGTTTCCGCCTCAATGGTGACGTGAAGTTCGATGAGGTTGCACCTAAGTGCTCATTCATCACTCCTGTTCCTGGTGGCGTAGGTCCTATGACCATCTGCTCACTTATGAAGAATACTCTTGCTGCAGGCAAGAGGGAGTATTATAATTGATTATAGGTTCGAGGTTATAAGGTTATAGGTCTGCATCGTTGATAAGCGTTGTTTACAGGCTCACCAAGCTAAAGCAAGTCCGACCTGAAAACCTTAAACCAGATAACCAAATAAAAAAGAGTGTTGGGTTTGTATGTTGCTCAACACTCTTTTTTCGTTATTACTTATTTCCTCCGTTTATCTTTGAGGTGAAGATATCTGTCTTAGCTTCCCACTTTTCGATAGAATACTTTACATCACCATAGCGAGAAGAGTAGTTTACCACGATCTTGTCGTCGTAGCCAGAACCATTGTAGTTCTGTACAGCATAGAACTCAGTAAGATATACCTCGCCGTCCTCAAACTCATAAACTGCATAGACGCGGAAGTAACGGTCCAATATTCTGCCAAGGCTATTGCGAGTATATTGCCAAGCATCGTCTCTTGTTCCTATCTCTGCCAACTTAGCCTTCAACTGTCCCTTTCTTGCATTATCAGGGGTAGGGTATTTCTTCTCAATGGCAGCCTTGACGCGAGCCATGAATTTCTTGTCTTCCCATGCCTGACCTTCAAATGCCTCGTATGATTTTACGGTATAGCTTGCTGGTACGATAGCCATTACTTTCTTGTCTGTTCCTGGCATTTTGAATGTGAGCATAGTCTCATTCTTCTTCAATGCGTAGTTTTCATCGTATGCTATAACCTGTACCGTCTTCTTTTTTGCAGGAACAGCTTCCTTTACAGCATTCTTCAACAATCCGAACTGTGCGTTAGCAACTGTGTTGAAAGTGAACATGGCAAGAACAGCCATAAGAGTGATTTTGATTGAATGTTTCATAAATGTGATTTTTTAAAATAGTGAATATTATTGTTTGTTAATCATCTTGATTTGCCTTGCGACCTCTTTCTTCACTTCTTCTTTCACCATATCGCGCATACAGAGTAGTATTCGCATCTGTTCCTCTGTGTATCGCTGTGCCTCGCGGTGTATGATGGCGTTCATGTGGTCGTTAGGTTTCATATTCTTTTTCTTTATTTCTGAGTGACAACGTGCGAAGCATCCTCGCACGTCTCTGATTTCCGAGTGCAAAGGTACAACAGAAAACACTAAAGGCGTTGTGCAGAATCTGCCAAAACTTGTGCAGAATCTGCCACAACGCCTTTTTAGGTCGTTTTTTCTTAAAAATGATATATAATCGAAAGTCGATGTTACATGGTAATAAATTATAGTTTAGTTGCTTCTTTGCTGATACTCGCTTGGAGTTATTCCAAAGAAACGCTTAAAGGCACGAGTGAAGCTTGACTGATCATCGTAACCGCATTGCAGAGCCACCTCTAATACCGTAAGCTCCTGATGTGTGTCGAGCAAATGACGAGCTTTCTGCATACGAATATTGGTGATGTAACTCTGTGGAGTCTCGCCTGTCAAGGCTGTTAGTCGGCGACGGAACTGCGAGGTACTCATAGCAAGAGCCGAAGCAAGTTCGTCCACGTTCACACGGTTTTCCTCCAACTGCTCGGTTATGGTACTCATCGTCTTTGTCAGGAAATCCTTGTCCTGTTCAGATAGTATGTCTTGAGACTGTCCGTTATCGTCTGTAGCGGTCAGATTCTCATAACGCTGTCGCAACTCGTCTAGCGTCATACTAACCTCGCCCAGTCGTTTGCGTTGCAGGGCTGTAAGTTTGCGTTGGCGTATCACCAAAACTATCGCTACCAAGAGTAGTATAGCACCAACAACAACTATAAATAAGCGAGAGCGACGCATAGACGTGTTTTCTTCCTGTAGCTCGTCAACACCGAATTCTGCATTATATCGTGCCAATGTCTCAGCCGAAGCATTATTATAGAGAGAGTCTTTAAGCAGATTGAAAGCCTCCAATTCTATACGGGCACTATCGGGATTGAGCGTCCAAAGTGCCTGATAGAGTCCACGACGTGCCTGCATCTCATTATAAGGGTTTGCCATGTTCCTGCATAGCTTTGCAGACTCGCGGAAATACTCGGTTGCTCGTCGTTCCTTATTCTCTTTTTCCTTAGTGCTTATGCCTTTGACGTTACTCATATCGAGCAGGGCTTGTCCTGCCTTGTTCAGCGAGATAGCCAAAGACTGGTGGTTGCCTGTTTTGCGGAAGTAGGGAATGATGCTGTCGAATGTCTCCACAGCCTCCTGTCTTCTGCCTATGCCTGCAAGGATGGCAGCTTTCTGTGCTAGACGTATGCGTAGCTTGGCCTCGCGTCCTTCCTTGCGTTCCAGTTCGATAGCCCTGTCAATATAGCGTAAAGCCTCGTTGGGATGATTAAGTGCCAACTCCGTTTCTGATAGAGAACCACAGGTTAGGGCGATGCGAGAATTGATACCTGTCTGCTCGGCATATTGCAAAGCCTGTTGCAGATATTTCAGTCCTTCTTTTGGCTGCTTTGCTGCCAAATAGATGCTGCCGATGGTGTTGAGCGACGAACTGATACGCTCGGCATCACCGTTCTTGCGTTCGAGTTCATTGCACGCCTTGGCATATCGCAGAGCCTTATCGTAGTCGGATTGCCTCATACAGCAAACAGACAGAATACTCAGTTCTTCTGCCTCTTCAGCCTTCAGTCCTTTTTGTTGAAGTAGGGGTAATGCCTGTTCGCCCACGATTACTGCACTATCGTATTTCTGACTTTCGTAATACTTTGTGCTGGCCTCGTAGAGTTGCATTACATTGTCGGTATGTGTTGTAGGCACCGAGAATAGTAGTGAAAGAAACATTACCTTCATGTCGCTCTATATATATCCATTTATTTTGTGTACAAAATTATTCATTTTTTTTCAGAAAACATCATAAATGGAATACATAAACTATTTTATTATGCTATCTTATATTATTTCCTGAGTTTTTTCGTACACACATTGTGTGATACTAATTCAATTAGGTCAAGGTTAGAGTTTGTTCTCTTTCCGTTTCATAAAGCTTTCGTACACTTCTTGTGAGTTTATTTGTTTTGCTGAAAAATCTTTAATTTCTTCAATTCCGTTACCATCACATAGCGTAATAAAATATGTTATGTTGCTAAATTCTTCGCGTTTTTGATTTTCTTCGGCAATTTTTTTCATAGCAGTAGTAAGGCATTCAAAGAACGTTGGTTTACTCTTGGCATATTCTTCAGCATTACGCTCATCCTGTTTCAGCAACATTTTGCTGATTTCGGTAAACGGACTGTTTTTCCCTATGGAATATGCCCATTCATCAGGAACCCATTTCACGAAACTCTTTGTACCGTCTTTAACTGCTTTGATCTCTTCTTCTTTCAGACGTGCTTTCATCATTTCCGCATATTTCAGATCTTTCTCCCTTGCTTTCTCAAGCGTATTTGCTGCGAAATACAGGGAAACACAATCCTCGTCTGTCACCAATGCCATAGCATACAATTTTTCTTGCCCAATCATCTTCAAAATAGATTCTATGTCTTTTTTCATTGCAACATAAACCTTCTTCTCAATGTCGGCAAAGAAACTCTTGGGTTCAAACGGCGTTTTTTTCTTGAAAGCATCAAATAATCCCATATTTTTGTTGTTTTAGAGTTAATATTCTTGCTGTTTATTCCTCCCAATTCTGAGAACGGACTTGGAAGCGGTTTTGTAACGGAGGTGGAACGGACTTGAATGCTTAGGAGGGTAGGGGCTTGTGGGCATCGGTTTCTGAGTGCAAATTTAGGCAATTAATCTTACTTGTACAAATCTTTTGAAGAAAAAACGTAGAAAAGTAACAGAAAATTTTTTGATTACACAATTATGCTGTAACATGAAAGAATTTCTATCTATTCGGATATTCCATTTGTTAGCATAGTTCATGGATTTGGCAAGTTCCCCTTTTGTGTAACTCTTATGTAGTTCTTATGTGACTCTTATGTAGTTCTTATTTAACTCCCATTGCTGGGATGGGATCTGGAACGGATTTACAACGGTTTTACAGCGGAGGTATAACGGACTTAGATGCTAAGTAGGGTAGAGGTATTAGGGTATTATGTTTATAATGTGAAAGTATGAAAGAATGAAAGATTGCAAGATTCTATTTAACGTGAATTCGACGAATTGGCTATATGGCAAACAGCAAGCTGTTTTTAACTGACAATAATTACCAATCTTCACAATTTTAGTCCAATAATTTTCAATTTTATCTCTTTTTTATTGGTTGAAGATTGGTAAGATTGGGAACTTGCTTTAGCTTGATGAGCCTTAGCGAATAATTATTGTCAGTTAAGCATCGGAGATGCGTTTATTTCGATTTCGTCGAACTAACGTTATTTAACATGTGGTTGTTATGAAATTATCACTCTAATACCCAGAGTTTTTGCACTTTGGGCATTTACCTCTTTTTTTTCTGGCTTTACTCTTGCAGATTCAAAAAAAATTACTAACTTTGCACATTGAAGATTAGAAACGTGCGCCAGCCTTGTGGGCTGACTTGTGCTGTCCTTCTTCATGCGAACAATAATCGCACTCAGATAACAAAAATACTATAAACCTAAAATTACTATATGAAGCGAATTCTACTTGCATTTTTTGTGCTTGGCTTTACTATGGTCGCTAAAGCACAGCAACAATGGATTGACATTACCGAGAAGTATGTCAAGAATCCAACTTATGCCAATAACAACTACTCTTATTGGGAGGGGACTCGGCTCAGTGGCGCTAATCCTATGGAGAACGCTGAGCATTTCAATAAGAAATATGATACTTATCAGACCATTACAGGCTTGAAGGCTGGTAAGTATCGCGTTAGCCTCAAGGCTTTCTATCGTATGGGTACAGCTCAGCAGGACTATACGCTGTACGCTTCAGGTAAATATTCTGACAATCAGTATGCACAATTGTATGCCTCATCTGAGGTCGGTTCCTATAATGTGCCTATCGTGCCTGCATGTGCTGGTTTGACGAAGAATCCATACGGTGGTAGGGTTGCAGGTGTAGGAAAGAGAACGGATTATGGCGGTGGATGGGTATCATACCAGTTCTATATTCCTGACGATATGGAGGCTGCCGCAGCTTGGTTTGAGGCTGGATATTACAAAAACACATTGGATTGTGAGGTTGGCGAAGACGGTACGCTGACGATCGGAATACGTAAGAATCTGCAGGCTACAGAAGACTGGACCTGTATTGACGACTGGAAGTTAGAGTACTGGGGCGAGGTGGTTAAGGTTTCTAATATCGCGATTACTCCGTCTTCTTTGTCTTTGATTCCTATGGAAACAAAGAGCCTTTCATTCTCAGTTACCCCAGAAGATGCCACTTATCCTAATGTAAAATGGTCATCAAGCAATACTAACGTTGCTACCGTGGATAATTATGGTAACGTGACGGGCGTAGGTGTCGGAACTGCATCTATCTATGCAACTGCTATTGATGCTGGTGGCGCATATAAGGCTTGTACTGTTACAGTAGAGGCACCAGCCGTTGCAACATCCGAGAATGTCATTATTAATGAGGTAATGGCTGCTAACGTGGATGTATATCGTGATCCTTCTACTAACTTCGGTTCATGGGTAGAGCTTTATAACCCAACAGACAAGGGTGTGGCTCTTGGCGGACTCTATGTAACGGATGATGCTACCAATCTCAAGAAACATCGTCTTATCGACAAATACGGAGCACTTCCTCCTAAGGGATTTGCAATTCTCAACTTCGACCATTTCGAGGTGTTCACCCAAGAGGCATATCGCCAGATTAACGATAAGCTCGATTGCGATGGTGGTACGATTATCATTTCCGATGGTACTAACAAGATTGCTGAGATTACATATCCAGAGGCAATCAGCCGTGTGTCCTACGCTCGTACTAAGGATGGCGGAGATGAATGGGGCACAACAGATGCTCCTACACCTGGAACAAGCAACTCTGCATCTACCTTTGCAACAAAGCAGCTCAAGGCTCCTGTGGTTGATGTTCCTGCAAAGCTCTTCACAAGTGCATTTAGCATAAATGTGACTATCCCAGAAGGCGCAACCCTTCGCTATACTGTTGATGGTTCGGCTCCAACGCTTACAAATGGTTTGACCTCAACAACCGGAACGTTCCCCATTAGCAGTTCCATTAGCTATCGTTTCCGTCTCTTCCAAGATGGAATGCTTGCAAGTCCGGTAGTTACACGTACATATATCAAAGACAACGGTAATGAGCCATTCCCAATCATTTCTATTGTTACCGATTTGAATAATCTCTTCGGTGATGAAATTGGTTTGTTCTCATATTCTGACTATGGTCGCCCAGGAAATGGACAGAATACCAAGTACAACGGCAATATGGATTGGGATCGCCCAGTAAACTTCGAGTATATCACAACAAATAACGAATGTGTGATTTCTCAGGAGTGTGACTATTCCGCTTGCGGTGGATGGAGTAGGGCATGGAGTCCTCATTCATTCAAGTTGAAGGCAGGTAAGGCATACGAGCTTAACAATACATTCAATTATCAGTTCTTTGGTTCTGAGAAGGATAACCCAGCCGTGGAGAATGGTAAGGGCTATCTCAAGCATAAGACACTCCAGATACGTAATGGTGGTAATGATACCAACGCTCGTATCAAGGATGCAGCTATGCAGCAGATCATTGCTTCAAGCGGACTTTACGTTGAGCATCAGGCTTGGCAGCCAGTACACGTTTATATCAATGGTATGTCTTATGCTGTGCTCAATATGCGTGAGCCAAACAATAAGCACTATGGCTATGCCAACTACGGAGTTGATACTGACCAGATGGATCAGTTTGAGATTTGCCCTGACTCTGGATACATACAGAAGGAAGGCACCAAGGATGCTTTCCGCCAGTGGTATAAACTTTCAAAGACTGCTGCTACGGAAGAGTCATACAACGAGATTTGCAAGCTCGTGGATATTGATGAGTACGTCAACTACATGGCAACAGAACTTTATCTCGGTTCTGACGACTGGCCACACAACAACGTGAAGGCATTCCGCGACCAGAATGATGGTAAGTTCCGCTTCGTACTCTTCGACCTTGATTTCGCGCAGAACAGAAGCACACCATTGACCGATTTCTTCAATGAGCAGTATTACAAGTTTAATGCGCTGATGGGCTTTGACTATTCAAAGAACAAGAAACTCGATGGAACAACCCATACTATGGAGATTGAGTTTGTAACTATCTTCAAGAATATGCTTGCAAACGATACCTTCCGCAAGAAGTTCATTGATGCCTACTGCCTTGTTGCTGGATCTGTATTCGAGCCAAATCGTGTTAAGGATATTGTGAATGCTATGTCTGATTATCTTGGTCAGGGTGGCTATGTATATCCATCTGGAAGTGCAAGTGAGGTTATCAACGGACTCTCAGCACGTCAGACACAGCTTATAAATCACTTGAAGAATTGCTCTGATATGAAGCTTGGCAATACGACTGCACAGACAGTAACACTTTCAAGCACAGTTGATGGCGCTTCTATCCTCGTAAATGGCATGGAAGTACCAACGGGTAAGTTCTCAGGTAGGCTCTTCTCTCCAATCACCCTCAAGGCAACTGCACCTGCAGGCTATCGCTTCTTAGGTTGGAAGTCGGCTGCTGGTTCAGCAAAAGGCACAACCATATTCGATGATGCAACCACATGGGACTACTACGACAAGGGCGCTCTCTCTGGCGATAGCTGGAAGTCGGCTAAAACGGTAGAATCATGGAAGTCAGGCAAGGGTCCTATAGGTTACGGCAAGGAAGAGGCTGCTACAAAAACAACCGCTAATCTGCCTACCTATTATTTCCATAAGACATTCACTCTTTCTGAGTATAGCTCAACAGATACATATACGCTCAACTACATTGTTGATGATGGTATGATCGTGTATGTCAATGGTAAGGAAGTAGGTCGCTATAATATGCCTTCTGATAATGTTGGCTACAACACACTTGCTTCAACATTCGCTAATGGCAATCCTGATGCTGGCGGTATGCAGATTCCTGCATCTTTCTTGAAGAAGGGTGAGAATGTAATTGCAGTTGAGGTTCATAACAATAACACTACATCTACCGACATCCTTTGGTCTGCAATGCTTGTACGCAACGTTGAGTCTGACGTTCAGTATATCTCTAAGAATACTGAGTTCGAAATGCCTTCAACTGGCAATATGAAGCTCACAGCCGTATGGGAGAAGGCTGATGATGACAAGCTTTCTGAATATGCAGTCGCTCCTATCAAGATCAATGAGGTTAGTGCAGGAAATGATATGCTCGTAAACGACCTCTTCAAGAAGGATGACTGGGTAGAGCTTTATAACACTACCGACTTCGACCTCAATGTGAATGGTCTGAATATCAGCGATAATGCAGATAAGCCAACAAAGTATCAGATTGAGGCTCCATCAAGAGAGGCTGCTATTATCCCTGCTCACGGACACCTTATTGTATGGTGCAGCAAGCGTGAGGCTCAGTCTCAGATTCATGCAAACTTCAAGTTGGCTAACGATGAGGGCAACCTCGTACTCATTAGTGCAAGCGATGAGTTCATTACCAACAACGCTGCATATTTCGAGGCTCATCCTCAGATGAAGGAGTTTACCGATACTCTCTATTATGGTGCTATGGCTTACGATCAGACAGTAGGTCGCTATCCAGACGGAGGCAACAGCTACTATCTCTTCAATCATCAAACCATTGCCTATGCAAATTCTATCCAGCCATCTGATGTCTTCGTTGGTAAGGATAAACTCTCTGTTGAGGCTGAATTTGAGACAACTGGTATTGTAGAGGTACTCGCTTCTAACACCGTTCAGTCTGCGGTTACAAGCTATTACACCCTCAACGGTGTATTCGTAGGCAGAAATCTCAAGGCACTTCCTCGTGGTATCTACATCGAGGTTTCGGGTGCTGGAAAGAGAAAGATCATGAAGTAATGTACAATGTACAATTTACAACGTACAATTTGTAAGATACAATTTCCGTGTGCAACATAAATTGCACATGGAAAATTGTAAATGATAAGATGACACAAGAACAATGTGATATATTCAACTCGCGGTTGGTAGGAACAATGAACCATACTCTTGGTATCAGGTTCCTGCCAACTGACGATGAATCGGTACTTGCCGAGATGCCTATCAACGAGCATACGGTACAGTATTTCGGCATACTTCACGGAGGAGCCGCCCTTGCTATGGCTGAGACTCTTGCCGGTGCTGGTAGTCTTGCTATTGTAGGCGATGATGCCCGTATCTGCGGACTTCAGGTTTCGGGAAACCACGTAGGTATGTCGGCTAAGGAAGGTAAGGTAATAGGTAAGGCAACACCAATCCACATCGGGCGCACCACCCATATCTGGAACGTAGAGGTCAGAGGTGAGGATGGTAGGTTGCTCTCGACGGAGAGGGTGACAAATATGGTTTTAGTGTAATCTGCAGCCCCTCACCCGTCCTTCGGACACCCTCTCCCCAAGGGGCGAGGGAAAAGTTAGTAACAATCCCTCATGGGGGGCATTTATAAGCGATAAAAGGTAACTTCCTCCTCGCCCTTAGGGGAGAGGATGCCCGCAGGGCAGGTGAGGGGCCGTTTGTTATATTATTATGATAATTTACAGACTTCCATATTCAAGTGAGGCGATAAGAATCGAATGTAATAACGTTACACGACTACATTCTATCGACGATATACGAGGCAGAAAAGGCTTCGTAATGATACCTTATGATCTTGAGGCAGGGCATGACATCCTTCTGTTTGAAGGTACTCAGCACCTTACGCCTGTCATAGAACATCCAGCATCATCCCACCATCATCCAACGCTTGCCACACAGCATCCGGCTAAGTATGCCAATGCGTATTCCGCTTTCATAAAGGCACTCGAAAGGGGAGAGTTCGCAAAGCTCGTACTCTCTCGTACAAGTGAATGGAAATGGAATGGCAAGGAAAAGGAACTCATGGAGGCTTTTCATCGTGCCTGTATCCTTTATCCTCGCATGATGATCTATCTCGCCATGATTCCGGGCGAAGGCGCATGGATGGGATGCACCCCAGAGATTCTTGTCTCTGGTAGCGGACATCACTACCGTACAATGGCACTCGCAGGCACTATGTCAGTTCCTGAATCCATACCCGTGAAGAATATAGTATGGAGCCAGAAGAACCGCAAGGAACAGGAAATAGTTGCAGACTATATCCGCGACTCCGTAAGCCCCTACGTCCGTATTCTCGAGGAAGAAGGACCATACACCTCGCGTGCAGGGCAACTCGTGCATCTCAAGACAGAGTTCCATTTAACTCCAATCCCTAACACCAATCATCCATTACCCAACACCCAACACCCGTCACCTATCCTCTATAATCTGATAAAGACACTTCATCCAACCCCAGCCGTTTGTGGCTTGCCTGCAAAGGAAGCAGCGGCATTCATAAGGAAGTATGAAGGCTACGATAGGTCTTACTATTCAGGTGTAGTGGGAATGCTCGATGAGGATAGCGAGACCAACCTCTTCGTTAATCTCCGATGTGCGCATTTCCAAGGGGAGAAGTTCACGGTATATGGAGGAGGCGGAATCCTCAAGGACTCTAACCTCGGTGCTGAATGGAACGAGACAAACTGGAAGATGAATACAATACTTCAAATATTATAGACCCCCAAAATCCCCCTGCATAGGGGGACTTTCATCGCGCTCCGGCTCTTCCCCTATGCAGGGGAAGCGGGGAAAGGGTCTTTTAAATTCCCTTTTTTATATGAAAAAATCAATCTTAACGCTAATGACAGTTATGAGTCTTAACGCATCGGCACAAGCCCCTAAGCTAACAAAGGATAATATCAATGAGGTAATATCCGCAATGACACTCGAAGAGAAAGCAAAGCTCCTCGTAGGTGGATTATACGATTTCTTCTCTCCTGTAGCCGTGGCAGGCTCTGCAGCCCGAACAGTACCAGGAGCAGCAGGAACAACTGTTGCCCTCGAACGTTTCGGCATTCCTGAGACAATCCTCACCGATGGCCCTGCAGGTGTTCGTATTGATTCTAAGCGTCCCGGAACCGATAAGACATTCTATGCCACAGGCTTCCCTGTCGGCACCTGTCTTGCCTCTACATGGAACACCGACCTTGCGCAGCGAGTAGGTAAGGCTATCGGCAACGAGACGAAGGAATACAACTGTGACGTAATCCTCGGTCCTGGTGTCAATATCCATCGCAATCCACTCTGCGGACGTAACTTCGAGTATTACAGCGAGGATCCTTACCTAACAGGAAAGATAGCAGCTGCCTATATCAATGGCGTTCAGAGCGAGGGCGTGGGCGTGAGCATAAAGCATTTTGCCGTCAACTCACAGGAAACAAGCCGTACCCGTGTTGATGAGCGTCTTAGCCAGCGTGCAGCCCGTGAGATTTACCTTCGTGGCTTCGAGATAGCAGTTCGTGAGTCTGATCCTTGGACTATCATGTCATCCTACAACGTAATCAATGGCACATTCGCTCAGGGCAACTACGACCTGCTCACCACTATCCTCCGCGATGAGTGGGGCTTCAAGGGCATCGTTATGACCGACTGGATCGGCAAGCGCGAACGTCAGGGACTCTTCTCCGTTAATGAGGTAAAGGCAGGCAACGACCTTATGGAGCCTGGTACTCCTGATCAGGTTAAGGATATCGTTGATGGAGTGAATAGCGGAAAGCTCACAATGGAGGACGTGGATAAATGTGTCCGCAGAATGTTGGAATACGTTGTCAAGACTCCTCATTTCGCAGGCTATCAGCCATCCAACAATCCAGACCTCAAGGCTCATGCAGCTATCACCCGTGAGACTGCTGCCGAGGGTATGGTGCTTCTCAAGAACGAGAATAACACCCTCCCTATGCGCAACATCAAGAAGGTGGCACTCTTCGGAACAGGCTCTTACAACTTCCTCTCTGGCGGTGTAGGTTCTGGCTGCGTTCACACACCTTATATCATCGACCTCGTTGCAGGACTCAAGAATGCGGGTATCGAGACAACTGCCGACCTCACCGAGCTTTATCAGAAGTACAACGCCTTTGCAAAGCTGAAGTTCGAGGCTGACCGTCCTGGTGACCGTTGGTTTGAAGCTCCTGACATGGGCGACCAGAAAGTGCAGGAAGTAGAGATAAGCGACCTCTGCATCTCAAAGCAGGTAGCCGCTTCCGATGCAGCAATTTTCACAATCTCACGTCAGGCAGGCGAAGGTATCGACAGAAGCATAAAGGGCGAGTTCTCCCTCACCGACCTTGAGCAGAAGATGCTCCAGAGCGTATGTTCTCAGTATCATGCAGCAGGCAAGCCAGTCATCGTGGTAATCAATTCAGGAAGTGTTATCGAGACAGCTTCTTGGAGCAATATCCCTGATGCAATCCTCGTGGCATGGCAGCCTGGAGAAGAGGGCGGTAACAGCGTTGTTGACATCCTCACAGGTAAGGTATGTCCTTCTGGCCGTCTCACCATGACATGGCCAATCTTCGCCACCGACCATCCATCTACCAAGAACTTCCCACAGGATATGCCACTCTTCAGCTACGAGACAATCCAGAACTATAGCGAGTCAGGTGTTCCTGGACGTGACTTCACCAACCATGATGAGGACATCTGGGTTGGCTATCGTTATTTCGACACATGGAACAAGGATGTAGCCTATCCATTCGGCTATGGCTTGAGCTACACCACCTTCGAGTTTGGCAAGCCAATGGTAAAGAAGGTAGGCGATAAGATTACGGTCAGCGTTAGTGTGAAGAACACGGGTAAGGTAGCAGGAAAGGAAGTGGCACAGGTATATGTAGCAGCACCTGAAGGCTCTATTGAGAAGCCAGAGAAGGAACTTAAGGCATTTGCCAAGACTAATCTCTTGCAGCCGGGCGAGTCCCAGACCTTGCAGATGACCATTGCGCAGCGTGATCTCGCAAGCTACGATGAAGCCAACAGCCGTTGGATAGCCGATGCAGGAAACTACGACTTCATGGTAGGAGCCAACATCGAGGACATCCGTGGCAAGGCACAGTTGAAGCTGACGGAATACACCGAGAAGACCAACAACGCCCTTGCTCCAAAGGTCAAGCTCAATCTACTGAAGAAAAACAAGTAGTTTTCTTGCATTTCCCAACTCTGAATTTCTGTCGAAATAAGGGTTTATCACATGCCTACCCCCAATTGAGCATACTCAGTTGGGGGTAGTTGCTTGTTCGTAAGCTATACATCCACTAATTTCCTTATTGTTACCTGTTACTTGTTACTGCCTTTAGTCCGCTAAAGATAAAATCCGTGATTGGAAAGACTAACTTCTTCTCCGCTCGGGGCAAGGAGTTGGTTAGCTTTGAACGCGAAAAGGGCGCGTAGATAATAATGTTTGTGCGAATGATGGCTTGCAGTCCTCGCAGTCTTGAATTCTTCATACTCATGTTAATTATCATCTTAGGTTAGACATCTAAGCCCCTCGGGCCTGTTCACGATTACAAAATTACAACAAATTCCCCGTACCTCCAAGCCTTTTCCTCATGTGCTGAATTAGTGTGCTATTCTTTATAATTAGTGAGGTAATTTGCCGAAATAGTGTGGTAATTCTGAAGGGTAATATTGTGATATTGTACATTTTTAACGACGAGCATAATCTTTTCCCGATGAAAGAATTTGAAATTCAAAAAAAAATATTACCTTTGTGGGGTAAAACTTCATAGACGGCAAAACAGGTATATTTTGACTGACAAACATCTTTCAAGTAAACTCCATAAATCTATTAACAGACCCAAACAATCAACACAAGATGAAAAAACTAATTGCTTTTATAAGCATCCTGACAATGTTTCTAGGTACTTCATGTACAAAGGTTGAAACAATTTCAAAAGGACCTATGGTTCCACAGATGCTGAATTACCCAAGCGCCACCATAGGTGAGTATCGCCTACGTGGTGGTAATGTAGTGTTGAGAAGCAATCTGATAAACATCCCAGAAGAAGATGAGGGAAAAAAGAAGAAGGCTCTCAAAAAAATGTCTCAGATGTTTAACAGCAGAGGTATAACCGCCTATCTTCGCAACTATATCACTAATACTCAGTCGGTACGCGCCTTAACCTTTGACGAAGATTGTAGGCTCAACATCACATTTGACATCCCATATCCAATGTTCGTGTATGTATCTCAAATTGGAGAAATCTACATGTGTCCTGGCGATACTGCCTATGTCTATATTGACGTCGCAGCAAAATCAAGAGAGGAGTTATTCAAACTTGACGGGACAGGACTCTGCGGAGAGGTGAATCGCTTAATGCAGAAGATATCCCCTAAGTATCTGAACAGAGACCAGTATTCTTCATTCCATGTTAATACAGAAGACCAGATAGATTCACTTATGACATGGCGCGACCAGCAAGTAGCACGTTTGGATAGCATGGTGGTGAAGATGAACAATGGGTTGCCAGAACTCGCAGGATGCTCACCATTGGCTTCAGACATCATTCGCACTAAAATACTGGTATGGTATCAAACTATGATTATGGATTCGCACATGAGTGTGCAGAATGTATTTGTTGACAAAAACGCATGGATACTTGATGGAGAAAAGTGGAGAGCCTTCTTGTGCAAATATTATGACTACCTGGCTCCACGTGAGAAGCATCTTCTTGATAACCCTCTGTTCCTGATTGGTGCTAATGACACATACTTCAATCGTTTGGCTTTCAGCGTGTTTGACTCATGGACTATAGGAACTTATGAAATGTATCCTCTTCGTTTTGATCCAGAAACATACGCTAAGTTAGGGGATTTGTCGTATACGCAAGGAAAGAAAATAGAACTAAGCAATAAGTATGTTCGTGAGAAACTGCACATCAATCCAAACTGCTTCTCAGCACAAGTCTGCCTAACGTATCGTGTATTTGGTAGCGCTGTAGATGGTATTGGGAGCGGGAAAGAAGGTGATTTGATTGCAGACGACGTTTCTTACATCATGCCATATCTCACCAATCCGGAACTTGCACGTATCGCAACTCTAACCTATCGTGACTACGTGAGGAATTACGAAGTGCCGGAAATTTCTAATAAGCCAATGACCAAAGGCGACAGTGTCTTCCAACGCATTATTGAGCCATACAAGGGTAATGTGCTTGTAGTGGATTTCTGGGAGATGTCATGTGGTCCATGTCGAGGTGGAATGCTGGAGGAACGACCTGAGGTTAATGCATTGGCTGACAGGCCTATCAAGTTCCTTTACATCACAGATAATACTCCTGACCAATGCAACAAGTGGTTGGACGAGAACGAGATTAAAGGTGAGCATATCTTCATCTCTCGTGCAGAATGGAGTCTCCTACAGGAGAAATTCAATTTCAGCGGCATCCCATTCCATATCCTTGTTGACAAGTTGGGCAGGATACACAATTATCAATCAAGACAAACCTATTACAACCTGCTGGGTGATTAGCTTTTGCATAAACCTGCCAAAGTCTGAGTTGAGACAATTTCAACGACCAGTAACAGGTAACGGGTAACAATAAGGAAATGAGTGTAGCTGAAGCCCTATATTTTTAATTTCTATATATAATAAGGTATATAAACTCCTTAGAATAATTCCGTAAAATTTGGGCGCACAAAAATCCTTATTGTTACCTGTTACTTGTTACCGGTCATGATTGCGCTTGCTTGCTGTAATTGTCTAATGTAAAGATAATGAGGCTGTTATGTAAAATAGAGAGTAGGGTATAGGCAGCTGAAAGTCTCAATAAGCATTAATTTCGGGCTGATTCGCCTTGTTCTGTATGCTTGAAAACTGATGAAAATACGCGAAAAATGCTCTGGTTTTCCTTTTGATGCAGTTTCGTTGTAAGTCCGTTGTAAATCCGTTGTACCTCCGTTCCAAGTCCGTTTCAGGTCCGTTTCTCCTTCGCTTCTAATCCGCATTCTATGTTAAATTCCAAGTAAATTTCTGTTTTTAACTATATATTTAA
>CAMKEM010000026.1 GCA_946411565.1 uncultured Prevotellaceae bacterium | reverse complement strand
CAAATGCTCCTGTAGGTGTATATCAGATTCAGGTTCAGGGCTTCTATCGCTATAACAATGGTGATGATACAGGTTGGCTCTACTACTTCAATCAGGATGGTACAGAGAGAACAGACCACAACGAGTACATCACAAACTCTCCTGCATACATCTATCTAAATGATTCTAAGACATCTCTTGACAACATCTACAAGTTCAAGGCTAAGTATGATACTGAGAATCCATACTACAAGACAGAAGGTCTTGCAGGTCCTGCACCATACATTGATCCAAATCAGGAGTTCTGGTATGCAAATGACATGACCAATGCTGGTATAGCATTCGACGATGGCAAATACATCCAGAGTGCTGTTGGTCTTGTTACCAAGAAGGGTGACCCTCTCCGTATCGGTGTCAAGGGTAATACTCAGGAAGGCACATCATGGTGTATCTTCACACGCTTCAAGCTCATCTATCAGGGCTTTGACGCTAAATTTATCAAACCTGAGCTTGCAAAGGCAGTTAACAGCATTAATGCAGATGCTCTTATGGGTTCTGACGTTGCAGGTGATGTTAAGAAGGCTATCGAGGCAGGTAATGCAGCTCTCGCTCAGGAAGATGGTAAGGTAATGTTCGATGCACTCGCAGCTATCCAGGCTCTTCAGGATAAGGCTGTAGAGTCAGAGAATCTCTTCAAGGATCTCGTAGCTAAGACAGAGGCATTCCTGGAGACTCTCGGCAATTCAGAGGATGCTCGTCAGTCTGTAGTAACAGAAGCTGGAACTCTCCTCGGCAACATTAATAGTGCAATCGATGGTAAGACATTTACCAACGCTCAGGCTACACAGGCTATCGCTGATATGGCGAAATATACAAAGTTGCTCGCTGTTCCTGCTAACATCGCAGAAGCATCTGATGACAAACCAGCTGAAATCACAAACGTGATTACAAACAACAGCTTCGAGTCTGGTGACCTCACAGGTTGGAAATATGCAGATGGTACTAGTGATACAGGTTCTAAGGAGAACAGCAACAGCATCTATACTGTAAGCAATGCTGACGGTTCATACGTATTCAATACATATAACAATTCAGCAATCGAGGGTGGTTTCTTCGTATCACAGGATCTTGAAGGTCTCGACCTCCCTGCAGGTACATACGAGTTGAAGGCTCTTGTTGCTTCTGATGCTAACAATACCCAGAAGCTCTGCGCTAATGGCTATGTTACAGAGATCACAACAAATGGTAAGGAGACAGCCGAAGAGGCAAGCGTAATCTTCAAGATTGAAGAGGACAACGCTAAGATCACTATCAAGGTGACTTCTGAGTCTTGGTTCAAGGCTGACGCTTTCCAGCTCTTCTACTATGGTAAGAACAGCAGCAAGGAGACAGCCGTAGATACAGGCATCGAGAACATCATCGCAGGTTCTGAGGCTGCCGACATCTACACCATCAACGGTGTTAAGACTTCTACATTACAGAATGGTCTCAACATCATCCTCACAAAGGGTGCTAAGAAGGCTATAAAGGTTATCAAGAAGTAACCAACATGTTGAGCAAGAACATATTATTATAATAACCATAAAAATACTGGAGTGGGTTGAGATATACCCACCCCAGTATTTAAGTGAAAACAAAAAACCTATTGAATGAAGACGGGGAAGAATCCTATCAATTGAAGATTGACAATTGAATATCAATCATTTGAAGATCGACGGTTGAAACCAAACAAGAAAATAATTAAGGCTAACGCCTGAACAATATACAAATAGAGAATCCAGTAAAACCTAGACAAACTAGAACAAACTAGAACTAACTAGAAAAAGACTAGACCCTCTATCCTACAAAAAAGAATTTATCAAAACCAATAAAATAAACCTAAATATGATTAGAAAAATCACTAAACACAAGAGAATGCAGTGTAAGTGGGCAAGGAAGCTTTCACTTCACATGCTGGCTGTTAGTGGATTGCTTGCAGGTACTGCCATTTTGCAGTCTTGCGACAAGGACATCCTCACAGGTCAGCCCGAGTGGTTGGGTAACTCCATCTATGAACGCCTTGAAGAAGGTATCCAAGTAGATGGTCAGACAAAGACTTTCAAAACCACACTGCGCCTCATTGATGACTTAAAGTACAAGGAGACACTATCAAAGACAGGTTCAAAAACATTGTTCGTGGCATCAGACGATGCCTACCAGGCATGGTTCAATTCTAACAACATTTTTGGCGTAAGATCCTACGAGGAATTGACCGAAGACCAGAAGAAACAGTTGTTCAATGGCACGATGATCAACAATGCCTATCTTATTGAACTCATGTCAAACGTACCTTCTGACGATGACAACAAACTACCAGAAAGCGGTATGTGTATGCGTCGTGAGACAGCTGCAAGTTGTCTCGATAACATTCCTGTTATAAAGGTTGAGGATTTCCCATCAAACTCAGAGATTGCAAACGACCCAGTAAACAGAGCATGGGGAAACGTACGCAATCAGGGAAAGGAGATTCATATCGTAAAGGACGAAACTTCTGCACCTATGATCCACTTCCTTCCTCAGTTCATGGAGAAGAACAACATTACGGACAATGACCTCTATATCATTTCAAATCACAGGTCAGAGTCAATACAGGATTCTTGGGTGAATGGCAGGAAGATAATCAGCAGCGAACAGACATGTAAGAATGGCTATATCTACGTCATAGATGGTGTAATGGAATCAACACCTAACATGGCTGAGATTATCAATACGAACAGCAAAACAACCCAATGGGCAAAACTGCTTAACAGATTCTCTACCCCTGTTGCTATGAGTAAAGCTTCTCAGGAGGAGTTCTGGCGTCTGCACCAGGAATATGAAAATAAAGACTCATTATACATCCTCCGTTATCTGAACTATAGCGGAAATCATGATTATTACACTCCAACAGGTAGCGCTACGGACTATCTTAATGCCAGCGGTCTGCTCAAATTCGATCCAGGATGGAATCAATACAAGGCGGACAATAGCACCATCATCATGCAGAATGATGCTGCTGCCATGCTCGTACCAAACGATAAGGCTCTTAACGAATGGTTCAACACAGGTTCTGGTAAGGTTCTGAAGGACAAATTCGGTTCATGGGACAACATTCCATACGAGACACTCGTAAAGCTCTTAAACGTAAACATGCAGGAGTCATTCGTGGCATCTGTACCATCTAAGTTCGCTTCTATACTCGATGATTCACAGCGTTCTATGGGTGTTACCACAGCAGATATTGACTCATGTGTAATGGGTTGTAATGGTGTTGTATATATTACTAATAAGGTGTTCGCTCCATCTGAGTATTCATCAGTAATGTTCCCTGCACTTATTCAGAGTTCAAGTGATTACAGCGCAATCTATCATGCTCTTACGAGTAACTACAACCAAACATACGTAAGCAATTATGGTGCTTCAAAGGACTTTACTCCATACCTCACAGCTATGGATTCAAAGTTCAGTCTCATCATTCCTTTCAATAGTGAGGATTGGCTTAAATTTAATGCTGGGGATATCAAGTTCCTTAGTTTCATAGATCCATGTTCATACGGTCTGCCACAGCAATACCTCCTTGTATTCTATTACTATAAGGAACAGGTTGGAGGTACTGCCATTCCTGTAATTATGAATCCTGATGGTTCATGGACAATGGCTGAAGGTCCAGACTATTCTCTCTCAACGGATGTCGTAGTAAACCGTCTTTACGACTATCTCGACAACTCTATTCTCCTTGAAGAGATTTCAGGCGACAAGACCATGTACAAGACAAAGGCTGGTAGTGTTATCAAGGCATTCAAGGAAGGCAACGATATGTGCTTCCAGGGCGGTCTGCAGCTTCAGACAGGTGAGAAAGTCAAGGCCTTGGGCAAATACACTTACAACATGGGTACCGAGGGTAACGGAACAACCTATGGTGTAAATAGTGCAGAGACTTTCGAATCTGGCAGGGTACAGATTCCTATGACATCAAACAAGTCTGTATATGAAATCTTGAAGGCAGAGCGCGATAATAATGGTGACTCACTTTTCTACAACATGATCTTTGCTGATGAAAGTGGTAAGGCTCTATTCGGTACAAAGGATGGTAAGTACTACTGTCTGAACCCAGCCGAGAACAAGAACCTTACGGTATTCGACAACTATAACTACACTATCTATGTTCCTACAGATGCAGCTATCAAGAAGATGATCAACGATGGCTATCTTCCAACTTGGGATGACTACAACAACTCTACATCTGAGGACGAGAAGAAAGTCATAGCCGAAAGAATACACAACTTTGTACGTTATCACATCCAGGATAACTCTGTGTATATTGGAGGCGACAAGGTTTCTAATTCCCAGTATGAGTCAGCTAAGCTGAATCCTAACAACAACCGTTTCTACTCTATCTACGTAACTCAGGACGGAACAAACCTTTCAGTCAAGGATCAGTTGGGCAACACCTATACTGCCAATGTAGCTGCAAGCAACAAGTGCTGTCGTGAATACTGGGTTGAATGGGGTTCAGGTGTGAAGTTGGATAACCTCCGTACTACATCACACAAATGCCTTATCTCAGCTTCATCAAATGCAGTACTTCACAAGATCAATGGCGTGCTTCTCTATGACAAGAGCCAGCAGACAAAGTGGAAATAGTAAGTCATAATTTAAAAATTCATCATGATACATAAGATAAACAATATAGGAGGTCATAAATGCCGAGTAGCACTGATGACATGCGCAATGTCACTTTGCAGCTTAGCAGCTATGGCACAGCAGATTACACAGGTACATGGAACCGTCAACGATGACCTTGGTCCGTTGATGGGTGCTACAGTCTGTGAGATCGACGGCACAGGCCGTATCATTGAGTCTGCCATTACCGATATGAATGGTAACTTCACAATGAAGGTGAAGAATCCAAAGGATAAGCTCCGTATCTCATACGTTGGATTGAAGACTCAGACATTCAAGTTCGACAAGACTACATATAACGTAACCATGTCGAATGCAACAACCCTTAACGAGGTTGTCGTAAAGTCAAAGAAGCGTGCAAACGGTAATGGTCTTGCCATTCCTGAGAATGAAATTTCATACGCAAAGCAGACCATTGACACCAAGGAGTTCGAAGGTCTCGGTATCACAACTATCGATGAAGCCCTTCAGGGACGTATCGCTGGTCTTGATATCGTAGGTAACTCTGGTGCCCTCGGTTCTGGTTCTACCATGCGTCTTCGTGGTGGTGGTTCACTTTCTACACTCACCAACCAGAACCCACTCATCGTTGTAGATGGCAACGTGCGTGAGCTTGACCTCTCAAACTTTGATGCAAACACAGCAAGTGATGATCAGTTTGCCGAGCTCCTCAATATCAACACCGAGGATATCGCAAGCATCAACGTATTGAAGGACGGTTCTGCACTCTATGGTTCACAGGGTGGTAACGGTGTTATCGAGCTTACCACAAAGCGTGGTAGTCGTGGTAAACCACAGGTGTCATACTCTCTCAAGCTGACTGGAACATACCAGCCTAAGGGTATGGATCTCCTCAATGGTGACGACTATACCATGCTTCTCAAGGAGGCATACTTCAATCCACGTCAGAATGACGATGCAAGTTCAGCTCGAGAAATCAACTACGACCCTAACTTCTCTGAGTACCATCAATACAATGATAATACAGACTGGCTGAAGGAAGTTACTCAGGTCGGTCTCCGCCAGAACCACTACCTTACCATAAATGGTGGTGGTGAAAAGGCACGTTTCCGTATCTCTGGTGGTTATGACCATGAGACTGGTACTTCTATCGAAGATAAGATGAGGCGTTTCTCTACACGTGTGAACCTTGACTATAATGTCAGTGAGCGTATCCTCGTGCAGACCAACTTTGCCATGACCTATACAAAGTTCAACCACAACTATGACGACCTCTATGGTACAGCTCTGAAGAAAATGCCTAATATGAGCGTATATGAAGAGGATGAGTATGGTAATGATACCGACGTATATTACAACATGCTTCAGAGTGGTTCTTCTATGGGTTCAAAAGTGTTCGAGAATGATCAGCGCAAATACGTCAATCCTGTAGCAAGTGCCCATCTGGCAAAGAACGACCAGACAAAGTACGACCTTACTCCTGAGCTTATCCTCAAGTATGAGCTTATGGGTATGGATGAGGAGCATGACCGCCTTACATATAAAGGTCAGGTCTATATGAATATCTTCAACAACTATGAAGAGAAATTCTATCCTTCTGCACTCGTATCTACATCATGGGATGCAGGTCACAACCTCTCAAGAGATGCAAGTTCTAAGAGTGTATCACTCACTACGAAGCACGCTCTCACCTACGTTCCTGCCCTACCTAACAAAGATCACTCCTTTATGGCTATGGCTCGTATGGAGGTACAGACTGGTAGCTCAAGCAACCAGTCAACAGAAGGCAAGGGACTTCCTTCAGGTGGTATCGAAAGTCCAAATGCTGGTGGTAAGGTAACAAAGCTCGAATCAGGTTTCAACGAGTGGCGTTCTCTCTACTACACATTCACAGCCCACTATTCATACAAGAGCCGCTATTCTCTCGATGCTACATTGCGTATGGATGGTACAACCAAGTTCGGTCCAGACAAGCGTTGGGGTTACTTCCCACAGTTCTCTGGCCGTTGGAATATCACAGAAGAGCCTTTCATGAAAGAAATCAAAGGCAAGGGACTATCTATGCTCTCTGTACGTCCATCATGGAGCTTGGTAGGTAATGCACCTAACCAGAACTATCTCTATGTATCAAAATATGGTACTGCTTCATCATATCTTGGTATCTCAGGTATGGCTCCAAACAACCTTAAGCTTACAAACCTCCAGTGGGAAAAGGTTCAGAACTTCAACGTAGGTTTCGACCTCGGTTTCCTTGAGGATCACCTTAACCTTACCTTTGAGATCTATCGCATCACACGTTCTGACATGTTGATGCCTAACTACAAGATTCCTTCAAACACAGGTTACTACGACCTCGCAACACGCAACACTGGTAAAACCCGTAACACAGGTTGGGAGTTCCACATCAACACCAACAGACTCATCAAGAAGGGTGCTTTCTCACTCGACCTCAATGCTAACTTCGGTAATAACCGTAACGAGTTGCTTGAGATGGATCCAAGTGTGCTGAAGTCAATGAACTCGACCTATGACAACAAGAACCGTGAGGTTCTCACACGAGTTCAGCTCAACAACCCTCTTAACTCTATCTACGGATTCCGTTCAAAGGGTGTCTATATGTACCAGTATGAGACAATCAAGAATATGCCACGCGAACAGCAACAGGCATTCATAGACGCTGGAAATACAGCACCTGTGGCTCTTAATGCTGACGGTAAGATCATCTATGATGACAATGGTGATCCAATCCAGATGAAGTTCAACTATGCCAACGACGGTTCTGGCAAAAACTATAACTTCCGTGGTGGTGATGCCATCTATGAGGACGTAAACCATGATGGTCAGATCAATGCTCTCGACATCATGTACCTCGGTTCTTCACTTCCAAAACTCACTGGTGGTTTCGGTTTCTCTGTCAACTATCTAGACTTGAAATTTACCGCACAGTTCACATACCGTGTTGGCGTTGACATCCTCAACCTCGCACGTCTCGATGCAGAGGCAATGATTAACAACGACAACCAGAGTCAGGCAGTAAACTACCGTTGGCGTAAGGAAGGTGATGTAACCACCATTCCACGTGCAATGCACGGTGATAAGTCCAACTACAACACACTTATCAGCGACCGCTTCGTAGAGGATGGCTCTTACTTGCGTTGTAGCTATATGCAGCTCTCATACGCACTGAAGAAGGGCCTGCTCAAGCCATTAGGCCTCAACAGAATCAGTCTCTATGTGAGTGCTAATAACCCATTCGTGCTTACCAAATACACGGGTGTTGACCCTGATATCTCTGCTGGTGGCTATAGCCCTGCACAAGATAACGGCCGACTCCCTCGTGTACGCTCATACACGCTTGGCGCAACAGTATTCTTCTAAAAGCCTAACCAAGCCTTCCCAAAGGGAAGGATGTTAGATTACACTATTGTAACAAAGTAATTTGTAATTCGTAATTTGAAATTTTTATGAACAATATAAAATCTAAAATACGCAAGAACGGCATTACACTCATGGCACTCTCATTGGGAGCCTTGAGCACAGGATGTCTGACGAGCTGTGGAGATTTCCTTGAGATTGAACCTCAAAACGAAATCGTTCTTGAGAAATTCTGGAATGAAAAGGGCGACGTAGAGGCTGTCATCGCAGGATGCTATGCAAAGCTACAGTCAGAAGAAATCATCAGCCGTATGATGGTATGGGGTGAGTTCCGTTCTGAAAACGTTGTATATACCGATCCTGACCATAAGGATCACAATCTGGAAAGGGTACTAAAGGAAAACCTCACCGCAAATAACGGCTATACCAAATGGGGAGATTTCTACACTATTATAAATAGATGTAACACAATCCTCAAATATGCTCCAGGTGTAGCAGCAAAAGATCCTTCATATACAGAGTCACAGTTGAATGCTGATATCGCAGAGGTAACAGCAATCCGCTCACTCTGCTATTTCTACCTCATCCGCACATTCCGCGACGTTCCTTACACAGAGCAATGCTATGAGGACGACAGTGAAGAGGGTGATAACAAGCAGCAGCTCGCCCTTCCAGCAGAAAGCTTTGAAACTGTCCTCTCTAAATTGATATCCTCACTTGAGGCTGTCAAGGATTATGCACTTGAAGGTTATCCTAGCACCTCAAACGCATACTCAACATATTTCACCACAGGTCGTGTAACAAAGTGGGCTATCTATGCAATGCTTTGTGAGATGTATCTTTGGCAGAAGGACTATGATAATTGTATAAAGTATGCCAACGAAATTATTGAGCATAAGAAAGAGGAAGTAAAGAAACTGAAAACCTACACAGCTGAAGATTTTGCAAACTGGGATGGTTATCCACTCATCGGTACAAAATACCGTTCTTCCTCCTCTTATTACGGTTATGGATTCAATGAGATTTTCGTTGAAGGTAACAGCATAGAGAGTATCTTTGAACTTACCTTTATCAAGGACAATGATAATCTTGCCTCTAATGCACCATACAGCAACTTCTACGGAGGACGAGAGCGTACACCTTGGGTAAATGTATCTTCTTTCGTTTCACTCGATGAATGGAATGCAACCTATAAAGTCTTCGACAAGCAGAACAAGGGACTTGATATGCGTGCATACGAATTCATTGCATGGGAAGGCAAAGATGAGCCAGATCACGTTAACAAGAACACGGCTTATACAACGACCGAATTATTATCACCTACGGCAAGTAATTTCTGGAGCGGTTCCGAATGGAGTTCTCAATATCCGACATTCGGTATGAATCACGATTCCAGAAACAAGGCAAACGTTATCTACTATCGTTTGTCAGACATCATGCTCCTTGCAGCTGAGGCTTATAGCCAGTTGATTAAACAGGAGTCTGGAGATGTTACTTCAGATGAGGATGTACAGAATCTCTACAATGCATTCAAGCTCGTAAATGCAGTCAACAAGCGTTCTGTAGGCGAACAGGTTCTCAAGGACACTCTTGTCCTGAAGAATTACAAGACAAAGGAAGCTATCACAGACCTCGTATATGAAGAGCGTCATCGTGAACTTATGTTCGAGGGCAAACGTTACTACGACCTCGTGCGCAGATCACAGCGTGATGGCAACACAGAATATATGGCTTCAAAGTGCTCTAACAAGGACACTAACCTTCAGTCCATCATTCAGAGCAAGCTGAAGAAGATGGATGCCATCTACTGGCCTTACAACCTCGATGAAATGAAGGTGAACCCTCACCTCATACAGAACTCTGCATTCGGAAGCGGTGAAAACAGCAGTATCGAGGCTAACTAATAAGAAACAAGGTCTCTCCCCCACCCTCTTCACGAGAGAGTCGGAGAACCAATAGAAAACAGATAATTAGTAATTCGTAATTAGTAATTATATGAAGAAAATAACATTTAACATATTGGCAATCCTGTCACTCTTTTCCTTAGGTATGACTACATTCTCATCTTGTTCTGACGAACCCGATGCAGATAGTTTCTATACCTTCAAAGGTAAGATGATGAGTGAATATCTGCAAAGCGATAATAACTTCAGCGAGTTTGCAACTATCGTACAGCGCGCTGGACTTATGGATCAGCTTTCTGCATACGGTCATTATACATGTTTCCTGCCAAACAATGATGCGGTAAAAGCTTACCTCAACAAGCATAATCTGTCATCTGTTGCAGATCTTTCTGATTCACAGTGCGATACTATTGCTCGCACACACCTTTTACCAGAAATGTTCTCTGTATCAGATATGGCTGATGGTATGCTCGCAAGCCAGAACATGATCAAGCGTAATGTTCAGGTTGAGCACAAGAGTGATGCAAACAACAACTCAGTTGTTGTCGTAAACAGCAACTCTACCATCTACTTCGAGCATCAGGATGACTCTGTTGAGAATGGTATCGTACACCAGATTGACGTTGTTCTCGAGAACTCAACAAAGACCGTCGGCTCACTTCTCATGCAGAATGACGAAGTTTCAATCTTTGCTACCGCTATCCACGAAACAGGTCTTGACGAAAGAATGGATAGTGTGGAAGACCGTCAGTATGCAAAGGATTATGAGAGATACAAGAACTCTAAGTGGGCAATGCAGATGCTTACCACAGGTTCTCGTTCAGCTGAAGCTGTATATTATCCAGAATCTAAGAAATATGGTTTCACTGCTTTCGTTGTACCTGATGCCGTCCTAAAGAGAAAGGGTATCAACAATATCAAGGAACTTTACGATGAGGCAGCAAAAATCTATTCTTCTGTCTATCCAGAAGATGTTGACAAGGATGGTTGGAAGTTTGAGAATCTCAAGGACTCAATCAACCCTCTAAAGCGTCTTCTTCAGTATCATATCCTCGACCGTAACGTTCAGGGTTACAACTTCCTTACTGTACGCGAGGATGCAGGTATTGATATCAACATCGTAAATCCAACAGACTGGTACACCACACTTCTTCCTTACACTATGCTTAAGGTAGAGAAGCTTACCGTAAGCAAGTGGGCTGGTCCTACTGGTATTGTAGGCGACCGTTACCTCAACCGTCGCTATGATGACACCCACAACATCTATGGTGTTCATATTGAGCCAACAGTTCCAGAGCAGTATGATAACAATGCTATAAACGGAATTTATTTCTATGTGGATGATATCCTGAAGTTTGACAACAACACTCGTGATAATGTTCACAACTGCCGTATCCGTATGGACTTCTCAACTATCTTCCCTGAAATCATGACCAACAACATCCGTATGAATGGTAAGACTATCACTCAGGGCGGTGTAGGTGGTAAGAACTATCAGTTCCCACAAGGTTATCTTGAAGGCGTTATCCTAAGAGGTGATAGTCGTCTTACATACTGGTATCCACGTTCACACTACTGGGGAAGCCATGGTGATGAGATGGATGCACAGGAGGTATTCGATATCACATTCAATCTCCCACCAGTTCCATTCTCTGGTGAGTGGCAGGTTCGTCTCGGATTCCCTCCAATGAACAAGAAGGATGACCATGCAGAGCGTGGACAGATGCAGGTTTATTTCGACAACAAGGCTACTGGTATTCCATTGAATATGGCAGAGCGTATCAAGGATGAGAGTGTATATGGTTCTACTACTTTCCCTGATTATGCCAACATTCGTGACGACGATGAAAAGCGTCAGGAAGACTTCAAGATTCTGAAGAACAAGGGATATTACCGCGGTCCTCACTCTATGTTCGTAAGTTCCGACGGAACAATGGCAACAAAGGGTAGCGCATTGTCAACAATCGCTAACTGTGCACGTAAGGTACTCTGTACAGTATATATCGAAGCAGGCAAGCCACATACTCTCCGCATCAAGAACGTATCTACAATTCTTCCTAAGAGAAAAGAGGCTACACTCGATTACCTTGAGCTTGTACCTAAGTCTGTTTACGGTGTTTCCGACAGCGGTTCATCTGAGGACGATCTTTAAACAATTGAAAATTGATAATTGAAAATTGAAATTTATTGAACGCCAAGACGCAAAGCCGCATGGTATTCAAAACATACAAAAGACCTTGTATCTTTGTGTCTTCGCGTTGAAAAATTTTAAATTGTAAATAATATGATAAATATTAAGAAATATACAAAAAGACCTCTGATGGCATTACTGTCAATAATAATCCCCCTTGGGGGACTGGGAGGTCTTATCTCCTGTACCGACACATGGGACGAGCACTACCAGCCTGGAGCCATGGGTCAAGGTAACCTTTGGGAATCAATAAAGAATAATCAGGAACTCTCCAACTTCGCAAAGGTCATTGAGGCAACAGGCTATGATAAGTCACTTGCAAGCAGTCAGGTGTTCACAGTCTTTGCTCCTGTAAATAGTGCCTTCACATCAGAACAGGCAGATGCAGTAATCAATCAATATCAGACCGAACTCGCCAAGGGACTTAAAGGTGAAAAGAACAGAGCAATCAAGGAGTTTGTGATGAATCACATCGCCTTGTATAACTACACTATTGCCAACGAGACTCCTGATACTACCATCCGCATGATGAATGGCAAGTATCTCGGACTGACCAACAGTACCTTCTCAGGCAAGCCTTTCACAAGTACCAACACCGTTACTGGCAATGGCATTCTCTTCACATTGGCAGAACAGGCTGACTTTATTCCCAACCTCTTTGAGGCTGTAAAGACAGAATCTGATCTTGACAGTGTTAGCAACTTCCTCTATATGACAGAGCCATTCCAGTTCCATAAGATAATTTTCCATCCAGAAGCTTCTGTACCTGGCGATATCATCAAGGGACAGCAACACTATCTTGACTCCGTAACTGGTACAAGCAATGAGATTCTTACCAGGTGGTTAGAGGCTGATCTTGACGATGAGGATAGCTGTTACTATGTTCTTATGCCAACAAACAAGGCATGGAAGGAACAGTATGACGCAAACGTTAAATTATTCCAGTACGACAAGAAGGTTTTAGGTCGTGATTCTCTTATGTGCCTATATCCACGTGTCAACATCCTTATGGGTCTGCAGTTTAGTAAGACAACAAACCCATTGCTCGGTACGACAGAGGCTATAGACTCTCTCATGTCACCATTGGCATACCCATATTATTTCTACAGAAAGATTCTATATGGATCATACGATATCCACCCTTATCAGTTCGATAAGCCATACGCTCAGCCTAATGGTATATTTACCGATATCAAGGGAAAGAAGGTATGCAGTAATGGCGTAATGCTGAAGACTGACAACTGGAAGGTAAAGCCAAGTGATACATTCCTTCAGCAGATTCTTATGGAGGCTGAATATACACGTACACTTGACTCTCTTTCAGGTGCCACACCTGATGACAAGCCAACATGGACATATACATACGTATCACCTGACAATAAATTCTATGATCAGGTATCAGAGCATTATTATCAAACACTTATCCCTGCTAACCTTAAGTATATGGGTGTTCAGCTCAACATCGAAGATGTGCTGTCAAACCAGAAATACGATATGTACGTTGTAACTGTTCCTGCTATTGCAGGTGATACACTTGCAACAGATACACTCCCTACCCGATTCGGTGTGACTCTCTATTGGCACGATATGGACGGAAATGAAAAATCAGAAAATATCGGCGAAGTAAAAGTGGGTGATAGCGAAATCTACAAGGCTGAAGGTGAAGTAAGCTATGACAGCTCTACAAGAAAATATACCTTCCTTACAGATCCTAAAAAGGTTCATGAAATCCATATCGGAACATTCGAGTTCCCTACATGTTCATACGGACTTCAGACCCCACAAGTCAAGGCGTTACTTAACGTCAATGTCAGAAGCTCTGATGTAAACAAGGGGCTATACACTCGAACCCTACGAGTTGACTGTATAAAATTGGTTCCTCACAAGGATGAATAAGTCACTCCCCTCTCCCGAGGGAGGGGAAGAAGACAAGAACAATTGATAATAGAAAATTTGTAATTAGAATTTATGAAAAGATATATTTTATACGGACTTACAATGCTTATGGCATGTCCTCTGAGTGTCTCTGCTCAGGAAGAAGAGGCAGAAGAAGCACCACAGACCATTGTACGTAAGATTAGAAAGCCCCAGAAAAAATACAATACACGCATCATATCTGGTACTGTACTGGATGCAGCCACTGGCAAGCCACTCACGGGTGTAATTGTCAAGGCGCAGGGTATTAACGGATACAGTACTCTGACTGATGAGAAAGGTAACTATCTTATGAACGTGCCTCTCTTTGCATCTGCACTCTACATATCAACACCAAGCTATAATCCTGTTGTTATAGGTCTTTCAAAGGATGAGAAACAGCGCACAGCACGTCTTCTCAACTCTTCACTGAAGTCTGAATATACAGAGCAGACCAATGTAATCAATGTAGCATCTACAAACGATTACAAATACACCAATGCCCTTAACATCAAGGAAGAGATTCAGAAGCAGCTTGGTGCATACGCCTATACAACCCAACGTAGCGGTACTCCAGGTATCGGTTCCAACACATTCATTCAGGGCTTAAACTCCCTCAACGCCAATGCACAGCCTCTCGTAGTGGTTGATGGTGTAATAATCGATCAGCAGTATGGTCGTGAGATGCTTCACACAGGTTTCGTAAATGATATTCTTACCAATATCAATCCTGCCGATATTGAGGATGTATCAATCATCCGCAATGGTACAGCCCTTTACGGAGCTCGTGGTGCAAATGGTGTCATTGAAATCAAGACACACCGCTCACAGAGCCTTGCAACGCGCATCACGGCAAATATTTCTGCAGGTGTATCAACTGAGCCTAAGTATTACGACATGATGGATGCAGAGCAGTATCGTAACTACTCTTCTACACTATTGAAGACCGTAAATACACTGCGTAATGACTTCAAGTTCCTCAATGCAGATCCTAAATACTACTATTACAATCAGTATCACAACAATACTGACTGGAAGAAGCTCATCTATCACACTGCAGCAACCCAGAACTACGGAGTAAATATTGAAGGTGGTGATGAAGTGGCTCAGTACAACCTCTCTGTAGGCTATACACTTGCCAACAGCACAATGAAATGCAACGACATGAGCCGTCTGAACATCCGATTCAACACCGACATACAGATTACCAATGAGCTTAGCGTAAGGTTCGATGCATCATTCTCTAACCTTACACGCGACATTCGTGATGACGGTGCACCTACAACCTACGATGAGGGAACACCTACTGCTCCTTCATTCCTCGGCTATGTAAAGGCTCCATTCCTCAGTCCTTACTCATACGGTGCAGGCCAAATATCTGATTCATATCTCGATATAACAGATGAGTCATACCTCAACGAGGCTCTTGCACGCTACGACAACTATAACTACCAGTTGGGTAACCCTGTTGCCTTCAACGAGTATGCAGAGGCAGAGAACAAGAACCGCTTTGAGAACTCACTGCTTAACATTGCCGTTACTCCAAAGTATCAGTTCAATAGCCATCTCACACTTAGCGAGCACTTCTGCTACAACCTCATGAATACCAACAACAAATACTATTTGCCAGTAAACGGTGTTCCATCATTCTATGTAGCAAGTGTTTCTGCCTACCGTGAGAATCTCGTTAGTTCACTTGCAACAAAGCAGAACTCTGTACAGAGTGATACACGTCTGACATGGAACAACCGCTATGATGCACATGACATTTCTCTCTTTGGCGGCATACGCGTAAACTCAGAGAACTACACACGCAGTAAGCAGTTGGGATATAACACAGGTTCAGATAAGACTCCATTCATGAAAGAAAGCCTTCTCAACGCACAGAGTAGTGGTGTTGATGAGTCTTGGAACACCGTGGATACATACCTTCAGGGCAATTACAACTACCTCGGTCGTTACTTTGGGCAGTTGAACCTCACAGCAAGCGGTTCTTCACGCTTCGGTAAGGATGCCAATGGAGGAATAAAGATGCTTGGCACAGTATGGGCTCTCTTCCCATCTATTCAGGGTTCATGGGTTATGACCAACGAGCCTTGGTTCTCAAAGGTTGCAGGCATTGACCACCTGCGCCTTACTGCAGGCTTCGACATGAGCGGTAATGATGATATCGACGTATTCGCAGCAAAGTCATACTTCGCATCATCTCTTTACCTGAACGAAATTGCAGGACTCACCTATGCAGGTATCGGTAATACTGCCATCAAATGGGAGACTACACGCCGTTTCAACGCAGGCTTTGATGGTAAATTTCTCGGCAACCGTCTCTCAGTAGGCTTTAACTTCTTCAAGTCATCAACCACAGGACTGCTTGCTCTTCAGGAACTCGGTTTCCTCTCTGGTATAGAGCAGAACTGGGCTAACACAGGCGAGCTTTCTAACATCGGCTATGACGTAAATATACGCGGTAAGGTAATAGCTACAAAAGACTGGGGCTGGGAACTTGGTGCAAGCGTAGGTCACTACAAGAACAAGATTACAAGTCTTGGACTTAGCAACGGCAGGACTGGCTACACAACCGACATCAACGGTGCTACCATACTTACTCAGGAAGGCAATGCAGCTAACCTGTTCTATGGCTACCGTACAAAGGGTGTGTTCGCCACTACAAAGCAGGCACAGGATGCAGGTCTCTACATTCTTGATGCTAATGGCATTGACAAGCACAACTTCGAAGCTGGTGACATTATCTTTGAAGACCTCTACAATGACAACGAGATCAATGATAAGGATCGCACAGTAATAGGTGATCCAAATCCTGACATCTACGGTAACATCATCTCTGCACTCACATGGAAGAACCTCAGACTTGACGTTAACTTCACATACAGCCTCGGCAACGACGTATATAACTATATGCGTCAGCAGTTGGAGTCAGGTTCACGATTCATGAACCAGACAACAACCATGACACAGCGCTGGATGTCTGAAGGACAGGTTACCAACATGCCAAAAGCTACATTCCTGGATCCAATGGGGAACTCACGTTTCTCTGACCGCTGGATAGAGGATGGCTCATACCTCAAGCTGAAGTCTATCACCCTCAGCTATGACCTCCCTATCAACTCTACATTCCTTCAGGGACTCCAGTTCTGGATTCAGGCAAACAATGTATTCACACTCACAAAATATCTGGGTACCGACCCTGAGTTCTCAAGTTCTTCATCTGTCATCGGTCAGGGCATAGACCTCGGCTATGTAGGACAGAGCAGAAGCTTCATGGCTGGTATTAAGATCAATCTGTAAATGCGGACCCACCCCCTACCCCTCCCATAAATGGAGGGGAGCAGATAGCAAAAATCGCTATGGGTGGCTCCGAAAATGTAAAATACAAATGAAAATACAAATGAAAATTATGAATAAGATATTTCATTACATATCTAATTTATTTAGCGGGAAAAGGTATCTACTCCCCTCCCTTTATGGGAGGGGCTGGGGGGTAGGTCTCCTTATGTGTGCTCTCACATTCTCTTCTTGTTCCGACTTCTTCGATCAGGACTCTACCTACATCATCGATGCACAGAAGGAACACCTTGACAATGCCACAGATACCATCTATTCCCTCACTGGTATTCTAAACAAGGTTCAGGCTATTGCTGACCGCACCATCCTTCTTGGTGAGGCACGCGGTGACCTTGTTACGGTTACAGATGCAACACCAGCCGATCTTCGTGCAGTTGCCAACTTCACTATCAATGATGACAACAAGTATAACAACCCTGTTGACTACTATGCCATCATCAATAACTGTAACTACTTCATTGCCAAGGCTGACACTGCATTGAAGAACAACCGCAACCAGTTCATCTTCAAGAAGGAATATACAGAAGTAAAGGCTATACGTGCATGGACATATCTTCAGTTGGTTACTACATACGGTCGTGTGCCATTTGTCACAGAGCCTATCATGACAAAGGAGGAATCAGACAGAACATACCCTATGTACGACATCAAACAGGTATGTAACTACTTCCTCCAGGATCTTGGCGACTCAACCCTCATTAATAGTGATCTTCCTAACTATGGCATAATCAAAGGTCTTCCATCAAAGAACTTCCTCTTCCCTGTTCGCCTTGTACTTGCAGATCTCAACCTCTGGGCAGAGAACTATGAACAGGCTGCTATATACTATCACGATTACATCATAAATCGTAATGGAAGAGGCGGTATTTATCCAACCCAGCTTGACTTGGTAAAATGGATGGATACACAATGGGATGGCTATAGCTATTCATGGCCTTCAATCTTTAAAAAGACAGAAGAATCTACAGCAAGCGACAACGAACTCATTACAATGATTCCTATGGACTCAATTCCATCAGAAGGTCATTACAGTGAGGTGCGTAACGTGTTCAACACCAATGCCCAGAACAACTATCAGGCAAGCCTCGTACCTTCAGAAAGTCTTATCAAGCTCTCAAGAAGTCAGGTCTATTGCTTCAATGATCTCGGTGAGGTAAGCTATGCTCCTTCAAACATTGCTGGTAGCAAGAATATGACTGGTGACCTCCGTCTGCCAATGATATGGACATCAAGAGAGAACTATTCAAATCCAACTACAGGTGGAACATACACATATCAGTCAATAGACAAGTACTCAACAAAGCATATCCACATATATCGCCGAACTCTTGTCTATCTCCGTCTTGCAGAGGCACTAAACCGTGCAGGCTATCCTCGCTACGCATTCCAGATTCTTTCTTCTGGCGTGAACACAGAAGTACTTCAGGACAGTGTAATCCCACATTACAGAGCCGACTCTCTGAAGATTCTTGAGAAATTCGATTTCCCTGGATCTCGTCTTACATCTATAAGCAGTAGCTATGTTGCCAACTCAAGTCCTTACAGAAGTTTTACTGTAAATACACAAGGCATTCATAGCCGTGGTTGTGGCTTTACTCCTGCAAACGAGTACTACCAGATGCCATACAATCCTGAGATTAAAGACTCACTCCAACAGATTGCTTGGCAGCAGGATCAGGTTGAGGAGATGATTATCAACGAGGGTGCACTTGAGTTTGCATTCGAAGGCTTCAGATATTATGACCTTCTCCGCGTGGCTCTCAGAAGAAATGATCCAACATGGCTTTCAAACAAGATACACGGTCGAAACGGAACATCGCCAAGCGGTATTGACGTTGACCTGAAAGACAAGAACAATTGGTTCTTGCACTGGAAAGGTAGGATCGGCTTGTAAGCCCACCGTTGTAACTCCTATATAACTCTTATGTAAGTCTTATGTAGTTCTTATGTGGTTCTTATGTGAATCTTATTCAGAATACGCCTTACGGCTATAAATGGTAAGAGAAAAACAGGGATAACAGAGGAGCTATATAGGAGATTCAACGAAGAAAAAAGACATAAAAATTTGACTATGAAAAGACAAGTGATTATATTAGCAACGATGTTGTCGGGATTCCCGGCAGCATCGTTTGCGCAACGTATCCCCCACTCTTCTATGTGGGTGACAAGTGGAAAGGCGAAGGCTACAGCCGTTTCTTTCAAGGCTGATGCTGATATTTCCGAGTATCTAATTCCACAAGAGCCAATCAAATGGGGTATGGATGTGGCATGGGATGATGAGGCAAACGTAAGGCGTGGAACGAACTACATCGGAAAGGATGTAATGGCTACTGGCCGTATATCCTTTCAGCCAAGCGACCTCGTAAACGAAAATGGAGAACTTTCTGCTGCACAGCAGGATGCTCTTAAGACTCGCCTTGAGCATATCCGTATCAGTGGTGTGCGTGATGTCATCCTCAACTGCGACCACGAGAAACTCAACAAGGGCAACTACTATGGTAAGCCAGAAGAGTGGTACAAGGTAATCAAGGCATCCGTTCTCTATGCCAAGAACAAAGGCTTTAATGTAATCACTATATCCCCATTCAACGAGCCTGATTACGAAGGATGGGGAGAGGGAACTAAGGATCATTTCAAGGCTATTGCCAAACTGATTACAGAAGATCCTGAACTTGCAGGAATACGTATTTCCGCAGGAAACACACTCAACTGCGACAAGGCTCTTGAGTGGTATAACTATATGTTGCCTTATGCCACAGAGGGTAACACCCATCAGCTTGCAGGTTCATTCAAGAACTATGCTGATTTCTGGCAGAAGGTAAGAAACGACGGCAACTATGCCACAGCCGACGAGTTGCACAATGTAGGTGAGGCTTTCATCGGAGCACACTACGGAATGCAATCTGGCGTATGGTGGGGATGGGATGGAGCTGCTCGCGGAGAATATTGCAGGGCTTCATTCTATGGCAAGGAGATTGGCTATGCTGAGAATCGTGACGCATGGTCAGCAGCAACCGTATATAAACGTAACGACGGACGTATTGATGCCTTCCTCGGAACATCGGAGAGACAGGCAACCAAATCTTCATACGAATTTATCTCAACCGACCGTCCTGTATTCTTCGACGGCTATGGTCCTACATACTCATACAGCGTAGAGATGCCTGGCGGTACAGGCTATCAGAAAGGACAGACAAATGCAGAGCGTATGATACTCATCCACAGCGGTGAGGATGCCCCACTCGATCCTATCAAGAACGGCACATACGTCATAATGAATATGAATGCCAAGCTATGTCTCGGCACATACGATAACAAAACGGAAAGCGGTAGAGGCATTGCGCTGAGAAAATACACTATCAACAACCTAACCCCTAACATCAACGATGCCTACCAATGGAATCTTGAAATGGTTCCAACCACAGGACAGGGTGATCTCGGATATTTCTGGCTCTTCTGGAAGAAAAATCCAAACATGCTTATGGACGTAAAGGACTGGAGCACTTCCGCTGGTGCTTCAATCATCAACGTTACAGGTGGTAAGGGCACTAACGAGCAATGGTTCCTTGAATATGCAGGAAATGATAGCTGGTATATCCGTTCACGTCATAGCGGCCTCTATCTTGAGGTGAAGAATGCAGAAACAGCGGTAAACAAATATATACAACAGGCTGAATTCACAGGCAAGCCAGAACAGAAATGGCGCTTCATGCCTGTAGAGGCAAAGCCAAAGCTCGAACTCGATGCTCCTTCTGCACCGGGAAATGCTTCTGCAGAGGTACAGAGCAATTCTATTAAACTATCATGGGCAGCATCAGAGGATGAAGATGTCGTAGGATATAACATTTTCCGTAAGAATGGCGACACATACGACATGATAGGTCGCATGATAGAAGGCACAGAGTTTATCGATAACGATGTAACTCCAGGCACTAACTATGTTTATAAGATTAAGGCTGTTGACAGTTCACGCAATCAGTCAGAAGGCTCAACAGAGACAAGTGCGACCACCAATGCAGAGAAAGCCCTCATAGCGCACTATGACTTTGAGGACAACACTAACGATGCAACCGTAAACACCCTTGATGCCATTATCGCAGGCTCAACATCTTATAGTTCTGTATTAAAGAAGGTTGGTAAGAAGAGCCTTTATCTCAAGGGAACTGATAGTTACCTCACCCTCCCTCCTTCTGTCGGCAATCTCTCAGAAATGACGATAGCAATGTGGGTAAATATCAATAATAGCAGTAGCTGGCAGCGCATATTCGACTTCGGCAATGGTACAGATCAGTATTTCTTCCTTACCCCAAGTAACGGAAATGAGATGCGTCTTGTTCTCAAGAACGGAGGTGACGAACAGATTCTCTCTACCACAAAGGCTACCACAGGCTGGCACTATATTGCCGTTACACTTGCCCCAGAGGCAGTAACCCTCTATGTTGACGGCAACGCAGTTTCCTCAACATCAATAACTCTGCGCCCATCCGATTTCCATCCTAAGCGTAACTACATCGGTCGCAGTCAATACACCGCAGATCCATTCTTCGTAGGTTATATCGACGACCTGCGCATCTATAACTACGCTCTCTCTGCCAATGAGGTTGAGACCATACGAAACGGCGGTGAGGTTACTGCTATCAAGGATATCAAGGATACTAACTCTCAAAATGCCATCTACAACCTTTCCGGTGTTAAACTGAATAAGGAAAATATTCCTTCTGGAATATATATCCAAAATGGAAAGAAGAGGGTAGCCCCCTAAGGGGGAACTCTTTTGAGAGTAATAAAACGTCAAAGTAAATAACAAAATATAATTATTATGCATCACCAATCATTACATAATAGTTTACTCCCACAACTGAAAAAACTATCTAAAAAGCTCCCCCTTGGGGGGCTGGGGAGCTTTGTCTTGTTATGGTTCGGAGGGGTTGCATATGCCCAAACCGATGCCACGCAATACATCAGCAACCCTTCATTCGAGAATGGAGGACTTTCTAAATGGAAGTCAAGCGGTTTGCAGGTGCAGGGAAATTCTTCTTTCACAAAGAAGAATGGCAGCGTGTATGTAGAGAAATGGGTATCAAAGGGCAGTAATGTTGGTGATGCAAGCGTGTCGCAGGTCATCAGCAACCTTCCACTCGGCAAATATACCCTCACGGTAGCAGCACAGAACCTGAACGAGGCTTCCACCTCAGAGCAATGTAGTGGTGCATATATTTATGCAGGCGAGCAGAAAACCGATGTCTTCACACCTAATGACTATACCGTAGATTTCTCCTGTACTACAGGTGAGATTGAGATTGGTTTCGTGGCTAAAGGGGCTAAAGGCAACTGGCTCGCCATTGATAACTTCCGCCTTACGCTCATTGAGGCTGAAGCTTCCGAAATCGTATTCTCTAAGCTATCAGAAAGCATCACTAAGGCAGAAGGACTCGCCTCACAAGATATTGATGCCAAGGCACTCACGCCTCTTCTCTCTGCCCTTCAGACGGCAAAGACCTTCACCAAGACATCTGAAAGCATAGATATGCAGAAGGCACTCTTTGCCCTTAACGCAGCTATTTCAAAGGCAGAGTTTGCGCTGAACCTTGCTAACGCCACCCCAGGCGATGGTCTTGAGCCAACGGTTACGAAAACAAATACATACGTCCCTACAGGTGCTACACAGGCTCTTATGCGTGCCACAATGACAGGAACGAATATCCTTGAGCGTGGCGTATGCTGGAGTAAGGAGCATAACCCCACGGTGCTCGATGACCGTACCACCGAGTATTGGACGCTCAACGGAAATATCTATCACATCACCAATCTTGAACCTGCCACCGTGTATTATCTCCGTCCTTACATCATGAACAAGACATACACCGTGGCGTATGGCGAAGAGGTCAAAATTGTCACCCATCCGAAGGGCAACTGCACAGGCTCATGGGATAACGGTGCTCCTACGGCTGAGGCTAACAACCGTTGCCGCACAGCCATCAACCAAACCATCGAATACTTCAACGAGTGGACTGGCATAAATGGCTTCAACCTCTCTGGTCACTATGGCGCAAGCACCCCTACTGCTGATTGCAGCTATGGCGGTTGGATGCGCATCGGACCTAACGCAGGTAATCAGGCTATCGGCACGGTGCTCCACGAGACTGGTCACGGCGTAGGCGTAGGCACATCTACACGCTATGCAGATCCTAACCTACACAACTGGAAATGGTTCGGTCGTGAGGCTAACCAGATGTATTCATTCCTTGAGAACAAGGAGGCGAACCCTTACACCTCTGATTTCTGTATGGTGGGTGACGGCACTCACGCATGGGGATCAAGTGCTACCTACGACTGGTTCGTTAACGGTGCAGACAAGGATAAGCATCTCGAACTTCAGTATGTCGGCGGATGCTGTCTGCTTTATGCTATGTTCATCGACGGCCTCTGCCCAACTACAGCATACACCAACGGTATCGCTGGCTACACGTACAACTTCGATGAGACGAAGAAGTACTATATCATGTGCAAGAACTCTACAAGCGGACTCGGCGAGGCTCTCCTCTATGCCAACGGCTCAAAGACCATCGCCCTAAAGGATATGCTCTCTGACAACAACGGCATTCCTGACGAGGCAGCATGGACGCTGACCTACGAGCCTGAGACTGGCATGTATCTATTCAAGAACGTGGCAAAGAACAAATACCTCTCCAAACGCAGCGGTTATATGCTCTATACCACCTCCAAGCCTGCTGATACGGAGAAGTTCCAGCTCATGCCTGACCGCACCGATGTCACCATCACCACGGCGACAAAGAGTCTCACTACCCACGGATATTGGATTACGGGCACTTCCACCCTTTCTGCCAATACCTCCGACTACACCTCTAACGCCTCATTCGTCACCTTCGATTTCTCCGATGCCGCCACCAAGCAGCAATGGATAATCCTTTCCGAGGACGAGATAGCAGAATACTGGCCTGCAACAACAGGAATCATCGAACTCCCGACTTCTACCACCACAAATTCCACAGCGACCTATAACCTCAATGGTCAGCGTGTGAATGGTAATGCCAAAGGGATTGTGATTAGGAATGGGAAAAAGACTCTCCCCCATCCCCTCCCATAAAGGACGGGGAGTTGATAGTATCTATTGATAAAACAAGATATGATAATTAATAATTTACTATAATGCACAAGATATTTCGAGAAATAGCAAACTTCTTTAGCAAGAAAAGCTATATACTCCCCTCCATTTATGGGAGGGGGCTGGGGGTGGGTCTTATAGCTTTAGCTCTTCCCTCTTTCGCCCAGCGCACCACGGATAAGCTCGACCGTGGCCTCGTAGCCATGAAGGTGAACTCCGGAGTGTATCTCAGTTGGCGACTATTAGGGTCTGAGTACTATGACGTTACGTACAACGTATATAAGGACGGGACACTAATAAAGTCGGGACTAAAGACATCCAACTACTCCGACACTTCGGGCAACGCCACGAGCACTTACACCGTTTCTGCCGTCGTAAGAGGACAGGAACAGGCACAGAGCAAGGCAGCCTCCGTATGGAGCACGAGCTACAAGGAAATCAAGCTCAAGCATGAGGGAATAAAATCTACACTCGTGCCTAACGATGCGTGCTGCGCCGACGTTGACGGCGACGGCGAACTCGAAATCCTCATGAAGTTCGATAACGATAGTGAGATTCAGCAGAGCTACCCAAGACTCGGTCCTAAGATTGACGGCAAGGCTACTGGCGAATACTCCATCTTCGAGGTCTTAAAGCAGGACGGCACACGCCTCTGGTGGGTGAACTGCGGTCCGAACATGGGCGACTTCCAGAACAACGAGCAGAACATCATAGCCTACGACTGGGACGGCGACGGCAAGGCAGAGGCCGTGATGCGTGTTGCCGACGGTACCGTGATCCATTGTGCCGACGGCTCTACCTACACCGTGGGCGATGCCACCAAGAACTATCGCTCAGCAACTGGCGGTGGCACCAACTGGTTCATGTACCAAGGTGCGGAATATCTCGTCTATATGGATGGTGCAACGGGCAAGCCTTACCAGTGCATCACCTACCCTCTCGCACGATTCGAGGCTGGCGAAAACTCAATGGCTTCCACATGGGGAAAGGACGACGGCGGTCACCGCTGTTCTAAGTTCTTCTTCGGCGCTCCATACCTCGACGGACGCAAGCCAAGCATCTTCCTCGCACGCGGTATCTACACCCGACACAAAATGATAGCATACGACGTTGATCCTGCCACCCACGAACTGAAAGTACGATGGAAATGGTATAACAATACCGATGGCGCATGGAAGGGACAGGGCTATCATAACTATAACATTGCCGACGTGGATATGGACGGACGCGATGAGATCATTTTCGGCTCTATGGTCATCGACGATAACGGCAAGGGACTCTCCACTACTGGTCTCGGACATGGTGATGCCATGCACTGTGGCGATTTCAATCCATACGCTCACGGACTGGAGGTCTTCGCCTGCAACGAGGATGCACAGGGCTATAACTATCGTGATGCTACCACAAGCAAGATATACAAGTGTGAGCTTCACGTTGGAAAGGACGTGGGACGCTCCATGATGGATAACTTTTCTGATAGCTACCCTGGCTGTATCGGCACGGCGTGGGGCAGTCCTATCAGTAGCGTGAAGAATGCCACGGTGAACGGACTCGTCAACGACGGCATCAACCAGAACTTCCGCATCTACTGGGACGGCGACCTATGCTCAGAAACATTCAACGGCGTTAAAGACCATGACTCAGAAGGTGTCATTGCGAAGTACGGCAGTTGGTCGCCTATCTACACCTGCGCCGGCTCTCTCACCAATAACTACACCAAGTGTACGCCTTGCTATCAGGGCGACATCCTCGGCGACTGGCGTGAGGAAATCATCATGCGAACAGCCGATAATAACATCCGCATCTACTCCACCCCTACCCCAACCTCATACCGCAACTACACGTTGTGGCACGACCATCAGTACCGTAACGCTATGGCTTGGCAGATGTGCGGCTACAATCAGCCTCCTCACACCAGCTATTTCCTCGGCAAACTGGAGAACATCACCATTGCCCCTCCACCTCTCATGATGGAAGGTCGCGAGGAAGTGACCAACGGCGGCACTATCAATTCTGCGCTCAATGATAAGCACGTAATCGTGTGCGAAACCGATAACTCTGAGGTTACGATAGAAAGCGGAGCAAGCCCATACATCCTCACCTTCAACGTTCCTACATGGGTACAAGGCAATGGTGCAAGCGAATGTACGGCTAAGACTCCGAAGATTACATACACCACCTACACCTGCAACGTGAAGGGTGGCGGTATCACTGGCAATGCCCGTCTCATAAAGCAGGGCGACGGCATCCTCACGCTACCGAAGGCAGACTTTACCCACAAGGGCGAGACCAACATCTGGGCCGGTGTACTCAATTTCGACGGCACCATGAAGAAGTCGCCATTATGGCTCAACCGCTTTGCCGAACTCAACTCCAACGGCGGCGAGTTCATGAGCATCAAGGCCGACTACGCATCCGTTATCCGTCCTGGTGGCGCTGATGCGAAGGGCGACCTCACAACCGACTCCCTCACCCTCGGCTTCGGCTCACGTCTCATTATCGACCTCTATTCCAACGATCTCTCAGCCGACCGCATCAACCTCGGCAAGTATCTTGAAATAGAGACCAAGACCTCAACCGCATGGGTAGAGGCTGGTCCTGAGTATCTCTGCCCTGTCATTGAACTTGTAGGCCACCTCCCTGTTGGCGAGTCTGAGATGAACCCAGGTAAGTACATCATCGGCACTGCTCCTGTTGAACTGAAGGGTAAACTCGAAGACATCCGCATCGAGGGTCTCAACGCCACGAAGAAGAAATTCTACATAGAGGACGGCAAACTCATCATCGAGATTATCGGACTCCGCGATGCCAACACCATAACATGGGCTGGCGACAAGAGCACTACATGGAATCTCGCCGATGCACAGAACTTCATGTTCAACAACGGTCAGACGGTTGAGTCAACCGTCTTTGTATCAGGCGATAAGGTGTTCTTCAACGATGATGCCGTAAATAAGACGGTCAACGTGCGCGAGGACATCATGCCTGATACCATAACCATCAACGCATCATCCGACTACACCTTCACAGGTGCAGGAGCCATCAGCGGCACAGCCTCATTCGTTAAGGAAGGCAGCGGCACCGTCACCATGTCGGGCGAGAACTCATACACTGGCGGCAACTATCTCAAAGGTGGCGTGACAAAGGTCAGTCTGCTATCAAATCAGTATTCTGAATACGGCAACCTCGGCGGCATGACAAAACTCGGCTCACAATTCACTATGGAGAACGGCGCAGAGCTCCAGACCACCGCAGCCGTTGAGATGGGCTCACACATGACGATGATTGGCGAAGAGGGCGGCGTTATCAACAACGCTTCCGACTTCAAGATGGATAAGTCGTTCATGGGCACTATCCTCACCAAGCGCGGCAACGGATGCCTGTATCTCAACGCTTCCAACTCTGTATCAAAGATAATCATGAAGGCTGGTTCTATGGCTCTTGCAAGTGGTTCACAGCCAAAGACGATAGAGCTTCAGGGCGGCATCCTCTATGACGATGCCCAGAACACGAGCCATGCCTTGATAGTACCTAAGGGCAAATCTGCCTCATGGCAACTCACAGGCGTATATTACACCGCCTACTCCAACAAGCTCACAGGCGGCGGCACACTCACCATCGTGCCTCGCAACACCGTTTCACGTGTCCGCATCACAGGCGACTGGCGAGAGTTCACAGGCACCATACGCCACACCAACAAGAATATCTGGCTGCCGTTCGATAACTCCACAGGTCTGCCTAACGCCACCCTCGACCTCGCCGACGGATGTACAGCCACCAACGTATGCAAGTCATTCACCATCGGCCGACTCACAGGCAAGGGCGCTCTCGCTCAGCCTATCTCCAACTTCCAAAGCCAGGGCACACCTTCAGGCTCTAACACATGGAAGGTGGGCAATAGCTGGGAAGAGGACGGTGACTTCACCTTCGAGGGAGCTATAACCGACGGCGGCGGCACCAACAAATCTCACTTTGAGAAGATAGGCTCATGCACCATGACCGTCAAGGGCGGCTGGACCAATAGCGGTACGGTGAAGATAAGCGAAGGCACGGTAAAGCTCTCTGGTAGCGGTCTGTCACTTGGTACAGGTGCGCTAACCGTAGCAGAAGGTGCTACTCTCTGCGGTTCTTCTGCCTCTGCGTTGAAGAACTCAAGCATCGTCATCAACGGTACTCTCCGACCAATCGTTACCGAAACGACTGCACTCGGCAAACTTGTGTTCAACAATCAGGATGTCAGCATATCATCAACAGGCACACTGCGCCTCAACATCAGCAAGGCATCCACAAGTGCAACGAGCATGAGTGGTGATAACATCAAGAGCATCAACAAACTGACTATTGATGGAACAATCTCTCTAAAGCTCATCGACTACATCCCAAGTGTTGGTGACGAGATTCGCCTCTGGACAGGTGTCAAATCATTCTCAGGCACCCCAACCATCACTTGCGAGGGTGCAAACGTAACATTCGATACCACGCGCCTCCCTGAGGGTGTCCTCGTTGTCAAGACGGTTGAGACCACAGGTATCACCATCCCAGCCATTGCCGATGGTTCAGATTCCGACAAGATTTACACTCTCGACGGCAAGTTTGTAGGTACAGACATCACCCGTCTGCCAAAGGGCATCTACCTTCGCAATAACAAGAAGGTCACGGTGAAATAAAAACTAAACAAAGAAGGCTCGCAAATTCGCGAGCCTTTTTGTTTACTATTCCATTTGATATTACAAATAATATCACTATTGCAACTATTATCCCAAAACCTTTGGCAATTTCGAAATAATTCACTACCTTTGCATTCGATGATTAAGCCAATTCGTGCCATCCCCGATGGCAATTCTTGGAACAATTCTAAATCATTATCACAGAATGTCAGACCTTTAACAATAATCTCTATTATGAATGTTGACAAGTCACAATACAATGAACAGGAAATACGTACTATGTTCATATCACCTGCCCTTAATGCCAAAGGTTGGGTGGTTCCAACTAATATGCGTGAAGAGTATTATTTCACCGATGGTCGTGTTCATGTGGCAGGCAGTCATCATTCTGTGGCAGCGGGCAAGAAGGCTGATTATCTCCTTTATCACCAAGGCAAGCCCCTTGCCGTTGTTGAGGCAAAGGATAACAACCACGCCTTGGGTGCTGGTATTCAGCAAGCTATGGACTATGCCTTGATTCTCGACCTGAAATTCGCATACTCCAGCAATGGCGACGGATTCCTCGAGCATGACTTTATCACAGGCATGGAACGAAAGCTGAAAATTGAAGAATTTCCTACAGAAGATGAGCTTTACAACCGCTATCTCGACAGCAAGGACTACACGCCAGAGGCTCTCAAAATAGTAGAGACGCCATACTACTATGACGCATACAGCCACGAGCCTCGCTACTATCAACGCATAGCCGTTGACCGTACAGTAGAGGCTATTGCCACAGGTCGCAAGCGTGTTCTCGTAGTCATGGCTACTGGCACAGGCAAGACATTCACAGCCTTTCAGATTATCCATCGCTTACACAAGAGTGGTGCAAAGAAGAAAATCCTATATCTGGCTGACAGGAATATCCTCATCGACCAGACAATGGTACAAGACTTCAAGCCATTCAAGAAGTTCATGACTAAAATTACCTCACAAGGCGATGGTAATCCTAAGATAGACTCAGCCTACGAAGTGTATATGGCTCTATATCATCAACTTGTAGGCAAGGAAGGCAAGCCCGATCCATTCCTTGAGGTGCAGAAGAACTTCTTCGACCTTATAATTGTTGACGAGTGCCATAGAGGAAGTGCGAAGGATGATTCCGCTTGGCGAAAGGTATTGGAATATTTTGACAGCGCCACCCAGATAGGTCTTACGGCTACGCCAAAGGCTGTTGACGGAGCTAACAACCTTGACTATTTCGGCGAGCCTGTATATACCTACTCGCTCCTGCAAGGCATCAATGATGGCTTCCTTGCTCCTTATCGTGTGACAGCCGACTTCATCAACATAGATTTGCAAGGCTGGACGCCAGAGGAAGGTGAGCGTGACCTTCTCAATCAGGAGATAGAACGGAAACTATACCAAAGGCAGAACATAGGTCGTGACCTTGCCATAAAGCTTCGTCGCGAGGTGGTAGCCCGACGTATCACCCGAATGCTCAACGACATAGGTCGCATGACAAAGACCATCGTCTTCTGTTCTGACATAGATGAAGCTGCCGAGATGCGCACATTACTCGTCCAGATGAATGCGGATATGTGCCGTAAGTCTCCTTACTATGTAACTCGCATCGTGGGCGAGGACAAGGAAGGCAAAAAGCAACTCGATAACTTCATCAGCGTTGACGAGCCTTATCCCGTCATCGTCACTACCTCCGAATTGTTGTCAACTGGCGTAGATTGCAAGACCTGCGGACTTATCGTTATCGACAAGGAGATAGGCTCTATGACCGAATTCAAGCAGATCATAGGTCGTGGCACACGTCTGCGCAAGGACAAGGGCAAATGGCACTTGGAGATTCTTGACTTCCGTAATGCTACAAAGAAATTCAAGGATCCAGACTTTGACGGCGATCCTGAGCCACCAAAGGGAAATCATAAGGGCAAAGGATACACCCCACCAAAAGAACCTAAAGGCGTAGCCTCTGAGCCTCATAAGAAATATATCATCAATGGTCAAGACATCCACATAGAGAGCGAACTTGTCAGCGTTCTTGGTGAAGATGGCAAGACCATGAGGACAGAGAGCGTTAAGAGCTTTGCACGCAAGCAGATACGCCGACACTTTGAGAATCTCGATTCTTTCATCAAGAAATGGTCGGAGACTGACCGCAAGCAAGCCATTCTCGATGAACTGAAAGAATATGCCATTCTCATAGATGCCGTGCGCGAGAAGAACGAAACTCTGAGAAATGCAGACATCTTTGACATCATCTGTCATGTGGCATACGACCAGCCACCGCTCACACGAAAGGAACGTGCTAACAACGTAAAGAAGCGCAACTATTTCGGCAAGTACGAGGGCAAGGCGCGTGAAGTGCTTGAAGCCCTGCTCGACAAGTACGCAGAAAATGGCATTCTCGACTTTGAAAAGGCAGATATACTTGAAATCCCACCTTTCAATCAAATAGGCAAACCAACAAAGATTATCAAGCTATTCGGAGGTCCTGCGGGCTTCGAGAAAGCAATCAAGGAATTAGAAGAACAGATTTATCAAGCTGGATAAAATAAAAAGATAAATGGCAGTAAACAACATAATCAAGCGTATTCAGAATATCATGCGCTCGGATGCAGGTATCAATGGTGATGCACAACGCATCGAGCAAATGACATGGATGTTCTTTCTCAAGGTGTATGACACTCAGGAAGAAACATGGGAATACAAAGCTTACAAAGAGAAGAAGGAATATAAAAGCATCATACCAGAGCCTCTGCGCTGGCGCAACTGGGCTATTGACGAAAAAGACGGTCAGGCTCTTACCGGCGATGACCTGCTCAATTTCATCAACAACATTCTCTTCCCTGTCATCAAGGGACAGAATGTAGAATATCAGGGCAAGGAAATCAAGGGTATTATCGTCACAGCCGACACGCCACGCTCTAAGTCAATCGTGCAAGAAACCTTTGCCGACCTTAACCAGTATATGAAGGACGGCACGTTACTTCGTCAGGTCGTGAACATCGTCAACGAGATTGAATTTGATGATGCTGACGACCGTCACACCTTTGGCGACATCTACGAGGGCATACTGAAGGATTTGCAGTCGGCTGGCAACGCAGGTGAGTTCTACACACCTCGCGCCCTTACCGATTTCATAGTCAAGATGCTTGATCCAAAGCTCGGCGAGACCTTCGGCGACTTCACCTCTGGCACGGGCGGTTTCCTCACCTCTGCCCTTAACCACATGATGCCACAGGTTAAATCAGCTGCTGATAACGAGAAATTCCAGAAAGCCGTTATAGGTCAGGAGTGGAAGCCTCTGCCCTATCTGCTGAGTATCACAAATCTTCTGCTTCACGACATCGAGGCTCCTAACATCCGTCATTGTGACTCTCTCGGCACTAATGTTAGTGATTTCAAGGATAGCGACAAGGTTGATGTCATAGGCATGAACCCACCATACGGAGGTAGCACAGGCACTTCCGTCCAGAGTAATTTCCCAAGCGCATACCGCAGTAGCGAGACTGCCGATCTCTTCATAGCCCTTATCATGTATCGCCTAAAAGCTGGCGGTCGTTGTGGTGTTATCATTCCTGACGGTTTCCTCTTTGGTACTGACGGAGCAAAACTTGCATTAAAGGAGGCTTTGCTGCGTAAGTTCAATCTGCACACCATCATACGCTTGCCTGGCTCTATCTTCTCGCCCTACACAAGCATAGCCACCAACGTGCTATTCTTCAACAATGAGAAGGCTGAAGGTGCTCCAGAGGGTTTCAACACAAAGGAAACATGGTTCTACCGCTTGGATATGCCAGAAGGCTATAAGCATTTCTCAAAGACAAAGCCTATGAAGGTAGAGCATTGTGAGCCTATAGAGAAATGGTGGGCTGACCGCAAGGAGATTATAAGCGATGAGGCTGGCGAGAAATCAAAGGTCTTTACCGCACAGCAACTTCTTGATATTGACTGTAACTTCGACCAATGCAAGTTCCCAAAGGATGAAATTGAGGTATTGCCACCCGACGAACTTCTGCGTCAATATCACGAGAAGCGTACAGCCCTCGACCATAAGATTGACCATACGCTAAGTAAGATTGAGCAGATACTCGGCATCAAGGACCTGCGATAGCGCAATCCCCCTCAGAAACCCGAAATCTCGGATTAGCGGTATCCCGAATTATCGGCATCTCGAAATCCCGAAATCTCGAAATCTCGAAAAATCGAAAAATAATAACCCCAATCCCCAAAAAGAACTATGATCAACATCCACTCAGTCAATGGCTACATGTCACTTCTCTCATGGCAACTCGGCAACATACTACAGCTTGCCACCCAAGGCTTCTGTAGGCGTTTCGTTGATTATAAGATAGATCCCTGCGGCAGATTACGCGACCAGATGGAGATGGCTGCCCGTACCGTGCCAGCCAATATCGCAGAGGGATCATCACGCCACCAGACAAGCTATGAGACGGAGATGCGACTGCTGGATGTTGCCCGAGCCAGCGTCAGCGAACTTGAGGGTGACTACCTTAACTGGATTATGAACCATCACACTACTATGTGGCGCACATCCGACCCTAAGTATGTGGAGGTACGCAACTACCAGTTCAAGTCTGCACCCACGCTAACACAAGACTATCTTGCGGAGATTAGTGAGTATCTGCTTGCTGAGTACAAACGCTTCGCTACATTACTCAGAAAAGACGACTCCATACACTCTGCATGCGTGATAGTAGTGCTCTGCGAACGTGTCAAGCAACTGCTTACAGCACAGATTAACAAGCGACTTGGCGACTTCAAGGAAGAGGGTGGCTTCACGGAGAATATGACTCAGGAGCGCTTGGCAAGCATCAAGGAGAAGGCTTCTACAGAAGGAGCCCCCCTCTGCCCAAAATGCGGTGCTCCGATGCGACAGCGCACCATAAAGAAGGGTATCCATCAAGGTGAGACTTTCTGGGGATGCACCGACTACCCTAAATGTGACGGCACAAGACGGATGTAACAGATTCTTCGAATCTTCAAAACCCGAATTATCAATTCAGCGCATAATCGAAACTCAGAATTATCGATTCAGCGGATAATCGAAACTCAGAATTATCAATTCAGCGAATAATCGAAACTCAGAATTATCGATTCAGCGAAAAAATCAAAAAAACATTCATGACAGGACAGGACTTAAAGAACTCGATACTTCAGCTTGCGATACAGGGAAAACTTGTAGCGCAAGATGCTAATGACGAACCGGCAAGCGTATTGCTGGAGAGGATAAAGGCAGAGAAAAAGAAACTTATCGAAGAAAAAAAGATAAAGAAAGAAAAACCACTCGCAGAAATCACAGAAGACGAAAAGCCTTTTGAGATTCCTGATAGTTGGGTGTGGTGTAGGTTAGGAGAAATCGGAGATTGGGGATCTGGAGCTACACCATCAAAAGGAAAGCCTGATTATTATGACAAAGGATATATTCCTTGGATTCGTACTGGTGAACTTAATAATTCAATAGTATATGATTCTGAGATAAAAATCACAGATAAAGCGTTGAAAGAATGCTCTTTAAGAATTTGCAAAACTGGCGATGTGTTAATTGCTATGTATGGAGCAACCATTGGAAAAGTTGCAATCTTAAACATACCCGCAACAACAAATCAAGCGTGTTGTGCTTGTACCCCCATTTTTATTTTCAATTGGTATCTATTATACTTTTTAATGGCAAATAAAAAGGCATTCACAGAAATGAGTGAAGGAGGTGCTCAGCCTAATATTTCAAAAGAAAAGATATTAAGGACAAGTTTCCCTCTCCCACCTCTTTCCGAGCAAAAGCGAATTGTCACAAAGATTGAGGAGTTAATGCCTTTAGTGGATGAGTATGACAAGGCGCAGAAGGAACTTAATGCGCTTAATAGTGCTATGCCCGAGCAATTGAAGCAAAGCATTCTGCAAGAGGCTATTATGGGTAAGTTAGGCACTAACAATCCTGATGACGAGCCTGCCTCAGAACTCCTCAAACGCATAAGGAAAGAAAAGGAGCAACTCATAAAAGACAAGAAAATCAAGAAGGAAAAACCTCTCCCTGAAATCACAGACGAGGAAAAGCCTTTTGATATTCCCGATAATTGGGTGTGGTGTAGATGGGGAGATTTATCTTTCTCTATTCAATATGGTTATAATGCATCTGCACAACAGAATGGAGATATCAGAATGGTTCGTATTAGCGACATTCAGAATAATGAGGTTTTATGGGATTCCGTTCCTTATTGTAAAATCAAAGCAGAAGAGATTGAAGGGTATCTTCTTAAACCAAACGATATACTATTTGCAAGAACTGGTGGAACAGTCGGCAAATCATTCCTTGTTAAAAAAGTACCATATCCTTCAATTTATGCAGGGTATTTGATAAGAACAAGATATAGTAATAATCTTGTTCCTCAGTATTTAAAATATTTTATGGAGAGTCGTTTGTATTGGGAGCAACTAAGAGAAGGTACTATTGCAACCGCTCAACCGAATTGTAATGGAAAGACTTTAGGGAATATGAGAATCCCTCTCCCACCTCTTGCGGAACAACATCGTATTGTTTCTAAAATAGAGAATTTATTTGCATGTATTGAGCCTTTGGCAAAAGATTTAAAATAAAAGCAAGTCCTATGCACCTCCCTTGCAAATCCCTACCAAATCCCATTTTTCTCCCATTCTTAGGAACGGACTCACAACGGTTTCACAACGGACCTACAACGGACCTACAACGGACCTATAGCGAAGGCAGAACGAAGGATGTAATATGGTGCTTTTGGAATAGGTGTAATACTCTTGGAATGAAAAAAGAAAAAAGTTTTTTAAGGGGGTATTACACCTTTTGCTGTTACGTGCAATATTTTCGTTGATTATCAGCGCGTTAGATGCGGTGTAATACCCCTGAAAGTATTACACCATTTCGGGCGATTTGATGTAATACTGGTGTAATACTTTCGGGGGTATTACACCAAAGCAAACAAATTGACATACAATTATTTAGTGTACTCAAAACATCAAAGATGTAATACTCAGCGTTGAAAAATTTTTCCAAAAAGTATTACACCGACTATTACACCAAGTATTACACCTCGAAAAGGAGCGATGACCACAATAACTATACGCTACTCAATCAGGGATTTCAAGTCATTAAATCCGACTCTATTGCCCTCGTAGCGTTTGTTTTCGTTGAACTAACATTAAATTAACGTGAGTTCGACGAATTCAAGACTGCGAGGGCTGAAAGCCCGACACCTAATAGGGCAGTCCGTAAGGGCTGTTATTCTATAGATGCGTGATTAAAGGAGCGCTGTAAGTGCGACACCTGAAGACTTTAGGTGTCGGTCCTTCAGACCTCATTCCCCCTATATCGACAAATATAACAGCCCTAACGGACTGCCCTATTAGGTATCGCTCCTTCAGAGCTCTTTCAACCACATGATAGTCAACAATATACAACTGAATAAATTCGTCGAACTCACGTTAAATTATATCCCGAATATTCAAAAATGAATATTCGGGATAAATCTTAACAGCCTTATTTGCCGATAGCCTTAATAAGTTGCTCGCAGATGCTCTTCATACCGTTGATAGACGGGTGGCCGTTCTGCTTCTCGATGTCATGAAGCTCGATGAGAGGAACGTTATAGTGCTTGCAAACCTCACGGCAAGACTCGTTGATCTCTTCCCTGAGTTCAGAATTGAGGAGGGCATAGACCTTAGCCTTTGGGTACTTTTTCTGAAGATTAACCAGGAGGCAGGCTAAGGCAGGACGGAATGCCTTGCAGTCGTCTTTCGTCCAGTCAGCATACTTGTATTCACCGATAGGAGAGCGTGCCCATGCATCGTTAGTGCCGCCAAAGACGAAGATGATGTCAGGATTGCCCAGAAGTTCGTAACGGGCATTGAAAGAGTTGGCGGTAGCATCCATACCTCCGTAGCCAGTATTACAAATGGTAGTGCCACCCCATGAGTTGTTCTTTTCCAGTTCATAGCCCATAGCTTTGATATAGAGGCTCCACCATGTCTGTTCAACCTTAGTAACATCGTTTTTGTCGTTTGGATAGAATGGTGCATATCCTTCAGGGTTCATGCCCTGGAATGTGGAATACGAGTCGCCAAGAATCGAAACTTTCTTTGTCTGTGCAGATGCAAAAATGGTAAAGGCCATCAATGCTACCAATGTAAAGATTTTTTTCATTTGTAGAATAAAGTTGTTATTAAATCGACCACAAAGATAATCTTTATTTTTATAAAAAACAAATCTTTGAACCCTATTGACATTTTTTATATGTTTTATCCCATAATTCGGTCGATAAATGGTGATTAAAACCCGAACTTTAGAGATAGAGGAAAGAGTTTTTCCTGCTTTTGTCTTCATTTTTTCGCTTTTCGCTGTTTTTTTCCGCTTTCCATGCTTTTCTTTCCTCTTTTTTTTATATTTTTGCAAAAGAAAATTAAATAACTCAAAATTGCGCAAGGGAGGAAAGCCTGCGTAAAACGGGCTGCAAGCCCAAAAGCCCATAGCCCAGGGCATCGCCCTGGGTATATGGACGTTGCGAATTTCGCCCTGTAAGGGCAAAAGCATTAGTCGGATGAAGGGCTTTTGCCCTTACAGGGCGAACCGTTCGGCGCATTAACCACAGGGCGATGCCCTGGGCTGGGTGCTTCTGGCCTTACAGGCCGTTTTCCCTTCGGTGGCTGACCTCTTCGAGGTTCAGCCCGTCTGTCACGTAATTGCGAAAATATAAACAATTAAATATTAACAATTAACTAACTATCATCCTTTCGCACTCCGGCTCCCTCTCTACGGGAGAGGGCGGGGGGAGAGGCCACTATTATGAAAAAACAACTGCTAACCATCGCTATGGCATTGAGCATCGTCCCTGCCACAGCACAGGAGAAAGTTTCGTTTCTCTTCACATATTTTACTGGTAATGCTCCCGAACAGGAGCAGATTTGCTATGCCCTGAGTGACGACGGCTATAACTATACGCTGCTTAATCAGGGATTGCCTGTCATCAAGTCGGATTCCATAGCCTATACCCAGTGTGTACGCGACCCTCATATCCTTCGCGGAGAAGACGGCAAGACGTTCTACATGGTGGTGACGGATATGAAGTCGAACCTCGGATGGGCAAGCAATCGTGGCATAGTGCTGATGAAGTCAACCGACCTGATCCATTGGACGCACTCGGCCATCAACTTCCCTACGAAGTATCCGAAGCTGTGGAAGAACGTGACGCGCGTGTGGGCTCCTGAGACTATCTACGACCATAAGACGG
>CAMKEM010000025.1 GCA_946411565.1 uncultured Prevotellaceae bacterium | reverse complement strand
CAGTTAAAAACAGCTTGCTGTTTGCCATCTAGGCAATTCGTCGAACTCACGTTAACATAAAAACATCTTCAAGTTTTGTGGACGCCAAGAACAAAAACTATACTTTTAGCGAGTGTGGAACATATATGTACTAACTAACGTTGTCCACTAGTTGTCCAGTCGATGTCCAGTAGTTGTCCAGTATTTGTCCAGTAACGACTGGACAAATACTGGACAAATAGTGATGAAGTAATGGACAAGAATCGGACTAAAAAGGATAGCAATATTAAACAGGACTTGTACATCATAAATCTTTTGATATTATGCAAGATATGGGTGTTTAGCGGACGGTAATAATTTTGAATTCGTCGAGATTTGTCGTAGATTCAATTGTTAACTCGCGTTAAATGTAAAATCCTCATTTTTCGTCTTTTTGCAAAGTTATCATAGCAAAAAGAATAGGGAATTTGTTAAAAATGACGGACTTTTGAACAATTTTTCGTTTTTTTCTTTGATGTTTCGGGGAAAATGATTATCTTTACACACAGTTTCCGACTAATTATCTCTTTAGAGATATCTTACACAAAAATTACACAGGTAAGACCTGAAATAATATAATGCTGAAGATCATAAAAAACATATATATCGCAATGCTGACTCTACTCATTGTCTGTGCTTGCTCACACGATGAGATTATAGAGATCCCGCTGACGCAGGACGAGATAGTCTTCGCCGCTACGTCAGGAAGGGTGACTCGTGCCGGCGAGACATCACTTGCGAGATATATTGACAACTTCCGCATTTATGGCACGAATACTAAGGACGAGAGTAATTCGCTTGTGTTCGGAAACTATGTGCTGTGGTATGACGAGGAGACTACCCAGAGCAATACGAGCAACTGGGAGTATGTTGGCTTTGATCCTATTGACAACAAGCTTCAGACGATAAAGTACTGGGATTTCTCTGCCTTCCCTTACACTTTCTGGGCAATAGCTGGAGCGGATAAGGGTAGCTTTACCCAAAAAGATGAATATGGAAGGATTTCCTCTTTCGTGACATCGATGAACGAGAATGACGGCAAGGTGTTATACTATACCAAGCCGACCGTGATAACTAAAGACCAGTACACGGATCCTGTTACTTTCTGCTTTGTAGGTGCACATAGTCGCATTCGCTTTGCTTTCTATGAAACTGTTCCTGGCTATGCTGTGAAGGATGTGAAATTCTATTTGACTGCTGGTGACGAGCCTTCTTCTCTGTGTCTGGTAAATGGTTCGTTTAATGTTTCTGCTGATTTGACGCTTGCTTATTCCTATTCGGGAGAGCCTGACGTAAGTCCTGAGTTTGGCAATTTAGTTACGGAATCTCATCATACGTTTGGTAATCTCAATTATACCAAGGCTGCAAGTGGTTGGTTGGCTGATAATGGTGGTAGCGACTATCTCGGTGTGCTTTCATCAGCTCCAACATATGCGGGTGATATAAATGTTCCGGGATATTACACCAGTATCATTCCTTATGTAGATAACCCAACGCCTATCACCATTAACGTTGACTATACTCTTGTAGCGCTCGACAAGTCAGGACAGAAGATCGAGATAACGGGTGCTAAGGCTTCTGTTCCTTCGCCGTTCTGCCAGTGGAAACCTAATTGTTCATATACATATCTCTTCAAGATTACAGATAGCGAATTGTCGCCTATCAGTTTTGTAGCGGTAGGAGAGATTGATAATACCACGGACAATCAGCAGGGAACAATAACCACCCTTGGCGACTATAGCATCACTACCCATCAGAATGGAGATACGGATGATGAGGGCATAGTATATGAATCTGCTCCATACGTTGCAGACAGACCGATAGATATCTCGGTTGTGCTTAATGATGCAGAAACGGAGACGGTGACTCCAGTCACTCTTATAGGTGGCGAGAATTCAACAGATTTTGTTCGCATCTATCACCAGACTACCGTTAACGAATGGGTGGTGGAGACGACAGAGACACAGCTTGTAACGGAAATCACATACAGCGATGGCATGGCTTCATTCCGTCCTTCGGAGACAGGAACCTATAGAATAGAGTACTGGCACAAGGATGGTGAGTCGGATGCAAAGAAGATGGCTGTTAAGATTGTGGCTATCGGAGCTGTACTACATAGCACAGGGCATACAGGTAATGATCTTGGTAATGCAGGGACAGATGATCTGGAGTTGAAGATGGAGTGAGGAAAGTGAATAATGAAAAGTGAATAGTGAATAATTTGAGTTACACTAAACTCTACCCCTATCTCCTGAACATTAAAGAATAAACAGAATGAGAAAAGGAACATTACATAATATGATATTAGGAAACTCCAAATATTTCTTTGGGGAACTCCTTTCGCGGACAGGCTCCTTCTCTATGGGAGAGGGCGGAGGGAGAGGTCGTATGTGGGTTCTCTTCTTCATTCTCTTTCTTGCTGCTTGTTCCCCTTCTTCCGACATAGACGAGGTTGTTGAAGATAATGAGGCTTGGTATATGGAGACATCGGCAATGCTTGGTGATGTCGATACTCCTGCAAAGATGACACGTGCCCATTGGAATGACGACAATAAGTTTTCGTGGGATAATAGTTCTAACGAGATGGTTGTCATCGTAAAGGAAACAGCAACTGGAAATATAGTACCTTGGGGCACGAATAATAGTTGTAGTGCTAAGGTCAGGAATATCACAGGAGCAGAAGACGTGGTGAGTGTGGCTTCTATAACATCCAATTCTGGAATACTGAAGACTGACATACAGAAATTGACCGTAGGACAGTCGCCTGTGTATTTCTTGTCGCCAATTCTTCCTGATGTAAATGGTAGTTCTATAAATGCTGATGGCGTTATTACTCTCGCGCTCCCAAATGAGTTTGCTCATGATGCAACTCCAAGTTTGTCGGATTTCAAGAGATATACTTATATAAAAGGTACATCTACGGTTTCCGAGATAACTAAAGCCCAGATACAGGCAGCAACCACTCGTTTTACTGGTATTCCTGCCGTTATACGTTTTGCTGTGACAAACGATAGGGGAGAGAGGATAAAGGTTACGGGCATTTCGGTAAGTATAGCCGAGGATGTTGCGGGTGGTTTTCCTAAGACAATGACATGGAATCCTGGTAATTCAAGTGAGCCGAGCCTTACAGCTTCTGCATTATTGTATAAGAGTTTGCAGGTTAGTATGGGGGCTGTTGGACATGAGTTGACGGAAGCAGAAACCGAAGGCTCTTATTCCCCGTTCTATGCATTCATGTTTCCTGCATCCTTCGAATCTGCAACATTGACTCTGGAAGGCAAGGACAATTCAAATAATACCTTCACTTATACTTGTAGCATTCCTTCAAAGACATTTGGAAGTGGTATGATCTACACATGGAACCTCACCATAGAAGATAATTTCATGAGGTTGAAGTTCAACGAGTATGAGGAAGGGATATTCCAGTGGTAGAATAGCCCCCCACCCCCCAAGGGGGAGCTTTTAATATAGTATTTCTAATCAAAAGAATTGTTATGAGGAAAGAAACACGATATAATATGAAGAGGCTTTTGAGCTTCAATACTATAAAGAAATACTCCCCCTTGGGGGGATGGGGTGCTCTTTTCCTCGTACTTTTCTCCTGTACATCTGATGATGACAATACTCCTGACAGGCATCTGCCTATCACTTTCTCATGCTATGATGTTGGCGAGATAACCCGTGCAAGTGAGGTGAGCCTGAGTGAATATATCACCGATTTCAAGGTGTATGGCATTAATGGAGATATAAGTGGTAGTGGTAATGAGGCTACTTTTGTGAAGAAGAATACCGTATTCCCGAACTATCAGGTTTGGCATACGGAGAATATGGCGAATACCACATCTACTAATACCTCAAACTGGGAGTATGTGGGAACTGTGGAAGGTGCGATGGGCAATGAGGAGCAGACCATAAAGTACTGGGATGAGAAGCATGACGGTCATTATTTCTGGGCTATCGGTGATTTTTCTCAGAGTGGTAGTTATACCTATGCCGAGGGTACACTTCCTAATCCTCATGTGATAGAGATAGAGGATCTCACGCAAGAGAAAGTTCAGAATGACGGACAATGCTTGTATTTCACCAAGCCAAAGTATGTGCCAAAGAGTGAATATGGCCAGCCTGTGAAACTTACCTTTATGCGCTATTGTTCTCGAATCCGTATCGGTTTCTACGAGGATATTGCTCAGCATAATGAAGGTGATAAAATGTATAGTGTTGTTGCCGTGAATTTCTATAGGGTAAAGCCTGATGGTACATTCAATACTAATGAGGTGCCTACTACGAATGTAAGTCTTAAGGGTGATTTCGTAAATAGTGGTAAGGTAAGGCTGACATATACCAATGCCTCTTTCAAGGGTGGTGATAATGTTGATGATGTTACCACCGAGACCGTTCCCGTAGAGAATGGCAAGTCAAAATCCTTGAACTTTGGTGTGCTTAATATTGCTGGTACTAAAAGCGGTACACTTCCAACATCATCTTCACAGGCATTGTTTACCACTAATAATGGTTCACAATATACTAAGGTTATGCCATACAATAATCAGGAGGGCTTGACTCTTCAGTGTGATATCTTGGTTCGTTATCTGAACGACTTTCAGTTTACACAGCAGAATGTAATGGCATCAATACCTGCACATTATACCAACTGGCTGCCAAACCAATCATATACATATATCTTCAAGATCGTTACTACTCCTGATGGTGCTGCAATTATTCTTTCCAATGTGGAAGTTGAGGGCTGGAAAAGTGATGGCGAGATTGAGGAGGAATGGCATAATTGGTAGAACAACAAAGGCAACGGCCCCTCACCCGTCCTACGGCCCCCCTCTCCCCAAGGGGCGAGGGGGAAGTTAGTATTTTTAATTAAAGGAATTGATATGAAAAAAGAATATATATATAAAGATATAAAATTGCCTATAAGCGAGAAAATGGTAATTTTTCCCTCGCCCCTTGGGGAGAGGGTGTCCGTAGGACGGGTGAGGGGCTGGAGCCGTTGGCCCTCTCTTCTTCTCCTCCTCTCCTTCCTCCTTCTCTTCTCTTGCTCAAAAGAAAGCGTTGATGAATATGCTGATGAGCATGAGGTGAAGTTTGCTGTGGGCTTTGCTGATGCCTGGCATGAAGGGGATTTCAATGGCAATAAGGCAAAGGCGATTACTCGTGGTGAATTGCAAAGGCTCGATCCTCCTACTACCTCTGTATTATATAAGGTGTTTGTTGAGGCAACGGAGAAAGCAGATGAGAATGCAAAGGAAATGCTGACTTTGACAAACAGGGATGCGGATGGAAAGCTCAACTCTGAGAGTGTTACGCAATTTGGGATCACTCCTTCAGATTTTATTACAGAGGAAAACTATACATTATATAATTATGAGGCAAGGACGATGATTCCTGAGAACTTCACAGCCGAGACCGACTATAATAATGTATGGGGTGATGGTATAATCCCTTTGTATGGAAATAAAGACTATCTTTCAGGTACAGGTATCACGGAGGGGCAGGGGCTTCGTGTATATTTTCCATTGAAGCATAACACGGTGCTTGTTCGTTTTGTACTAGGAGTGAGCAGCGATATTGATGCTCTCAGAACCATTCGCCTTACAAATCTAAAGATATATAGAAGTACAGGTTTAGGAGCAAATGGAAAGCCTGTCTTTGATAAGACCGATGCAGGAACGGTGATAGCTTCAGCAGAACTAACAGCTTCTGGTGATGCGCTTACGACCGCTGGACAGAAATATGTAGAGTTTCATGTGAATCCAAATTCCGCAGAACTCTTTGAAACTGTTGATGAAGAAGAGGTAGAGAAAGAATGGCTCAGAACTGTATTGATAGTTGCTGAGTATGATGTATATGATAAGAACGGTCAGATCACCCGAACTGGCTGTACTGCCCAGAATACCCTCGCACTTGGTTTCACTTCTAAGGAAAAGGGTAAGTATTTCGACATATATGCATCCGTGAAGCCAGATTTCCTTTACGTACTCAGCGACGGAGATAAGGAAATGGCGGATGTGGTGCTGAGGTAGGGAAGTGAATAGTGAAAAGTGAATAGTGAAGAATTTAAGTTCCACAATCCCCTAATCACAACCCCTTCAGCACAAAACCTTTAATCTTAAGAACCAGAACACCGAACACTAAAACACTAAATTGTTATGAGAAAAGAATTGCTACATAATTTGAAGAGACTTATAAGCGTCAATACTATAAAAAGTCACTCCCATTCGCAGACAGTCTCCCTCCCTATGGGAGAGGATGAGGGGAGAGGCCGTCTTCGTGTTTTTTTGTTTTTACTCATCTTTTCCTTTGCTAATGTCTATGCAGATCCTACCCCTTGGAATGGAAATGTAGCCTCAAAGTTTGCAGGTGGTACGGGTACAAAGGCAGATCCGTATATCATTAGTACTGCGGAGGAACTGGCATACTTTGGTACTAAGTATAATAATTCTTACAGTTATTATAAGATAACCGCTGATATTAACCTCGGAGGCAGAGAATGGGCGTACCATACTGGTAGGACGTTTAAAGGATATCTCATAGGTGATAAGGGTAATGGTGAAAAGCCTGTTATCAGCAACTATGTCATCAATGTGCCTAATAGTGACAACAACTATGGTTTGCTTGGCAAGGTAAGTAATGGTAAAATCAGCAATATTAGAGTTTCTAATGTGGAAATGACACTCGTTGCTGAAATCGGTAGTGCGCTAAGGGCTGGTGCATTTATCGGTATAATAGAAGGTGGAACTTTAGTTGAGGGATGTTCTGTAGAGAATATAACCATCAATACTGGAAAAGAGACTACGCAATTATGTTGTGGCGGTCTTATTGGTAAGGCAGTTGATTTAGGTACTGTTGTAAGGAATTGTTCGGTGAAAAACGGTACGATCAATCTAAATGGTGAGATTAATCCTAATGGAAACTATGGTGCTCTGTTAGGGCGTATGGAGAATGCGTGCTTGGTTGAAGAGTGTAGCATAGAGGATTTCACATACAATTCTACCCAAAAACTTTTGGGTTGTAACCTTTCTGGCTTGGTGGGAAGTATGCAGGGCATGAATGCAACTACGCGTTCGGTGATAACTCGATGCTCGGTAAAGAATATAACATACAACCTTGAAGGTGAATTGTCAAATAAGGTCGCCATAGGTAGTATCGTGTGCTGGGTACAAGGAGGCTACAATGACATAACGAGATGTAAGACAACAGGTCTGAATGTCTATATGTCTGGCAACCTGACGGCAACTGGTGGTAATGATATCCGACTTGGTGGTATGGTGGGAAAGTTGGAGAATGGCGCCAAGGTTACTGATTGTCTGCTTTATGGTGAGAACTACATAGGTGCAAAACCAGGAACAACAGGCAAGAAATTCAGCGTAGGTTTGTGTATGAACGTGGGTGGTGTCGTTGGTAGTACAGTTGATCAGAAAACAAATGCTGGTAATCAAATCACGATAGAGCGTTGTGTAGCTTACTGTGATTTTGATTTCACGGGCTATACATCTGCTACGGCTGGTAAATTTACATCGAACGAATTTGTAATAGGTGGTGTTATAGGAAGACTATTTAAGCCTTACTACATTCCAGAGACTCTCTATTATAGCGGAAGTGTAAAAGCCCCATATTGTGTTGTGGGACCACTTGTAGGTACATTCCAGAACAACAATAGTTCTGAAGCCTTTATCTATGATGATTATTCTGGCGCAAACAATAGCAGAGTAACGGCTATTGCGGAAACAGCTAATGGTTTTAAGAAATGGTACTATGGTGATTATAAGATATGGCTCAATTCTGATGTCACAAGCTGTAGCAAGACGAAGAATGTCAGCCAAGCTACTGAGGGTTATGCTACTATAGGCGATGTCAGTACTTGGACAGAGAATAAGATTGGTGATGCATTAAAGGCTTCCAAGACTATTTTGCCATATAGTTCAAACGGTAATAATGCCGATATGTCGATTTATCCGAAATATACCGAAGGTAGTGGCTTCCCTGAGTATTATATGTACTATGCTCAGGGTGTGAATCGTGGTAACTACCAGAGCGATATCAGCGAAGTGCTTGACGCCTTGCGTACAAGTGGTGATAGTCCTGCATGGGATGTTGTCGAGGGCAAAATCGTTATGGATAGGTTCAAGGCTACGGAGAAGATGAAGTCAACCGATGCCTTCACTTCTATACTTGGCGTTATTAGCGAGGATGGTTCGCCACTTCCTTCTGGATATACATACGAATGGAAGGTTGATGGTACAACCGTGGGCACAGGTGCAGAGATAGAGGTTGCGAGGGCAATGCAGCCAAAGAATGCAATCGTGTATATCTCCAACGGAAGCACCGTTATAGGCACACGCACCGTAACTATACCACGAAAGGAATGGTATGATAAGGGAGCGATGGCAAGTGCACCAACAGGAGAGGGAACAGCAGAGAATCCATACAAGATAGCTACGGCAGAACATCTTGCATGGATGGGATATCATGTATCTATGATAGATGCCAAAAACACCGAGTACTACGAGCTTACGGCAGACATAGACCTTGCCGAGGCATGGTGGTCACCTATGAACGGAATGGAGGAAGTTGGTATTGGATCATTTGCAGGAGTATTCGACGGACAGGCACATAAAATCAGTAATCTTAAAATAGACTGGGATACAAATCTCGGTGGTGCTGCCAATTTCGGATTGTTCTCTATAATCGAAGGTCTTTCCAATGCTCAATGGGCTGTGGTAAGGAACTTGGTTATTGATAATGCATCCGTTACAAAGGAAACAAGCTCTACTGTGTATGGAAACAGGTATGTAGGTGTACTTGCTGGTAATATAAAACAATATTCACAGATAGAGAATGTTATCGTGCGCAACTCCGTGATTACTTCTTCAGCAACAGCGAGTGCTCAGAATGATAAACTTCTCCTATTTGGAGGTTTGTCAGGAAAGATTAACGACACTAACAATAACTACCGTTTCTTGAATATCTCAACAGATGTCAATATTGATTTGGCAAAATTGACTGTTAATAAAAATGGAAATGTGGTTGTAGGAGGAGTAGTAGCCTTGTGGCAGACAAATGCAAAATCATGCGTATCGAATGTCTATGCACTTGGCAGACTCACCGTGCCGTCAGGTCCTACAAATGTGGGTTCGGTGTTTGGCCAGAACTTCACAGGACTTACCGATGCAACAACGGCAACAATCTTCTATGTAAATTCTGCATCCCAGAATGTTGGTAGTCAAAAGTCATTGGCAGAGTATTCTACTACATTCCTTGAGACTGTTAACGAAGTTGTAGATTCAAGAGATGAGCTATATTCATGGGTGTATAGCCAGACACCAGGCTATGATTTATCACACATTAAGATTAAGGTTGTTGATAAAGATGCTGCACAGCCACGTTTCAATAACCATAGGTTGGAAATTGAAGGCCTCGATCTTGATTTATACACATTCAAGTGGATTCTTGATGATGCTGAAGTTGCAACAGGTTCAACCTATGATGTGAAGCCTGTAGTTCCGGGAGATAATAGTACTCTTGTTGTCAAGGTGTTATCAAATTCTGGTTCAGAAGTGCTTGCAACCATACCTGTGCCTATTCCTACTGGTAAATTTGCAGGAGCAGGCACATCCTCTTCAGATCCTTATCTCATAGGATGTAAGGAAGAACTTCTGTTGCTTTCATATCTCAGTAATCAGGTAGGTTCTTATGTATATAATGGTAAGACAACTGCAGAGTACAATCAGGCATGTTATTTGCTTGATGGCGAAGTGGATATGACTGGTGTAGCTGATTTTACGCCTATCGGTTCTGTGAAGGACAACTATCAGACTGAGAACTGTTTCCGTGGTCATCTCGATGGAAAGGGATTAGCCATAAAAGGTCTCAATATTGGATGGTTGGCAGGTGATGTGAATGCAGAGGTGAATCGTGTCTGGGGACTCTTCGGAGCTGTTCAGGGCATAAGTGGCTCTCAGAAGGCTGTCATACAGAATCTTGTCATTAAGGATGCTGTGCTCGCTCACAATACAGGTAATACATCTTTCTATTTTAACAATGGAACATCAGGCAATGCAAACAACTGTTATGTAGGTGTATTGGCTGGTGTTGTTGGTGCAAATACCACAATTCAGAATATTGAGGTTACGGGTTGTAGTATCACGGATGATGGCTCTTCTACATATAAGATAGCTAATCATATTCTTTCTGTTGGTGGTGTGATTGGACGTGCACAATCTTCATTCTCATCAGAAGGTGATATGAGTTCGTCAACGGTAATTCGTTTGATATCATCAGATTGTGATATAACTATTAATAATGCCTCATTTACTTCTTCAGGTAATGCCAATGAATACAAGATAAATGTTGCAGGTATTATTGGTTCTATGAAATCTACTGGTGCCTCTGCAACTATGCCATGGCCAAGCTGTACCTATTACACAGGTAAGATGAGGGTTGTCGGCTATGGTATGGTAAGTCCTGTATTCTCATGTGCAATATTTAATGGAAACACCAAAGTTGACTATGATTATTATTGTAATCTCTATGTTGGTAGGGTAAACAGTGCTGATAATGCCCCAGTAAGCTCAGTTTTTTATGGTAACTATCAGATTTATTATGAAGGAGAAAGTAAGTATATGCCGATAACGGAGTCATATCCAGCAAGAGTGACTTATTCTCAAAATGCAAATAATCCAAATCCATGTGATATGGGTGCAAGGACAATTGTTACTCACTCTTATTATAAATCATCAGGTTTATTTGATAGAGGATGGCATCATAATAAAGATATGGATAATTACTATTATCAGGGTGTCAATTATGGTACATATATAAATACATCTAATGAGGCTACTGTAATTACTACATTTAATAATGGAAGAAACAATGCAAGCAACAATTCTGAGATAATTTCATTTGGTTTCTCATTCGGAACTGATGGTAAGATGCATCTTGGAGAGGTGTTCGATATCACGTTTACAGACAATCACTTAGGTGATGCAGCAGAGCATACTCATACCCTTACCGTGTCTAATAGACTTGGTGATGAAGGATTGACTTATCGTTGGTATAACAACGAAGTAGATAATGGAGTAGGTACTACAAAAGCTATAAATCTTGGTGTTACTCCTCAGCTTGTCTATGTGAAGGTGTATCGTGGTGATGATTTGAAATATACTACGAATGTAATAGACCTTCCACGTGGATATAACTTCTCTGCAGATTATTCACCAAAGACAGTTGCAGAGGGAGCTTCCACGGTTACATTTACTGTTACGCCAAATTCAACTTTCACAGATGGTGACTATGCTTATAGTTATGATTGGAAGGAGTGGAGCGATGGAACTGCAACAGCTGTGCATTATACGGCTCAGGAGTGTTTTGACAGAAATAAACCTTATATTCTGAGAGTTAAGCTCATAAGCACTGATTCATATGTTCCAGAAGCTAATTGGTCATCTGATATTTATGAACATCCTGATAATTATATCGTTACATACGGAAATATATACGATGTGATATCTTCAGAGGATTATGCTTCTCTTTCTGCAGAGGATAAGGTAGGTTATGTTCTGCAAGATGATGGAACATACATAAAGGATACAGGCGTTCAATATACTCCAATATCCACCTCAGACACTTATATGGCATCTTCTTCAGGAAAGATTAATGTCGTACATGGAACTCCAAATGGCGCAATCCTTTCTGGGGCAGGTGTGGCAAATATATATTATTGTACCATTACGGCAATAGATGCAAAGTGGAATACATTTGTCACAGCTCATGGTACGGAGGATATGTATAAGGATCTCGTATCAAAATATCCCACATCGTTTACAACGGAATTGACTGTCAAGATTATAACAGAAAAAGTTATATTCTTGCATCCAACAGGTGATAACATATTGGCTACAAGTAGCTATCCTGCTGGTAGTGATGCAAATGACGGTCACGACGATCAACATGCTGTTGCAACATGGCAGAGGGCATACAGTTTGCTTGAGGATGGTGCCACATGGGATAAGAATAAGATCGTCTTGATGGGAAGAAGTAACCGAAACGCTACATGCGATGTAGATGCTACGCACAAAGGCTTCTCCATTACGAATAGTCTTCAAGGTAATGTTCCGTCAGAGACTTATGCTGAATGGAGAGGAAAGGTTGTTGCCTCTCACCTTGCAAAGAATGTCACCATTACTGGCAAGTATGATGGTACGGATTATAAAGGAACTATCGAGGCTTATGAGGATGGCAACAATGGTGTGAAATATATCGGCATTTTCGGCGACACTCGTTTTGAGTATATCACATTCAACCACGATTCACGAGCAAAGCACTCAAGTTACCTTTTCTGTCAGTTTAATAACTTGGAGATGGGTGAAGGTATTAAGATGACTGGATTTACCGCCAATGCTCCTGGTTATGGCACTATTGATGGTGCAAGGACAGCTTCGTTCCAGATTTATGGAGGATTGAACAATGATTTCCGTTTCCGTACTGCTGAAGGTGTATTGGATATGGAGGCTATGGATGCTGCCATGCCTCATGGCAAAGAGGGGTTCAGTATTACGTTGAAGTCAGGTCATTATTCATGTGTTACTATTGCAGGACGACAGTCAACAAGTAACCAGATAAATGGTTTGATGGGTACACCAAGTATGCCTATCAAATGTACTGTGACGGTTGATATTGATAGAGCATGGAACGATGCAAACAATGCTTTCAATGCTGACTATGACTGTGGTATCGTAGCAGCTTCTCATGAGGGCGCGATGTATGCCGATATGGATATTATCATAAAGAGTGGTTATGTGGCTCGTGTGGTAAACGGTATGCTCGGTAACCAGAAACCTTTTAGTTTCAAATATAATGGTAAGAGCTATGATTTCCCAGACAATACCTATATGGGTAGGGCGAATATTCTCGTTGATCCAAAGGATGGTAAAGATGAAACTGTGAAAATCACGGAGCTTTATGGTGGTAGTACTGGCCGTGGCTATGCTAATGGTATAACTATCGTTAATCCATTCTATGGATATAGCACCGTTACTATTAATGGTGGAACTTTCACTATTCTTCCAGATGATAATGATAAAAAGGAATACATATTCAGCGGAATATATGGTGCAGGTGCAGGTGGTTATAATGGTATTGGTGATGATGCACATCCTACTGTGGATCAGAATATCGCATATTGGAGTGCTGACGGAAAAGTCGTGCTTTATGGTGATTATTGGCAGGCGAAAGGTAAACTCGTGTCTGCTAATTGCTACAATGCAAAGGATGGTTCAACAACAATGGTTGACCCTGCATTGACCAATACAAAGATTGTCATCAAAGGTGGTAAATTCGGCTCGGCTGAACAACCTATTGATGGCGTATATGCCGGTGGTAGTGGATTCATGAGTCCAAGTTTGTTCTATGAGCAGAATGTGAAACCAAGTATATATGGTGGTAATATATATGGTAAGACAGGCGAGTATGCTGATTCTGTATCATCTTTGACAATTTATGGGGGTGAATTCTTTTGTAGTCACGGTATCTTTGCCGGTGGTAGAGGTACTGATAAATACTATTCAGAAAAAGCCTATTCAGGAACTCCATCCGAATATACTGATCTGGGTAAGACATATGGAAACGTAAGGCTTAATATATATGGTGGTAATATTTATTGCAACGTATATGGAGGCGGTGCTGGTGTAGCAGAAGCTAAGCTCATTGGCAACAATTCTACATACGGTACACTTACCAATATGGCAAGGCTTACTGGTAATTCTGTTATCAATATTGGCGGTACCGCCCATATCATCTCATCTAACGGTAAGGGTGGTAACGTATATGGTGGCGGTATGCTTGCTGCTGTCGATGGTAATACAATGATTAATATCTCAGGTAGTGCAATAATTGACGGCAATGTATATGGTGCTGCTCAAGGTATAACAAGTGATGTGGCTGTGACGGAAATCCCTGGCACTTCCACACCGTACCTTCTTCACACTCCTGATAATGCGAAACTATTCGGTAAGGTGAATGGAAATACCATGGTTACTATTTCTGGTACTCCTACTATCTCTGGTGATATCTATGGTGGTGCTGAGTCTGGAATAACAGAAGGCAACACGAATGTTATGCTTAATGGTGGAACTTTAGATGGTAATGTCTATGGTGGCGGTCTTGGTGCACTTAAGGCCTCTGATGTCATAGCTTCTGCCAATGTGACTGGCAATACTTACATCATGATTGATAAGGTGAAGTATGCCTCACCAACAACCAGTTACTATGTGTATGGCGGCGGCAATGTTGCAAGTAAGGTTGATGGCAAGACGGAGATTGTGGTCAATGGTTGTACTACCGCGGATCAGATGACTCTCTATGGTGGAGGCTATGGTGAGAACACCTCTGCTGAGAATACATATATCACGGTTAATGATTTTGAAACTGAAGAAACAATAGGGAATATAAAATATCACTATGGACTTTCTTCTATTTATGGAGGTGGCGATGCAGGTCCTGTTAGCGGAAAGGCAAATATAGCCTTGAATGGTGGACAGATCTTTGGCGATGTGTTCGGCGGCGGCAACGTGGCTACTGTCGGTACGGCTTATCCTTCTTCTGGTGATGAGACGGAAAAGACAACATACCTTAATACATACGCATCACGATATGGTACGGAAATTTCAATGCAAGGCGTTGGACCTGTCATCTATGGTAATATCTATGGTGGTGGTAATCAGGCTTCTGTATTTGGAAATACATCGGTTAGTATTTCTAAGGGTGCGTATGCAGGAGATATATTTGGTGGCGGTAATGGCTATATCGAAGGAAGTTCTATCGACTATGCCGATATCTACGGCTCTACCAATGTATATGTAAATGGTGCTACCGTGATTTGGAATAGGAAGTGGAATCCTGCGACAAAGAAACTCATATCATGGAATGGTAAGTGGGACGGAGATAATCGCAACGTATTCCTATCTGGTGATGAACAGACTCCGGTATTCCTCAGCAACCACAACGTCTATGGTGGTGGAAACAAGGCTTGTAGGCTATTAACTGTTGGCAACGATAAGAAATCTGGTGTTGCTACTGTTGATATAGCAAGGGGATTCTGTGATTATGATATCCTTTCTACTGATGTCTGGAAGAATGCCTATGACGACAATAAGAATCCTCACTTCTATGTATTTGGTGGTGGTTATGGTGCATACACATCCGTTGGTTCTACCAAGGTGAATGTCGGTGTTAACGATGATGCTCCAGAGGGTGCTACTACGGAACAACAGCTTGCAAAGTCAGCTGGACTCACCCTTGATTCGAAGTCTATGGCTCCTCGAAAGAGAATATCTTCTGGTGAGGGTACTGATGAGGCAACAATCGGTGTATATGACAATAGCTATGGTATTGCAGGCTTCACCGTTCTTGGTGTGATCGGCGGTGGCTATGCAGGTCTCGTTGAGCAGAACACTGACGTTAAGGTTGGTGGCAATACCTATATGCACCGCGTGTTCGGTGGTGGCTATGGTCAGTTGGCTGCATATAATGAATTGACTACCAATCCTGATGTTTCAACAACCGACCATCGTAAACTTCGTGATGTTCTCGGTGAGGTAGGCGGTAATGCCACAGTTCATACTGATGGCGGCTATATCTATGGCGATGTATTCGGCGGTGGTGCAGGTGTTGAGTCTGCGGAAATAGAGGGAGTTCTTACCGATTTCAAGGATATGGGACGTGTAAAAGGCTCTACTTCTGTCACAGTCTCAGGTGATACGCAGATCTTTGGCTCTGTATATGGCGGTGGTGATGTTGCCAACGTGGGAATAGAGGGATCTACACCAACGGGTAATCCCGAAAGTGTTTCCTCTTTCGATTCTGAGTATAATGTCATAGGTTATACTCACGATAATGCACAGTCATTCGTACACATCATTGGCGGTGATATCTTTGGACAGGTATTTGCGGGTGGTAATGGTCGAATGAATGCAAAGGCAGCTGATTACACGAAACTTGGACGTGTTGAGGGCCACACTCTCGTGCATGTGGCTGATGGTGATAATGTTCCTTATATATGGGATCGTATCTTTGGTGGCTGTTCATACGGAACTGTTAGTGGTAGTGCCCTTGTTCATATCGAGGGCGGTATGCTGGGCAATAGTATCTTTGGCGGTGGATATGGTGATGCTGCTGATGATAAGCCTGCATTTGAAGATGGTACGGGAGAATCGCGTGCTAATGGTTCATACGCTAATGTATTGGGCGACACGAAGGTCGTTATTGATGGCGGTACATGGTTGTGGAATCAGAAGGCAGATCTGCAAGGTGATATCACCGTGTGGACAGGTGCATCTCAAGTCGTAGCGGGTAGTCTTGCAGAAATCAGGGCTATGTCTGCGGCTGAGCGCATGGCTATAGTTGCGAGAAACCTCGATACAAGGTTCGTTTCTGTCGATACTAAGGGCAATTTGCATTTCACCAATGAACACAATATATTTGGTGGTGGCATGAATGCTTGTTTCGTTGGTACTTATGATGGTGCAGGTAATCTTACAAGTGGTGGTACGGCTGTCGTTTCAATCAATCACTCTCCTTTAGGCAAACTGAAGGACGCAGAAGGTAATGTCATCAATATGCTTGACGAGACAACCGTAGGAGGCTTGTGCTGGTATGCAAGTGTCGGTAACACTGCAAATCCGCAGTTCTCTGTCTTTGGTGGTGGCTATGGTATGAATACCAAGGTCGGCACGACCATGGTGGATGTCTTGCCTGGCGTGAGCTTCCGCTCTAATGGTGCTACAATAATGCCAGAGTCTGAGGGCGGTAAGAAGCCATACGCCTATATGTGGAGGGATTATCTGGAATACGAAGCATTTGAGGATGCCTTGTTCGTAGATTATGGGTCTGTGACACAGGAGGAAAAGATAAAGATGTATGGTAGTTCTGATGGCTCTGACTCTGACGTGCGCACATTCCTACGCTATCGTGCCAGCCGTCTGGCTATGTCGCTCGGTGTTCCAAACTTCACGTTCATGAATATTCATGGAGGTGGTTTCAGTGGCTATGTTGCAGGTGAGGCTCTTGTCATTACTGATGGTCAGCTTGCTTGTCGTAACGTGTTTGGTGGCGGACTCGGCTCTGTGCCAGAGAGTCCTACAGGAGAGGAGACTTATGGTGAGGTCGGTGGTGATGCTGGTGTGTATCTCCACTCTGGTATCGTTTCCCTCAATGTCTTTGGTGGTGGTGCAGGTGTTGAGTCAATAGACAAGGATAAGGATGGAACGATAGATACTGACTTCCCTTATATTGCCCGAGTAAAGGGTAAGACCGAGGTTGAGGTATATGGTGAGGCTGTGTCAAAGCCGTCAGATGTGCCTAACCCTAATGGTGAAGGCTATCTGACCTATGACATGGAGCGCGTGCTTGTCTATGGAAGCGTTTATGGTGGTGGCGACGTGGCATGTGTCGGTACAACTGAAAAAATAGCGGAAGAAATACCTGAAAGCTATATTGAGAATGGATATTTGAGTGATAATGAAGGTGGAAAGCATTTTACTACCTCAGTATCTATTTATGGAGCAAGTATTCTTTCTGCTTCCTATGCTGGCGGTAATGGTCGTGTAAAGGCAAAGTGTTCTGGTAAAGATGCTGATGGCAAATTCGGCTATCAGAAACTTGGTGCTGTCTATGGAAATACTCGTTTCTATGTAGAGGAAACGACCAGGGCATATCCTTATAAGGAGGACACTGAACCTTTGGAAAAGGCTGTTATTCCTTACCTCTGGAATCGTGTATATGGCGGTTGTCAGAATGGTACTGTCTATGGTAATACCCTTGTGGATCTCAAGGGCGGTTACTTTGCGTACAACATCTTCGGTGGTGGCTGGGGTAATGTCGATTCACTCACTGTAGATGGTGTTACGGTAGCCAATCCTGATGGTGTTACCTCAGCTGATGTCACAGGTAACACCAATATCCTCATCAGAGGAGGAGAGGCAAAGGTTACCTCTCTCTGGAATGAGTCAGGTCGTTGTTGGACGGAGGCAAAGCTTGTGAACAAGAATGGTGAGATGTTACTCTACTCTCCTCAGTATGATCCGGCTATGAAGAAGTTCACCGTGAACCATAATATCTATGGTGGCGGTCGCACGGCATGTGTCGTTAAAGGTGATACGTATGTTAATATGTCAAAGGGTATGTTGCTGAGTAACCGTGAAATGGTTTCTGGCGTAAGTACCACGGAGACAGGTGGCTTCTTTAATACCAACGAGTGGACGGAGGTATATCACAAGACAGGTTCACCTCACTTCTGTGTCTTGGGTGGTGGATATGGTGAAAATACCATCATTGAGCATGATACGCACGTCAACGTGCATCTTATGGAGGATGGAATAACCGAAGATGGAATGCTCATTAAGGATGCTCCTATCATTACGGATCTTTCTGTACTTCATACTCATTTCTACACTCGTCAGTCTGTCATGGATGTCATTGGTGGTGGATATTCAGGCATAGTAAGAGGAACAACCCATGTGAATGTCGGAGGTGAGACCTTCCTTCGTCGTGTGTTTGGGGGTGGCTTCTATGCCCCTGTTGGTGCTGTTGAAGTAAATATTAAAAGGATTGACTGCAATGACATCTTCGGTGGTGGTTTGATGGGCGATGTGGGCTTTACGGATGAAACGAAGTATTGCCCAACTCTTGCTACCGAAAAGAGAGGCACTATAACCCTTAACATTGGTACTGATACAGGCAATGATGGCGAGTCTATCTGGATTCACAAAAATGTGTATGGTGGTAATGATGTGTCTGGTGATGTACTCACCAAAACCACTCTCAACATTTCTGCAGGTCATGTGAATGGTAATGTGTATGGTGCAGGTAACGGTGACTATCTCTATGCCGTAGGTCGAAACAAGGAGAAGCAAGTGACCGTGAACGAGTACTATAAGGTTGGAAAGAATACATACGACCTTGTTTATACCGTTCCTTCTCGTAAGTTCATGACCAGTATTGCTGCCTCTACTGCGGCACAGCGAATGGTAAACTGTAGTTCTTACCGTCCAAAGGTGCAGAATGTGGAAATCAATTTGAAGGGGTATTCTGAAGAATATCCTCTTGTGCTTGGTGGTGTGTTCGGTGGTGGAAACTCTGCCACAGTTGGTAGTATTGATGGAAAGAATAAACCGTCAGTGAAGATTAAATTCGATAGTAATCTAAAAATCGAGAATGCCTTCATGGGTTGTGATGGTGAGGCTATGTTTGACGGTAGTGAGAAATACCGTAAGGCATACGAGGATCTTAACTCTCTTCACCTTGAGGACGAGATTGACTGGGTTAATGAACCGGGTAACCATGCAATCAGTTTGCAATATCTGCCAGTGGCTCATGCGAACAGACCGAAGATTTATCCTCATCTTCTCGACCTTTATTTCCAGTCTGTTGAGATGGATATTCAGCCAGAGGTATCATGGCCAGGAAGTAATATTACTATCGGCTCATTCTATTGTGGTGGTAACCGTGGTAACATGAATGTTGAGCCTGATGAAAATGGCAGAATAGTGAACTATGACTTCCCTGCAAATCTTGTCATCACCGATAAGATTGTGGGTGGCTGTAACATGGCTAATTATGTAATGCCGAATTCAGGTGTATTGCATAAGGGAGGCTATCTGCTTGGCATGCGTGGAAAGAATGCTATCGACCTTACCATTCTGTGTCAGTTCAAACCAAATAAGAATGGAGAAGGTAAAGTGATAGAGGGTGGCAACGTATATGGTGGTTGTTACACTTCCGGCACTATTGATGGTGATGTGCATCTCGATGTCAGGTCAGATATGCTTGCAAATGTCACTCCTGCTGATATTGCCTATGCTAAGGAGAATGATCTTGCCGTATGCAATGTATATGGTGCAGGATATGGAAGTATGGCATACGTTCGTGGCAATACCAAGATTGAGTTTGGTAAGGATGTCAGCAAGAGTTACTATTCTGATACTGCGAACTTATTTGATACAAAGCCTCATGGCTCTACCGTAAACTATATCTTCGGTGGTGGTCAGCAGGGTAATCTTGTCGGCAACTCAAAGGTTATCGTCTATAATGGTCATGTGGCAAATTCCGTATGTGGTGGCTCTTATTCTGGTCTGATGTGGGGTAGCACCCATGTGCTTGTGGGCAACCCTAAATATTACGAGGTGAATAAGAGCGGCACTTACAATCTCCAGCGTACCGATAAGTGGAACAGCGAAAAGAAGAATGGGGATGGTTCTGATGCCATAAAGAAGTCAATCAGTCTCCTTGCTCATGATATCATTTCCGAGGAAGTGTTTGATGCTATCCATTCATATAATGCCGAACAGGCATCTACTGGAAATAACGGTAATTTCTCTACGATCGAAACGACATCCCCAAGTGTAAACTGGAGTGACATCGACATAAAGATTGATGAGGCTGTGTATGGCGGTGGCTATGCACTTGCTTCCGGCTCTTCTGTTGCTGCTGGTTCATATACCGTGAGAAAGTATGATGCCGAGGAGAACCTTGACGATGACTTTACGGCAGAAGAACTTGCGGCTCTCGGTGCTAACGGCACTAATGGCTATGGTGGCAATACCACCGTGCTTATATGGGATGCCCCTACAAATGATGCTAACTTCACTTCCGACCACATCTCTGTTTCTTCTCAGACAATGACTGAGAAAACGGACATTGGTGATGGTGATGATGTCTTCGGATATTACTATCAGACTGCGGACGGTAAATATAAGTATATTTATCAGGAAGGTCATAATGTGACATCTACCAGTTACTTTACTGATGCAACGAAAAATGATGCTGGGACAAAGATCAGGATCTACGAGTACAACGGTGATGGTGGTATGTACGGTGACGGTCACCTCTCATTCGCCGAAGGCTTCCGTAGTGGCGAACTGTATGGCTACGGCTTTGCAGGCAAGACTCCTGACAATGCGAAGATTCTGAACACCTTCCAGCGTATGGATATGCTTCGCCTTACTGACTGTGCCGTGACGCTGCTCGGTGCCCGTGACTATAACATGAGTGAGATATCTACAACTCCTTATTCTATAGCACGTGTAGGTGAGATTCAAATGGTAGCTCAGAATGTGACGAACCGTGTGGACGGCACTTTGGCTGCTGTTACTGCAAAGCGTTCACGCAACTACCTCGGTCTTTCCAATAACATCCACTATTGCGGTGCTATATACTCTAATGTGGCGTTTGCTGATGACTATCGCAACGCTGACGGAGCAAAGGTTGATGGAACTCCTTCATATATTGAAAGGAAGCAGTATTACATTGATACATACAAAGGCAATGCCGATGAGTTCGTCAAGCGAAATGACGGTACGGCTGCAAATATGATAGGTGTCGCCTCTGGTTATTCCTTGAAGGTGCAGAATGTCAAGAATGTGGCAGGTACCGATAAGATATTCTATGGTCCTGTGGTTGGAGTCGTAGAAATCTCACTTATCAACGTGCGTGATGACGAGGGTGGTGGTTATGTGTATGCCAAGAATATCCATTACCGTCCTGAATCTTCTGGTAATTCCAAGACTCAGGCTCCTCGTAAGAAGTCGCTTTCTACGGATGCAGAGAATGTTCCTGATCATCATGTAGGAGAAGAGGACTTCCTCGAGACCTCTGGTAACTTCGTATTCCCTTACGATTCTTCAAAGGGCAGATACGTTGTTGATGACTGTTTCAACCATGGATATGATGCTGCGGTGACTGCAGGAAAGACACCTGAGCAGATGGATGATATTCATTACTGGTATGTCACAGGTAGGCATTACTATTATAACACCACTATCACGGGTTATACATACGACAGTTCTACCGAGCCTTTGAAGTTTGATTCATATAATGAGGATGCCCTTATGAATCTTGCGGGTACGCCTCTTGGATCTACTGTTAGACTAAAGAAGGTGACATGGAGAAGTGCGCATACTGATGATTGTGATATTGAGGTGCGCAATGCGAATCCTTCTTGTACTGAGGCTTATCAGAAGTATCAGTTGGTAATAGGAGCTACATCGGCAACTAAATACGATGGCCCGTATGCTGCAACTACGCCAGATAAGGGCGCTTACTACGTGAACGTACCGTTTGCAACTACAGATCCTGATGCTGAGAGTGGCTATATAAACTCATTCGTGGGTACTACCGAGAATGCGGATGCCAATATTGTACTTCAGCTTGTTGATAAGGCTGATAACTCAGGTGCAGAGTACTATCAGGCTCACTTGTCTGAACCTTGTAAGGCAACCATAGATCTTGAGACTGAAGTGGCAGGTGAAAAATATACCTATACTATCTACCTCACTATCAACTATGTTCAAGGTCCTGATGCTACTGGTAGCGTGAAGGTTGTGAATTGTGCATTGCCTGGTGAGATGATTGAGATCAACAAGGGTAGTATCAATATCGCAGCTGATCATAGTATGTCTCAGTATGCTACCATTTATCGTATCGGTCCTCGTGAAAAGGATGAATATGATAATTGGCATTTCAAGAAAGATGATAAGGGCAATGAGATATATTATACCTACGAGGTAGGCAGTCCTTATAAGGCTGAGAATGGTAGTAATAATGTTACTTCTGAGATGCTTTCTGGCGTTGTATTTGACGATAGTAACACCACTAACCCATGTATCCGAGTACCTGCCTACTACTTCATGAATGGCTATGGCGTGCAGTATTGCTTCAAGGTCTATGGTCTTGAGGAGGTATTCGCTGTTCCTATGGATGATGACAGCAAGCTTGTTGTTCATAACTATCATCGTATGGAGCCTCGTCGTTCTGGTGGTGGTATCTTCGAGGGTGATAAGGAACTTAACCTGCATCTCGATCTTGCCGCTAAGCGTGCAAAGGCTGGTGAGCAGTCAGAGCCTCGCATCTACATTGAGGATGCTATCGACCTCAAGAAGTTCGCTTCATTCCTTAATGCCAAGACTGACGATGCTGCGGACGTAGGTTCAAAGAATGACTTTGGCGCTAATATGCAGTTCTTCGTACAGGATAATATCACCGTAGGTCCTGACTATGTGGCTCCTGACAACTTCAAGGGCACGCTTCATGGTGATGGTCATGCTATTAGGGGAATTGATAACGCTATGAGTCTCTTCAAGACGGTTGGTGCTTCTGCCAATATCCATAACCTCGGACTTGTAAGCGGTAGGATCGTGGGTGGCATACCTTCTGTCAACAACCCAAGTCTGCATTGTTGCTATGAATATGGTCTTAACACCGTATATCGCATGAATGGAACGGCTGTAACAAACTACACCAAGGATGACTGGCGATATGGTAAGGTGGCTTACGAACTCAATGAGTACTATCTCAATAAACGCTATGTGCTTGGTAGTGAGGATACTGAGAATGCTCATGACTATGTAGAGAAATACTATGCAAATGGTGATTATCTCTATGCTGGCTATTCTTATGACAACCATTTCGAGGGCTCCGAGTTCATTCGTGATGCATATCTGCCTAACTATGGTTATGCTATTACAACCCATGACGTAACTCACCCTGTTGACGAGAGTCGTGCCGTAATAGGTGAGGGTGGTACCGTGACCTACAAACCTCTCTATAACGATAACTTCGTTGATGCTCACAGACTGAAGAATGACTATTTCTTCTTTGGCCAGATCCTTAATGAAGAAACCAAGGATAAGGCTGAGGCTATATTGAACTATACTCTCCCAGCTCCGAGGGTTATAGACGAGGAGAGCGATTCCTATAATCTCGTTGAGGATATGAACAACCGCATCTATCGTGCTGGTGGATATTATGGTGGCAAGAACAACCATGGATTCTACTATAACTCTGATGCCTATGTTCACGACAACGGTATTACCGCTATTGACTTCTATGGCTATGACGATGAGAATGACAATAAAGGTCAGAAAGTCTATACCAAAGGCGTTGAGATGGGTGGTAACATATCAAGTGCTGCGGGTACAGGTATGGAATACTATTATCCTGTTTCTGACTATGGCATGAGCTCAATAGACTTGGCTGATGGCGTTACGCGCAACCTCCTTCTCTATGCTCGTACAGCAAGTGACCGTGCTGGTATTCTCGCTAAGTTCAATTATACTGATGCTGTTGATGATATTGAGGCTACTCCTGAGTCTGACATCAAGGCTCATGTAATTGACCTTGCAGCAACACCTACAACCGAGTATCTGCATCTTGTTGAGCGTACAGCCGACAACAAGAATAGTGAGGGTGGCGATTGCTTCAATAATGACTTCAACTGTCCTATCGCGTTTAGCGTTCACAACCGTGCTTGGTACACCCGTGTGCCTCGTTACTATGCGGCTAACAAGAACGATGCTTGGGAAGGTATGTCTTTGCCATTCTCTGTGAATTGTGTAATGGCAAGCTTCAGTGGTGAGATATCTCATTTCTATGGTGCTACGGATGCAGAGAATGCGGCCAACTCTACTGTTGCCAACACCACAAACGTAGGACATGAATACTGGTTGCGTGGTCTTACAGCCGCCGATGCTTCTGCTGAACCTGTCAAGGCTACGTTCAGTCGTCCGGGAGCTGATCAGTTCAAGGGTGGTACTCTTACGGGTGATTATAGCTATTTCAACACTCATTTCTCTGACATCTATGGTGCTATCTATGGAGATAATGAGTTTAATATCTATAGCTCGCCTCGTAACTTCAACGGCTACTATTTCCAGCAGTCTTATGTACCTTACATCATCAGCTTCCCTGGTGCTACATTCAAGGAATTCGACCTATCTGGTAGCTTCAATGAAGCCCTTACCCTTGGTGATCATGGTGTTTGGGATGCTGTTGCCGATTCACATGGATTCTCCTTCGTTGAGGAGGCTATGAAGCCTCAGAAGGTTACATTCTCTTGGTATGGTGACAATAGTAAGGTAAGCATTAGTGACCCTAATGCAAACATCGTTGGTGTGACGGATGATCAGGTAGCTGCTACTGCAACTAAGGTTGGAACTATTACGCATCATGCTACCTTCTCTGCCCTGAACAATGACGGCATTTACGGTATAGATAGTCGTGGAACAACCTTCAGTGCTTATAATAAGGATGTACTTCCATTCCGTACCTATATGACTGTTTCTGCCTCAGCTAAGGCATTCGCTAAGCCACAGGACATCCTTATCTATGAGAATGGTGGCATAGAGGAACTTCCACAGGCAGAGGATACTGAGGTTGACGGTTTGCGTATCTATTCAAAGAATCGCAAGATCTATGTGGAGAGTCCTACTAATATTTCTCTGAGTCTCTACACAACTACAGGTCAGCTTGTCCGTGTCTTTGATGTCATTCCTGGCACTAACACATATTCTGGCTTCGCTGATGGTATTTACATTATTGGTAAGAAGAAGCTCTACATTAAGTAGAGCCTCTTCACCTAAACGCTAATTAACGTGAGTTCGATGAAAAAAAAGGGAAGCGGATTTATCTGATTTATCTGAGAAAATTGCGGAATTCTTACTGCGCTAGCTATCAGATTAATCAGAAAAATCCGTTTCCCTTATTATTATTTGCAGAAATAATCACGAATATCTGTTTATGTGATAATTCATCGAATTCAGGTTAATTAATGCGATATTAATGTGTTATTAATGGACATTATATGTCTCACTCCGTGAGGAAACATTAATTGTCACTAATGCCACATTAATCTCGCATTAATTTTTTCTTTTGGCCACAGATTTCACATTTCCATGCGGAGTAAACATATTCAGTACGATGTCAACGAAGTCAGGAATGTGACAACGATTTCAGAACGATGTCAACAAACGCAGTTTAATATTAACCAAAAACTGTAAACCAAAATCAGGAAAAGACATCGACTTTGAAAAAACAAATTTTTATATAACTCTGCAACTCGTCACCCGAAACTCTGTAAGTTGTTGTGACTCTTATTGTTACAGCGGTGATTTATTTAATTTTACTCGTCACCCACTCATCACCAGAATCTTTGTATCTTGCTGAGAATCTGCATAATACAAAGAGAATTCACTTGTCACCCACTCGTCACCATTTTTAGGGTGATGAGTGAATTAACTCTGCAAGTTGTTCTATATCAGTGTGATATGCTATGTGAGGGTGACGAGTGGGTGACGAGTGAAATTAAATGAATCACCGCTACAACTCTCTGAGGCTTAAAGTGTTACAGAGTTTCGGGTGACGAGTTGCAGAGTTATATAAAAATTCTTTTTTTTCAGAGTTAATTGTACCTACGCTCTAATGCCGTTATAGCAAGCAGAGGCAGAGCGGAGGCACAGCGAAGTCAGAACGGATTTACAACGGACTTAAAACGGACTTGTAGCGAACCAACATTATCCCTTGAAAATCGGTGAAAAATGTACTCTCTATACGTAGTATAGCCCCCGAATTTGTTAAAATTCGCGTTTCTATTGAAAAAAGTTCATGAAAATTGCATAAAAAAGAAAAAAAAACATTACATTTGCAAATTACAAATAGGGCGCAAATTACTGTGTCCGTACACTTTATTATTTCCACTGAACCATCTAAAACCGCAAAGATATGACCTGCATCATAAAAAACATATATTCTCGCTACCCTAATCAGAGTATCTTCACAAGATTCCTCGGAACAGTTATCCTTGCTTTCATCCTATTGATTGGTGGAAGTGGAAGCGCATGGGCTTTTGAGGATTTTGAGATAAGTCTGGTAACGACATCAGCTCCAACTCTTCCCGATGGTGTCACTCAGATTTCATATCCTCAGTATGGCGTTAACTATCGTAATGGTGATAGTCATGGTACGTCTTGGTATGCTATCCAGTTTGCTGTTGATGGTCCTGTGAGGATTACTTTAGGTGGCTGTAGCTCAGCCCCTTCTGATTACCAATGGACGGAGGGAGCTGTGACTGACGGTTCGGGAAATGTGCTTTGTGGCAATATGGGTACTGGTGCCGCAGGATGCAGTGGCTTTGCAACTTATGATTATACTGGTGGTGCCACAACTCTTCGGGTGTATTGTGGTCAGTACTGTCCTTATGTCAAGGTGGAGGAGATAGAGGCTCCTGTTGAGCCTGAAGATATTGGTATTCCTGAGGGATTATATGATGCTATCGTGTCAAATGTCACAGAACTGACATCGGCACTTGCTACTGGCGGTACTTCATCCGATCAAAAGACTATTTTCGTGATGGATGGAACTTACGACCTTGGTACTGACATAAATACTGAGGTCAAGGACTATACAACGCTTGTGGGACAGAGCCGTGATGGTGTGATCATTAAGAATTCGCCTGAGCATGAAGGTATCAGGTATTCTGCTACATTAAGAACAAAGTCAAATGTCATTTTGCAGAATCTCACTTTGCAATGTAATGTAACGAAAGGTTCAAGTGTTGGTTTTGATGAGTATAGTACAGCAAATGATGAACGAGGAACCGCCCTCTATGACGATGGCTCAAATAATGTATATAAAAACATACGTTTGTTGAGCCGTCAGGACACTTATTATTCTTCTGATGCGACAAACTCATACTTTGATGATTGCGAGATACATGGTGCCGTGGATTTCATCTGCGGTAGCGGTAATGTGTGGTTCGAGAAGTGTGACCTGAAGATAGAATCCGCAAGTAGTGCGTTTATCACCTCAGCAAGAAAAAAAGAAACACAAGGAGAATATAAGGGATATATATTCAATGAGTGTACTATCGATAATGCTGATGGTGCAGATATGGCAGGAAAGTATTATCTCGGTCGTGCATGGGATAATCAGGCAAAGGTTTCATATTATAAGACTACGAAGGTTATAGTTCCACATACAGATAAATGGACAGCCATGAGTGGTGGTGCACATGTAGAGAGCATTGATTCGGAGAATAGTCCGTCAAATCCAAAGACTTCGCCTGTCACATATAAAGCAGCCCCAGCAAGCATCACGCTTGCCGATGGCGTTCTAACTTGGACGGCTGTTGCTGGTGCAAGTGCATACGCGATATTCAAGGGTAATGACATCATAGCTGTGGTAGATGCTGATGTGCTTTCATATTCCGTGGATTCTCAGTCTTCGGCAAAGGGCTTGGGCAGACGTAATGCGCAAAGCATTTCAGATAAAAAGTATTCCGTAGCAGCAATAGATGCCAATGGTATTCTTGGAGAATTGGCTACTGATAGGGAGACTCCTGCCCTTGATGCATCCTTCTACTATGATTTCCGTATTGCAGACTTTGATTTTGATGAACATGAAGTGATAACAAAGATAGGAGAAAACTGCGGTTATAATGGTTCTCAGCATGGTTGGGAATTTAATTCTGGTAGTGGATTCTCTGTTCAGGTGATAGGTAATGCGAGAGTAGATGTTAGTCGATGTATGTATGGTAGTGGCGGAAAGTTCACGGTAACATCAGATAATGGTGGTACGATTACCCCTAATATGTTTTCGGCTATTGCTGCTTCTGATGGCGGTACGATTACCATTGACTATGTAGGTCCTGCTACAACGCTTAACTTTGTTTCTGATGGTAAGAATTATGTACATAGCGTAAGGGTAACAAATGATGGCGCAGTAGCTATCAAATTTGAAGATACCAAAGATAAGGTGACCATCCATAACAATGTCGCTGGTGCTATGGTATATTACACTATTGACGGTACTGAGCCTACTACGACAAGCTATAAGGAGAGGTTTAGCGAAGCTTCCTATGTAGTGCCTGTAAAGGACTGCTGGGTAAAGGCTATCAGCGTTAAGGACGGAGAGGTGATACATTCTGTGGCGAGATTCTGTCGTAGTTCTTTTGCCGGATTCTCATGGGATTTCTCAAATGGCAGTACGCTTCTTGGCAGTCAGACATCAAGTTTTTCAACAGGCATAGTCATTGACGATAGAGGAGAAACATTTCCTGTGCCTGTGGGTGACCTCTCATCTTCCATTGATATAACTACTTCCTATCACGATAAGGATCATGGCTATTGGGGCATTTATGCTACAGTTCCTGTAGATGGACCTGTAATCGTTACTATTGGAAACTGTCGGGAGGGTAATGGTAAAATTACCATAACGACATCAGAAGGTGAAAGTGTTGACTTGTATCCGAGTGCTGCAAGCAACTGCTATCATCAGAACAAGAGCGAGAACTTCGTGAGATATGAATATACTGGCGGTCCTACCATCTTGACCATAGTAGGAGAGAATGGTAAGAATGTCTATATTCCTTACATCTCTGTTCGTGACGCAAGTGCTGCCAGGGTGAAGTTCGTCAACAAATATCAGAAAACGCTCCTTGGTACCGTGCCTGCTGAGGTAGAGGTGAACGAGGCGCATCAGGCGTTTATACCATATAACACCACTCTCTATCGTGAGGGCTGGGCGGTTACTGGCTGGGAGGATTCTGAGACAGGCACGAAGTATGACCTCGGCAGATATTATACTTTCTATCAAAATACTACCCTCTATCCTGTAATCACGAAGTGCACAAAGGCTATTACTGATACCGACCATGAACTTACCGTTACATGGCCGTTCGATCAGTCTGACGGCGCTCCAAGATTCACGTTGCACAATTCCAACAACGATCCTACCACCATGACATACGTTAAAAGCGTGAATGTGGAAGGTGTAATGGTTGACGTGCCTCTCGTGCTTGATGCCACGTTGAACAAAATTGAAAATAATGACGAGCGTGTGAATGGCTTACCTGGAACTGGCGGGCAGTTTAATGACAATACCGCTATTAGGATTCCTGCTGTCTATGGCATGACCATTACCCTCAATGCATCTAACAAGAATGATATACTATATAACACAACCACAAACTTCTCGGGTGATAACCATGCAATAATCAAGTTGCGCGATGGTGAAACCCTGCTTTCAAATGAGGGGACGGTTACAAATGAAGGCAAGACCATAACCTTCACTTATACAGGTGGTTCTCCTACCATTGATGTGTTTATAGAAAAGTCAGGCTCTAATAATACTAATAATACATGGGGCTTCTTCCATAGCCTTAGTGTTACCTATCCTGTCCTGCCTAACGTGGTGCCAGTCAATGTTATAACCAATGCCGATGCGGAAGCGTTCCCTAACGAGGATCCTGATAATGCAGGTGAGGCGAGTGTAACGCTTAAGACAGAGGGCGCATCTCATACCAATACAGGTGCGAGATTCAGGGTAGGAGATATCGTTACTTTGAGATCAAAAGTAGAATATGGCTATAATCTCGCAGGCTTCAGAAAGAGAGTGGAGGAGGGAGATCCTGTGGAGATTGTAGGTACGGTGTACTCTACACTTGATGATGGCAGTAGGATCGCTACTGTTGACTTTGAGGTAACTGAGGATGGCATCACAACCATAGAGGCACTCTTTACTCGTCGTACTGATCTCGTTAAGGTGACAGCCACTTCTCATGATATAGCATTAGGTAATGTCAGCTTATCCCCTAAGTATAGTAACTTATATAACAATCTGACGAATGGCGTGGAGGCATACTATGTGCCAAATACTGAGGTTTCCGTGATTGCGGAAGCTGAGAAAGATTATGTCATAGAAAAATGGGTTGATGGCGAGACCGAAATTACCGGCCGAAATGTGTATTCATTCACGGCAACCTCAACCAAGAACATCGAGGCTTATTTCAAGATCGGTGCTACGGGTACTGTGGTGTTCGATCTCACAGATTCTGGCGTAGATGTTAGCCCAACAACATTCAATGGTGCGATAAGTCTTGCTCCTGAAACCTTGGAAAATGTTCACTCGTTCTATATTCCTAATAATTACACATTCTTCAAGGACCAACATACCTTGACGCATTGGACGGATGGTACCAGAAGGTATGAGCTTGGTAAATACTATTCATTTGACACAGAAGGACAGACAATCACTCTGACACCTGTATTTATACATAACATTGCCGACAAGGAGAACCGTACTCGTGGTGATGCATTGTACTGGGATTTCCGTACTATGAATCTAGTTCAGGAAATAGATATAGAACAGCCTAATAAGGACTTCTTCTGGACGAGTAAGGTTTCGGTGAGTGTAATTGAGAATGGTGAAAAGCGAGACCATACCCGTGACGTGGCTCTGTGGATGCATACTGGTTCTGAGGGCTTTGTGCGTAACAATGACCTTCCAGAATGGGTATCATTCGGTCCTGGAACTAAGATCGACATACCTTCATGTCCAGGTGCTACTCTGAAGATGTATAGCTATTCGGAAATCACTTCTACCACTTTCGACGGGCAGATTCCGGAGCTTGACGAAGAGGCTACAAGGGAAATCCGTGAGCAGGGCGAGAAGGGCTATGTATATAAATATGTAACTCCAAACCCTAATCCGCGTGTGTCTATCATCATTGGTGACGACTACAGCTACTATAAGTGGGTAAGGTGTTATTCTCTGCCTGCCAGCAGAATGGAACTCCATATGGAGGTGGACGATGATGTTCGTGGAGAGATTGTTGAAGTAAAGGGAAAAGGCGAATTTGAAGCTGAGGAACTTGCTGATGGTGGTTTCTCGTTCCAAAAGGGTAATCGTGTGTATGCCACATTCAGGCGTAAGTTCGGCTTTGAGTTTGACAGAATCGTGGATGTAAACCGATTTACAGCTACAGGAGAGGTGCTTCCTATCATCCAGGTGCAGAGGACTAATGGTGTCATCACTGGTGTTAAGATGGTAAAGAAGGATAGTGACGATATAGAGGATGCCGTGAAGCAGGATGACGGCTCATGGAAGGGCTCAGCATTCATTTTCAAGGAAATCACAACTGAGGGTGGTAAGCTCGACACATACGAAGTGCAGTTTGAGATAACCACGCACCGTACAATTGAGGTTCGTTTCTTGCCAAAACCAACATACTATGTTACGTTTAGTGCGGGTGAGTTCGCCTCAGGAGTTGCCCCTGAGCCTGTATGGGTTGAGGCTGGCGATAAGTTCACCATACCTTATAATAAGACCTTATTCTATAACGACCATACCCTCAAGGCATGGAAGGATGCTGATAATAATGAATATGCCCTTGGTTCTGAGTATGCGGCTCCTGCCTCAGACCTTCGTCTTCGTCCTGTCTTTGTTGAGAACACATTTACCGTTCTCGACATCACGGAAGACACAAAGGTGACATGGGAACTCACAAAGAGAAAGGGTGCTCCTAACATAGAATACGAGCGTTCTTCAGGTCTCATTGTGTCTCAGCTTTGGAAGGGCGATGATTTCATCGACCTAAAGATTGACCTCAATGCATCTGATCTGTTAGACGAGTATGGTAAGGAAATTGTTGTCAGTGGTCGTGTAGTTGCTGGTAAGTTCAATAACATGGCATACGATGACCGTTGCCAGATAAATGAGCACTCATCTATCACATTCTCAGCCATAAGAGATTGTGTCATAGAACTTGAGGCTCTTGATAATATACCGAGCAATGTAAAGATTTCAGGCTCAACGCATTCACCTGCAAGGACAATCTCCTATACCCATGTACTTGGACATACGCTACACTCTGTGGAGTTTGAGGATGATGGTGATAATGGTAGTATATACCAGACATGGTGCACAGCTCTGTCTATCACCTATAAGCCAATCGTTGCAGACTTACCTCAGCTGTCTTCTGTAACTATTGACGGTGCTTCTATCACATCTGGTCAGCTTACTGCCCTCAGGAATGATAAACAGATAACTGTATCCTTCGTGGTAGGAGAGAATGATGACTTCCCTACAATTGAGGCAACTGCAGATAATGGTGTGACGACAATCACTCAGGCAAACCTCAGTACTCGTAAGGCTGATATAATCCTTGTTTCAAGAGGTGGCCTGACCATTGATACATACTCCATAAACTTCAATGCCACTGTTAGTTCTAACCCTGTGCTTGCAGGTAGTCCGAGCATATATGTCAATACCACAGGCTATAATGCAGAGGTCATACCATTGGATCAGCCTATTGATGGTTCAATCACTATCAACTTCAACCGAACCATGCGAGCTGTGGAGAGTGCTTCTGGCATTAGGCTCAGTAAGGGGGATGTGCCTGTTGGCGATGTCCTTACTTCAGAACAGGGCTCTACTCTCGTATTTAGATACTGGAACCTTGATGTGAACAGCGAATATACCCTTACAATCCCTGCTCATACTCTGTATGATGTATATAATGGTGAATATAGCAGCGATATAACTATTAAGTTTAAGACTGCTGCTGATATTATCCCTGTTGAGCATAGAAAGTTCAACTGGATAGTTGGTGTTGATGGCACTCTTTCTGAGGGTATCAATGCTGCCAACAATACCGCAGGTCTTGCACGCTTCTATATCTTCGTGCCTGATGGCGAGTATGAGCTTGAAGGCAATGAGAATATAACGGTTTCTACTGATGATGATGCAACCACTCTCTATGATGACGAGGGCAGAAAGCGCGATGATCTTCTTAATACCACTATTAATAATAAGAAGACGCAGCTATCTCGTGCCAATGTGTCAATCATTGGTCAGAGCCAGGATGGTACTGTGATCTACAATCACCCAACAATCGAGGGTATCGATTATACTGCCACTATCCACCTACCTGCATCGGCAACCGATTTCTATGCTCAGGATCTCACTCTTGAGAATCGTTTCAACTACCGCAGGTCAATGGAAAACGCTCAGAATACTGCTGCTCGTGCCGTGGCACTTCAGGGGCATGGAAGTCGCATGATTCTGAAGAACGTGTCAATGTGGAGCTATCAGGATACCTATTATTCAAGTAACACCGAGATAGATCCTCACTTCTGTGCATATTTGGAGAACAGCTCTGTTGCAGGTGTAGTTGACTGGGTATGCGGTGGCGGTAATATTTGGCTTGAGAAGTGTAATCTCATACACCGTGACCGTGCAGGAAACAACATGGCTGCTCCTCACACCAATGCTGACCAGCAATGGGGCATGGTGTTCAATGACTGTGTCATAAAGCCTGAGGTAGAGGTTGGTTCTCTGCAATATATGACAGATAAGGACTGGACACTAGCCCGTCCGTGGGGAAAGAGTCCTGTGCAGTCACCAGCCTGTACGTTCATCAATACATCTATGAGTCCTCTTCCACGCGATGCAGGTTGGGGTATCATGTATGGTGGTATGGTACTGCGTTTCCATGAGTATAAGACCGTGGATGCCTCTGGAAACCTCGTCTCTCTTGCTAATCGTTCACTTGCAGCATGTGCTCCTGCTGTAGGTTCTGATGACTGTATCCTCTCTGATGCTGAGGCTGCTACATATAAGGTTAATGAGGTTCTGGAGTTTAATCCTGCTGTATATACTGCCCAGCGTGCTGCTGTCAGGAATCTCAGTATCGAGGATGGTGTTCTCTCATGGACGGCAAGTGCCGATGGTATGGATCTTTGCTACTTCATCTTCAAGAAGGATGCCGATGGTAACTGGAAATACTTTGCCAACGTGGCAGAGACGAGTTTTGACTTCAACCAGTATGGCGAGGATATTCGTGAGGGTATCTTTATGGTTCGTGCTGCCAATCAGCGAGGCGGACTCGGTGCTTTCTCTGAAGAAATCGAATATGATGAGGTAGAGGAATTCGATCTTATCATTACCGAGGTAGGGCAGACTGAGGGCAAGGGATGGTCAACTATCTGTCTGCCTAATAATGCCAAGGTGCCTGTTGGCGATATCAAGGTATATGCCGCCGTTAGCATCAATGAAAACGTCATCACTTTGAAGAGCGTGAACTATATCACGGCTAATATCGGTTATGTAGTCTATGGCGATGTTGGAATCTATACCTTCCGTGGCTCATCACACACGGCTGAGCATAACTCATACCTCAGCGGTAATCCTTCTGATGCCAAGGTAACGGCAAGTGCAACCAACTGCTATACCCTTTCCTATAAGCCTAACGTGAGTGGTATCGGCTTCTATAAATATACAGGTACATGGCTCAATCCTTACAAGGCATATCTCGAGGTGGAGGTCTTCAAGCAATTCAACACATCATCTGCCAAGGAGGACGACACTCTTGGCAAGGCTCTTGCCAAGGGCATCCGCTTTGTATTCGCTCCAGATGAGGATACTACGGGCATTCCTCTCCATGACCTCAATGCCATACTCACCTACAAGACCGATGCTATCTATGACCTCTCCGGTCGTCGCATAGTCACCCCTCATGAAGGTGAAATCTACATTACCAATGGTACCAAGCTCCTCCGCAAATAGGAACTCCTTGGAATTGGCTTTATCCTGTTCCTAGCCTATTAAGTAGAGGAATAGGCTTCTGTTCCTTATGTCGTTATTTTCTTCGGCTATTGGCCACGTAGTTCTTCGCTTATAGTGAATTGCATATTGCGCTTTTGGGGAAATTGCCTCTCGCGTTCATCCCCCGCGTTCAGAAACCGAGTTCGGTTTCTGCCCCAAATAGTGCAAAAAATACACTCAAAAATTGTGTGCGATAACGTGTAAAAATTGCACAATTGCAATAAAATCAGGCTTTTGCCTAAAAACTAGCACCAATCCGCCCGTTTTCACGCCGAAAACACCCCCAAAATAGCCGAAAATTGCGTTTTTTTCTAAAAATACGGAAATTTTAACATTTTTTTCTTGTATTTTAAAGAAAAATTACTTAAATTTGCAAAACAATAAAGCTAAAAAGTAACAAAAAAAATCACCCTTAAAAAATACCAGTATGAATGATGCAGATGGTCAGAAGACATAAGCGCTCTCTATTACTTACATTGATGCTAGCCGTATATGTAAGTGTATTTAGTCAGTCTGACGACTCAACTCGTTTCAGTAAGTATCCATACATATTTATATTAGACGAGAATCAGAAACCAAGCATCACCGACGAACAGTTCTATAAGGTAGCACTAAAGGTAATCTTCCCTGTTGACGTTTTTACCCTCGATACCTCGCAAGAATCAATCAAGGAATTCATACAGGATGTAATACCGCAGATTAACACAGATAGCCTAAAGCCTCACTCAATCATATTAAGAGGCTCGGCATCACCAGAAGGTCCATATCGATGGAACCAGAAATTGGGCAAAGAGAGAACAGCCCGCACATTTAATTACATAAATCAACACTTGAAGTTTCCCGAAGAGCACAGAACCATCAACAGCACTCCAGAGAACTATCAGTTGCTCCTCCACCTCATGAAGGAAGCGAATGATCCAAGTTACCGTATCGTCAAGTCTCTCGTTGACAAATACTATGAGGCTGGAATGCTGAGTCAGCTTAAGCAACATCTCAAGCGAATAGACGGAGGCAAGCTCTGGGACAGGCTCTACAAGGAGTACTATTCTGAGTTACGTATGGCTCGAGTAGTCCTATTCTTCAAGAAGAAGCATTCCCGTCCGCCCTCTCAACAGCCCTCTCAACAGCCGTATATGGCTGTTCCTGCTGATTCTTTGGCTCTCCCCGACAGCATCGCCGTTGAGCTTCTCCCGATAGGGCAATTCGAGAAACCTCTCCCAATCTTCACCGAGAGCAAGGAGCAAGTCAATCCCGATGTCCCATACATCCCGATTCGCCTCTATCGCCGACACATCCTCGGCATAAGAACGAACCTCCTCTATGACTTCTTCTATCTCCCTGGCCACTACTGGGCACCAAGTCCTAACGTACAGTTGGAATACTATCCACTCACAGGCCATTTCACCGCCAACCTCGGATTCACAGGTCCATACTGGCATCACTGGAATAGGCAGCAGTTCTGGCAGATTAGAGACTACGTATTCGAAGGCCGTTACTACTTCGTCGGACTGGGGCAGTTCATCGGTCCTTACGTCTCAGCCTACGTCCATACTAATATATATGGTATAGGCTTAAGCAAGACAAAGGGATGGGAAGGCGAAGGCCTCGGAGGTGGAGCCATCTTTGGCTACACAATGAACATCAGCCGTAACAAGCGTTGGCGACTTGAGTTCAGCATAGGAGTAGGCTACTACCGAACACAGTACGACCCTTACGTCTATGGTAATCCGAAGTCAACGGTAGAAGATGGGCTCTACTACTACGACTACCTCGGAAAGAAGGAGAACTTCAAGGAGCGCAACCACGTTTTCACATGGATAGGTCCAACGAACCTCGGAGTGCATCTCACCTACGACCTGCTCTACCGTCGCATCCAGAAGAAGGGCGTCAGCTTCAATCGTTCGGAACTGTACCAAAGAAAGAAAGGAGGCGCCGATGAATAAATATATAAAGCGCCATCTTTGGCGCCGTCTTGGGTGCCGTATATGGCATCTTTGGCTCACTTCGAGCCATCTTTGGCGCCGTCTTGGGTGCCGTATATGGCATCTTTGGCTCACTTCGAGCCATCTTTGGCTAACCCTCCGCCGTCCTTGGTGCCGTATATGGCACCTCCCTTGGCGCATTGGCGCAAGCCAGGTGGTATTACTATTCATTATTCATTATGCATTGTTAATTCCATCCTCCTGCACTATAGAGCCGCCACTCCATTTCCCTGATGAGGGTGCTGACATTGAAATGGTGCTACCAGAAGTAAACCTTGACCTCGACGTCCTCTGGGACTACTCACTGGTCATTGATGAAGAGCACAATGAGTTCTATGACTCCACCTATCACTGGCGTGATGAATGGTACTACGGCTGGGACAAGCAAGACAACGCGATCTTTGGAACATGGGAAATCGTCGATCCACAGGTGTTCAACATCCGACGCTACTACACAGGAGCGGACGCAAAAGGCAGACATAACTCGCCTAACGAGCACCAGATTGAGGGAAGAAGGTTCAGGGCACGCTACAACTTCGGCTACTATGACATCCTTGCATGGAACGAGGTGCAGACCATCGACGGAGTACAGTCAATCCATTTCGATGAATCCTCCACCTACGAGTACATCACCTGCTACACCAACGCAGGAATGACACCAGCACGTCACTCGCCAAAGCATCAGTACGCGTACTACCAGCCAGAGTTCCTGTTCGGAGGGTACTACGAAGACCTCTACGTCTCACGTAACCCTGCTGATTATGACGGCTACGACGAGGAGAGAAACGTCTATTACAAGAACGCAAGGATGCAGCTCCTACCTCGTACCTACATCTACCTCACGCAGATCATCCTCCACAACAACCGAGGACGAGTAGCAGGAGTAGAAGGATCAGCAAACCTCTCGGGAATGGCACGACAGACCAACCTCAACACAGGATATACCTCTGATGATGAGGTCTCTGTCAACTTCTACCAGAGAATGAAGAACCACGTTATGATGAATGGAGAAGACGTCGATATCATCGGCGGACGCCTCTTCACCTTCGGTCTCTGTAACCTCAATCCGAGTCGTGCCACACGCGCCTCTGCAGGTGACAGCAAGGTTAGTAACTTCCTCGATGTGAATATGTACTTCAACAACGGTCTCGACTCCACCTACGTCTTCGATGTAACCTCACAGGTGAAGCGTCGCTACAAAGGCGGAATCATAACAATAGAGCTCGATGTTGATACCATCAAGATTCCATCAAGAAAAGCAGGCTCTGGTTTTGATGCGGTAGTCAAGGACTATGACACCCTCACCTACGAGATCCCAATGTAAGGCCTCTCCCTCCTCTCTCCGCAAGGAGGGAGCCGGAAGGCTACCCAGGCTCAAGCCGTGTTCGGCTTAGCATTGCCTCTCCCGAGCCGTGTTCGGCTTAGCATTGCCTCTCCCGAGCCGTGTTCGGCTTGCATTGCCTCTCACGGGCCGAGTTCGGCTAGCATTGCCTCTCCCGGGCCGAGTTCGGCTAGCATTGCC
>CAMKEM010000024.1 GCA_946411565.1 uncultured Prevotellaceae bacterium | reverse complement strand
CAATATGTTTGCTGGCTGTTCTTCTCTTGAGGACATGAACCTCACAGTAAACAAGCACGCTAACGACTCATCACTCACCGCTATCAACAGCATCGAATAAGAGATTAAGAAATTAATAGATTAATAGATTAAAACGCTAAGACGCAAAGACGCAGAGCTTAAAACTTCGCGACTTTGCGTCTTTGCGTTTAATCTTTTTATATTTTAACGTCGGTTCGCTAATATTAGGAAAAGGCTGAAAGGGTGAAAATTAAAGAAAAAAGCAAATAAATTTGGAGTATTCAGTATTTATTTGTAATTTTGCTGCACAATAAGTAAAATATTATAACATTAATTTAATACTTAATACTAATGAATAAAAAAGCTTTATTATCGCTATGTATGCTGATGTCGGCATTCTGTGTTACGTTTACATCTTGCAGTTCTGAAGATGATGTTATTGTTGTTGCCGATAATGACGCCGCCGTTTTCAACGTTACAGATGCTGATTGCCCTGTTGCCTCAGTAGAGTTTACGAACTCAGGTAAGTATATCATTACATTGCGTACTCAAGAGGATGCTGCTATAACACGAGGCTGTTGGCCAAAGTCGTGGAAGGTTGGTGCGGCTACAACACGTGGAGAATTTGGCTGTTGGCCAAAGTCATGGAAGACGAGTGCAGCTAACACCGTTTCTGGAGATTATACCAAGAGTGGAGATGTATATATGCTTGATGGTGTTGGGACAGTCACTATTCGTGATAAGGGCAATGGTTCTGTGAACATCGAGATTATTGGAGAGGATACTTATTCATTCACAGCTCAGAAAAGCTGATAAAAAGAAACTCACTTTACCGAAGTAAGGTGAGTTTTTATTTTATTCTTAGCATTTGATGTCAACCCCGCCTATTGTGCAGTTAGCATGGATGATGAGTCGCTTTGCATCCTTGCTGTGAGTGCGTGGGAAAGGATTGTTTACTCCACCAATGAAGCAGGAACTATGTACCTGAAGGTCGATGTCCTGTGGTAATTTTAGTTCCACACCACCCATGAAGGTGTGAATGTCCATGATACTTCCGTCATGGATATGTGCACCTCGCAGATCCATGCTTATACCTCCCATGAAAGCATCAATTCTTGCACCATGAAAGTCTTCGTCTCGCAGATTGTAGGCATTGCCAGAGAATGCTGCGGAAATCTTGAGTTGTTCACCTTCTGCAACCTCTGGAATCTCACACAACTTCATATTGGCTGTGTGTTCATGACCCCTTATTGAGCCAAATACCATTTTTACTCCAATCAGCAATACTATACCTGGAATGATGTATTTCTTCCAGTCGGCTTCAAGAATACGGTCAAATTCGTTGTAGCCTAATGCCTTTGCCATCATCATTGCTCCAATGATTAAGACAATGATACCGATAATCATTCTTCTCATAATTTTTTTTATTGTGGTTTTATTTTCGATTGCAAAGGTAATAATATATTGAAATATATACAAGAAATAGCCGTGACAAGGTTGTGACGACTGTTTCTGTCACGCTTTTGTCACGTTTTTTGATACATTTCGTTGAAAAAATATGTAATTTATTCGCTTTTATCCTCAAAAAAAAGTACCTTTGCAGTTCTAAAGGTCTAAGGTCTAAAGTCAAAAGACTAAAGACTTGGGGTAAGGCTGAGAACCTTTGGCATTCGACCTTCGACCTTAGACCTTAGACTTTAGACTTATATAAAAATGCGAATAAATAGAAATAATATTGTTTTCATAGGTATATTTTCCTTTTTTTTATTAACATTGTTTTCCTGTGGTAATAAGATGCAGGAAGCTGAGGAAGCATATAACGCTGGAGTAAGTGCAATGAAATCGGCTGACTCTCTCAATGAGGCGGCTGAGATGCTTTTGCATTCCCTGTCTCTTCAGGATGAGAACGTGCCTACCGAACTTCTGGTAAAGACATACGAGCATATTTCACGAGTGTATTGGGATCAGGACTATCCTGACAAGGCTCTTGATTATGCCAAGAAATCGCTTATGGCTATGGAGAATATTGATAATGATTCTCTTCTGATAAGCGTGTATAATCGTATGGCGTCAAGCTATTATTTGAGTAAAATTAAAAACAGACACGATAGCGCCACCTTTTATTACAATAAGACACTTGGACTTGCCATTGCCAATAATGATACGAGGCATACTATAAACGCATACAATAATCTTGGAGCCGTCCTTATATCGCAAGGCAAGCCTGATGAGGCTCTTGAGATGTTTGAGCGCTCGCATAAAGTGCCAAATAATAAGAAGAAGGATCATGCCACCTATTATTATAATCGTTCACGTTGCTTTGAGAACAAGAATATGTGGGACTCTTGCATCGTGGCAATCCGTAAGAGTCTTGCGTGTCACGATTCTACTGATTTTGAGGCTCGTGGAAAGCTCTATCGCCGACTATATAAGGCAGAGAAGCATCTGAAGCATCTGGATCATGCCTGTCTCTATGCAGATTCTGCTATGAAGTTTACGGATATGAGTCTGGAAGAGCGTCAGCGTGATGAGCTGAAGAGCGTAACGGAGCGTTATCAGCATGAGAAATATGAGAGTGACCTTCGACTTCAGCGTACTCATTGGCTGATTGTTGTTCTTGTGGTTATTGTTGTCTTCGGAATCCTGTTCTTGGGTATGATGTTCCGCAACAAGCATAAGATGATAGGACTTCAGCGCAGGATGGAGGCTTTGAACCTTCGTGTGGTTCGTGAGGAGCAGGTGAAGAAGCAGGCAAGTGCCAACAACACACAGCTACCAACACCTATCACTCCAAATCCAACACCCAGCGCTGAATGGACAGAGGAGAAAGAAGAGAACCTGTCAATGCTTTATCTTGAGCAGTTCAAGGTGTCAAGAGAGATATTCCAGGCACGTCCTGCATATTCCAAGATTCGTCAGTTGAAATATCATACCGACAAGAATTATCTGCCTGATGAGGAGCGTCTGCCACTTATCGACAGCATTCTTGAGGTGTTTATTGACCAATTGCAGAAACTTGTTGCAACCTATCCAGAACTTACTGAGGATGAGTGCATATATGCTTTGCTTATCTTCGTTGGATGCAATAATGCTACGGCTTCTATCATAACAAAGACGAGTGAGGCTACGCTTCGTAAGCGTCGTTCACGCTTCAAGCAGAAGACAAGCGAACAGGTGTTTAATATGTTTATGGGAGTGTAAAACATGACATACCAAAAACTTACAGAAGATAAGATAGACATATTCATCCAGATGCGTATTAATCAACTTCGTGAAGAAGGAGCAACAGAAGATATTGATCTTGCTCCTGCTTTGAAGGATTATTATGCAAGACACATGGCTGATGGAACTTTTGTTTCATGGATTGCTTTGGATGGTGACAAGATTGTTGGCACCAGTGGTATGTCTTTTGTGGAGAAACCACCATATTTCGGCTGTCCAAGCGGAAAGATGGGGCTTCTGTCAAGTATGTTTACAGATCCTGCCTACCGACGCAAGGGGATAGCCAAGGAATTGCTTTCAAGAGTGGTTGAGGAAGCAAGGGCATACGGATGTGGTACGGTTCAGATTACAGCATCAGATATGGGTGTTCTCCTTTATACATCCTTTGTTATACATCCTTTGGCTTTGTAAAGAACTCAAATTTCATGCAATACAAACTTAAGTGATGATAAAATTTTTTAGCGGACAGTAATGTTGCATCAATTTGCGTTGATTTTTCTCCAATTTAATCGAAATCACAAAATATTTTTAATTTTTTGACAAAATATTTGTTTTTTTGAAAATATTTGCATATTTTTGCAACAGAAAATCAAGAGAGGAATCCGAAAATCTATTTTAGAGTAGGAAACATTTTAGATCCAATCATCATGAAAAAAATCATTAATTTGATTGCTGTTGCACTTATTTCGATTTCTGCTTCCGCACAATCTGAGGTCGGCTCAATCACCATTCAACCTAATGTGGGTATTTCAGTTGCTTCTGCTACTGGTGATGTAGGTGAGAACAAGAAAATGGCAGTAGGTCTTACTGCTGGAGTTGAGGGTATGTATATGGTTACTGATAAGTTTGGTGCAGCCCTTGGCTTGAGCCTGACTGGTTATAACACAAGTGTAAAGGATGGCCCGCAAGAGGGTAAGATTAGTAGTAACTACTATCTTTGTATTCCTGTTACTGCCGACTACTACGTTGCTCCTGGCTTTGCTCTTAAGGCTGGTCTTTCTGTAAACTTCATCGCAACCTCAAAGTTTGATGGTGAAGATAGAGTTGCTGGTGAAAAAGTCAAGAAACAGTTTAAGCGCGGTTTCGTTTCAATCCCTGTAGGTGCTTCTTATGAAATCAATGGCTTCGTCTTTGATGCCCGCTATAATATCGGTGTGCGTAAGATTCTTAGAGATAAGCACACGGATGGCTCATACAACGCATTAACATTTACAGTTGGCTATAAGTTCTAAGGATTTAGACAATAATAGATTCAACTTTCGCAAGTTTGCAACTTGCGAAAGTTTAAGGAGTGAAAGTAGTACCGCTCCTAAAGTCGCTTAAGTAGTACAAGACAATAGTTTTTATCGCTTGATACATCCGTCTTGAACTCCTTGTACTCCATGTACTCCTTTAACTCCTTACAAGTGGAGCTTGCGAAACTTGAATAATAGATATAGAAATCGGCTTGCTATCATATAGGTAGTAAGCCGATTTTGTGTATTGAAATTTGTGGTATATATACCTCCGTTATAATTCCGTTTCAGATCCGTTGTAAATCCGTTCTGTGGAATGGGCGAAAAAAAGGGATTTGCATAGGCCTTGCAAGGGAATTGCAAGGGAGTAGGAGAGGCTTACGGAAAAAAGAAAAGATGCGATGATTAATATCGCATCTTTTACTTTTAAAATATTGTTAGCTCTTTTTCTTATTACGGGTTGATTTGTAGCCAGCATTCAAAACCTGTTGCTTGAGAATCTTGTAGCACTCAATGGCGTGTACATAAGCCATATAGCAGGTTGTCTTTGTGTACTTGCAATTCTCGTTGTAAGGATAACAGAGTGATATTGGCCATACCTGAACCTCCTTTGGAGTCTCATCGCCTGTGAAGCAGAATCCTGTGGTGTTACCCATGAAGCCGCGTGTAGAGCTATCATCGCTCTTCTGCATAACTTCGAAGTTTGGTAGGATGAACTTCATCATAGCTTCCTTGTCCTGTACTTCAACTGAGAGGATAGGGCGGATATCAACCCATTCCTTTGGTCTTGACTTGCCGTCGTTAGCTATCTTGCCAAAGTAGCAGCGAGTAGTGATGCGACCTTCATCCTCGTTTTCGTAGATGATGGCTGTAGCAGCCTCTGTGCAAGAAGAAACAATCCAGTTAATAAGATTGTTGTACATAGCTTCCTTCGTGTCACCTACTTGGAGATAGGATGTAATTTCCAGTTCTCCATTATCGTTGAGTTTGTAGGAATTCTGGTACTTCTTAGCTCTGTCCTGATAGCTTTCATTCCCTAAGTCTGCGCTTATCTCCAATGATGTTACATCTGTCTTCTGACAGTATCCTGCCAGCGCTACAGTGAAACAGAGACATATCAAAAAAAGTTTTTTCATATTCATAACTTAATACATTACTTTTATGGTTTCGTGCCACAAAGTTAAGTCATTTTTTGTAAATATCCAAATTTTTTTGCATCAATCTTGCTAATTTTAACTATTTATTGACGAAATTTGCATGCACAGCCTCTTCCTGTGCTTTTGTGGCAAATTGTTGAGGTGTCACTTTAACTTTCTGCTTCATAAACTCTGGACGGTTGTATGAACGTATCAAAAGAGTGTTATGTTCTGGGTCTTGCATTGGCACCTCAAATGCCTTGTGACACTTGCCTTTAGTATCAAAATAGGAGATGTAAGGACGAGTGTAGTTGCCATCATCACGCCTTGAAGCTGTCATTATCCATCGTCCATTGCTTGAGAAAGTTGGGTAGCTCTCGGATTCGGAAGAATTTAAGGCCCCCAGCCCCTCAAGGGGGAGTTCTTGGGTTACATTTTTCTGCTCTATGTCGTTCTTTGAGGGATTTTTACCATCTACAAGCTCCCCCTTGGGGGGGAGGGGGGCTTTTATTATACAAATATCCGCATCCCTATGCCATACGTGGAAACATCCATAGTTGCCTAAGGCGAAAGCAAGGTATTTGCCATCTGGAGAAATACGTGGGAGACTGGCACTCTTGTCGAGTGCTGCTGCATCAAATACAAGCTGAGGTTCGCCAAACTTATGTGTGGTGAGGTCGAAACTACGAGAGTAAATGTTGTATTTAATATCGCGGAAATGTCTTTTGATATATTTCTCTGTGGAAATAGTATCTGTGTTGTTGATGCGTGCTGAGGTGTAGTAGAGTGTCTTGCCATCAGGACTCCACGTTGGGAAGCACTCAAGCTCGTCTTTTGCATTACAGATGGTTGAAACCTCATTTTTTGCAACATCATATAATATAAGGTCAGACGCATAGTCAAACACCTCAATCTTGTCCTTGTCCTTGGTGTGGAATGTCTGACGTGTGGTATTTGTAGAGAATGCCACGAGGTCAGCCTTGGGGTTCCATGCTGGATATACACCAGCCGAGATTGTACTATCGGTCTTTAGATCAATTTTTTTCAGATTACCATTGTGCACAAACATTGTTCCGCCATTGTATTGGCGCATGTGGAAGAGCATATTGTCTGTACCATAGTTCTGGAATGAGTGGCAGTTGATGCATTGGCCTTTTTCTTCTGTCTGTATGATCTGATTGTTGTAGATGTCGCTTTCCTCGAAGTTCGTAATGTTACGCTGAACGATAGAGATGTCTTCGTAGGTGATATACGAAGGCTCAATGAGTCGATAGGAGATATATGGATCAATAGAATCCTTGGCTACATAGATAGGAAACTCCTTGTAGCTTAACCATTTATCGTCTTTCTTTCCATAGACCTCAACCTTTATACCCTTGCTGTTGTCAGACGCAGCGGCAATAAGTTGTTTCCACTCATTCTCATCAATAATTATCTTGTTGTCATCTCCGTATGTGAAAGACATATCCCCGAAAGAAAGACGTGCAACAGCCTCTTCACAGTCGGGAAGCATGAAGTTTGTAGGACACAGATTTGACGGTATGGTAACTCCTGCGTAGTCGGGGAATATGTCAGGGGATGTACCTGTCTTGGTGGCATCGGTAGGGATGGACGGGGAGGAGCAGGAGAGAAGGAGAAGCCCCCCCAGCCCCCCGAGGAGAAGCCGTCCCCCTCTATCTCCCCCGAGGGGGAGTATTTTAGATAGTATATTTTGTTTATTGTAATTCATTTTAGAAAAGGGAATTATCAATTAATCCTTTGTTGTCTTTTAATAACACTTTGAATCTCTGTTGAAATAATATGTCCACCAGAAGGTATTGCCAAATTCTGACTCTGTCTGTCTGCCGATTGACTCCTCTGAGAAACCGCTATTCACCAAACCTGATGTCAACTGATCGAAATTCTTGTAGCGGTCAACGATGTTCTTGTCGAATTGCAATCCGTAGGTCTTAGGATCAGGAGACAGGTCAGGCTTCAGGTCGCCATAGAATAATGCTACCTGCTGATATATCTCTGGGATTTTCTCGCCCTTGTGAAGCCTGAGATATAGTAGGTAGTGAGGCCAGAACTTCGGAATATCCTTTGATATTATGCTATATACAAGGGTGATTTCCTGAACGAGCTTTGAAGCCATAATGTGCGAGTTGGAGAAATAGCTGATGATATAGTGCTCGCATATTCCGTCGTCGCTTTCGCTATAGTTACCCATGTATGAATTTATCTCATGAATCTTTGCAAGTTCTGGGTATTTGCCGATAAGCTTAGGATTGCGTGCAAGTGGTATATAGCGTTCTGCCCACTCCTTATAGTGCATGGTGCGTGAAAGAATGTTCAGGTATTTTAGAGCGAGCTTACTTTCTTCGTTGATAATGGAAGAAAGAGCCATAATCTTGAGTTCTGCAACGTTAAATCCTATCTCCACCTGATTCTCCATACACCAGCGATATGCAAAATTTGTCATTCCGTGATGTAGGTATATAATAGGTGAAGCTGTGTTTGCCATGTGCACTTTCAGCGAGTCGCTTGGTGTTGGTGTCATACCTTTATCGTCATAGTCGTACATGCTGTTGCCTATGTCGCCTGTGTTGATAAGGGCTATGTTCTTGAACATGATAAGCTGGCGTGTAAGTGTACCTTGCACCTGACGGATGGCATAGAGGGCGTCCTCCCACTCCAGTTCGTCTATGGCACGATAAGCCTTACACTCTGCGTGATAGTTTTCATCATCATAGTCGGCATCTTCCAATACTCCGTATGAGAAGCCTATGATAGCTACAAGGAGGAGGGATGATAATATGGTTGCAACCTTTGTGTTCTTGATTCGTTCGCTTACCTTATATAATAAAGGAAAGAGGATGAGTGATGCCAATGCAATTTCGAATGGAGTGGTGAGCGAAGAATTGATTACGCTTCCGCTTTCGAAATGTGGTAGGCCTGCCGTGAAGAATTGATCCTTGCGCATGGTGTCAAACACCTGCTGAAACAGGAATGGGGTAGCAATAGCACCAATTACATAAATAGCTCCTGCTATCCATTTGCGCTCTAAAAGCATTATTACGCCCAAGGAGGCAGATGCAGCTAAGGCATATATGCCGATATAGCGATAGCAAAGGCCTGTGATTATTGTTCCAAGGATTGCTGCAATGGTTGTGCTGAACTTAAACTTTACGTTTGCTATGCTTCGGAATGTGAGCACAAGCAAAGAGGCTGAGAGCAAACCGATAGTCTGGCTAAAACAATAGCCGTGGTTTTTGTTATAGTATATCCAGTAGCCGAGATCAATTTCTGATATCAAGAGCCATACCAGAGGGATAAGCAGGATAGGGGAGTAGGCATTAGGAATGCGAAAAGCCTTCTTCATAAGGAAGAAGATAGCTGTCCACATTAGTATCAGTACAAGACTTCCCAATGCAGGTTGATAGAATAGTTGTGTGAAGTAGCATCCAGCCCATTGCAGGAAACCTGCAGGTCGGGTTTGATACTGCTGCCAGAATTCAGATGTGTTGTTGAAGAGTGAGCGTAGCTGTTGCATATAGAGCACGTCAGCATTACGCACCATAAGGAAATACCATGACAATAGTGCAAATAAGAGCACGCTTATCCATGGCGTAAGGTTTTGTAGTTTGGGTAGTTTAGGTTTCATAGTAGTGAATTACTAATCACTAATTACGAATTACCTGTTTACGATAATGCAAACTAAGTAATTCGTAATTAGTAATTTGTAATTAAATATTACTTGTTCTTTTCAATCCACAGACGGGCATTTACGAATGCCTCGTACCAAGGTGTTACCTCATCGGTGAGACGACGCTCCTCTGGGTAGTAACCACACTGCCAAGGGAACAGAGTGCGCTCTGGGTGTGGCATGATAGCGAGGTGACGGCCGTCGCTGCTTGCGATAGCGGCAACATCGTAGCTTGAACCGTTAGGGTTGGCTGGGTATTCTGTGTGGTTGAACTTCGCAGCGATATTGTACTCAGACTCTGCAAGTGGGAGGTTAAACTTACCCTCTGCGTGAGCTACCCAGCATCCGATCTTCTGACCAGAGAGAGAGCCGAGCATTACAGAATCGTTCTGTGGGATAGTCAGGGTAACGTATGTTGACTCGAACTTGTGAGAATCGTTGTGAAGCATCTCTGCATAGTCCTTTGCGTTGCCAACAGCGTGGTCGTTGTTCAGGAGACCAAGCTCCACCATGAGCTGACAACCGTTGCAGCAACCGAGTGAAAGTGTGTCCTTACGAGCATAGAACTTATCCAGAGCCTCCTTAGCCTTAGGGTTGAAGAGGAATGCACCTGCCCATCCCTTTGCAGAACCGAGAACGTCAGAGTTAGAGAAACCACCGCAGAATGCAACGAGGTTAACATCCTCAAGAGTCTCACGACCTGTGATGAGGTCGGTCATTGTAACGTCCTTCACGTCGAAGCCTGCCATATAGAATGAGTATGCCATCTCGCGCTCAGAGTTAGTACCCTTCTCACGGATGATAGCGGCTACAGGACGGTTGCTCTCTGGGCGTGCCACACGCTTGAGCTGTGGAGCCTTGAATGTGCACTCGAGAGGCACGTTCTTGTAGTTCTTGTAACGCTCAGCAGCCTTGCCGTTGAATGACTGGCGACGGTCGAGGAGGTATGAAGTCTTATACCAAGCGTCGCGCATCTCGTCGATGTCGAATACGAGGGTAAGCTCGCGGTTAGCAAGCTCTGAGTTTGGTACCTGAGCATTGCTCTGATGACGCTTGATTGTGATGTTGCGGTCAGCTGAAGGAACACCGATCTTAGCGTATGCGATACCTGCATCCTCAAGAATCTTCTTTGCACGTGGAGCGTCAGCATCAGCAACCTGAATAACGATACCTGGGTTCTCTGCGAAGAGCACCTTAACGATGTCGTCGCCCTTGATCTTGTCGAGGTCGAGGGCAAGACCGCCCTTAGTGTTTGCGAAACACATCTCAAGCAATGTGGTGATAAGACCACCTGCTGAAATATCGTGACCTGCAAGGATAAGGCCTTCGTTTACGAGCTGCTGAACTGCGATGAATGCGTCGCGGAAGTACTCGGCATTCTTAACGGTTGGAACATCAGAACCAACCTTGCCCTGACTCTGTGCGAATGCTGAGCCGCCAAGCTGAAGCTCGTCGAATGAGAAGTCGATATGATAGAGGCGTGAAGCCTTAACGTCCTTGAGAACTGGAGAAACCACCTTCTTGATGTCAGAAACCTCACCACCAGCACTTACGATAACGGTACCAGGAGCGATAACCTTCTTTCCGTCAGGATATTTCTGAGTCATTGACAGAGAATCCTTACCTGTTGGTACGTTGATCTGAAGTTCGCAGCAGAAGTCTGACAATGCCTTAACGGCTGTGTAGAGACGAGCATCCTCACCTTCCTGAGCGCGGCAAGGCCACATCCAGTTTGCAGAAAGTGAAATGCTATCCATACCGTCAGCGAGAGGTGCCCAAACGAGGTTTGTGAGTGACTCTGCAACAGAGAGCACAGAACCAGCAGCAGGATTAGCAAGAGCAGCCTGTGGAGCATGACCGAGTGATGTTGCGATACCCTTTGTACCTGTATAGTCGAGAGCTACGACACCGCAGTCTGAGAGAGGCAACTGAAGTTCACCCTGACATTGCTGACGAGCCACGCGACCTGATACGCAACGGTCAACCTTGTTTGTCAACCAGTCCTTACAAGCCACAGCCTCAAGCTGAAGCACGTTCTTCAGATAGTCGGTGAGTTGAGAGTTTAGTGTTGAGTGATTAGAGAGACCTGAGAGGTCGTATGTCACAACATCGTATGTACGCTTCACGGTCTTGTCCTCCATGATTGTCTTTGGAGAACTGCCGAACATCTGCTCTACTGCGAGGTCGAACGGACGAACACCGTCAGCCTGCTCAAAGGCAAAGCGATGGTCGCCTGTTGTCTCACCTACGGTGTACATAGGAGCACGCTCACGATCAGCAATCTTCTGAACATGTTCGATGGCAGACTCGTCGATGAGCAAGCCCATACGCTCCTGTGACTCGTTTGCGATTATTTCCTTTGCTGACAATGTCTTATCGCCTACAGGGAGCTTATCCATGTGAATCAATCCGCCACACTCCTCTACAAGCTCTGAGAGACAGTTTACGTGACCTGCTGAACCGTGGTCGTGGATAGATACTACTGGGTTTGAATCCTCCTCGCCGAGAGCGCGGATTACGTTGTATGCACGCTTCTGCATCTCAGGATTTGCACGCTGAACGGCGTTGAGCTCGATACCGCTTGAATAGCGACCTGTCTCTACTGAAGAAACCGAACCGCCACCAAGACCGATGCGGTAGTTCTCACCACCCATCACAACAACCTTGTTGCCTGGCTGTGGCTCGCCCTTGAGGCAGTCGCGCTGAATGCCGTAGCCTACACCACCAGCAAGCATGATAACCTTATCGTATGCGTACTGCTCGTTGTTCTCGTTGTGCTCGAAGGTAAGTACAGAACCGCAGATAAGTGGCTGGCCGAACTTGTTTCCGAAATCAGAAGCACCGTTTGATGCCTTGATGAGAATCTGCTCCGGTGTCTGATACAACCACTGGCGAACAGGCAGAATCTTCTCCCATCCGTGGCAGTCGCTCTCGTTACTCCACTGTGGAGTATTTGCAGGAAGGTTCTTCACCACAGGGTCAGTCTCGTTCTTACGAGGGTAAGAAGTCATATAGACGGCTGTACCTGCTATTGGCCAAGAACCTACGCCACCGCCCATACGGTCACGGATCTCACCGCCAGTACCGGTAGCAGCACCGTTGAATGGCTCTACGGTTGTTGGGAAGTTGTGAGTCTCAGCCTTGAGCGAGATGACAGACTTCACCTTCTTGATCTTGTAGAGATCTGGCTGAGAGTGGTCGGTTGGGGAGAACTGCTCAATCTCAGGACCTGCTGAGAATGCCACGTTGTCCTTGTATGCAGAGAGAATCTTGTTAGGATTCTCGTTAGTTGTCTTCTTAATCATCTGGAAGAGACTTGATTCCTTCTCCTCACCGTCGATGATGAACGTACCGCCGAAAATCTTGTGACGGCAATGCTCAGAGTTGATCTGAGCGAAACCGAATATCTCAGAGTCGGTAAGCGGACGGCCGAGCTGTCCCTCCACCTTGTGCAGATAGTCAATCTCCTCCTTTGAAAGGGCGAGACCCTCCTGCTCATTGTAAGCCTCAAGGTTGTCAACGTGCTTGATTGGCTCAGGCTTGATGTTAACGGTGAAGATGTCCTGGTTCAGTCCGTTGTACATGCGCTGGAGCATAGGGTCATGCTCTGCGTCCATAGACGAAACAGGGAAATACTCCTCAATACGCGAAATGCCCTTGAGAGCCATGTTCTGGGTAATCTCAACGGCATTGGTACTCCAAGGAGTAATCATTTCACGGCGTGGACCTACATAGTATCCGTCCAAAGACTCTGCATCAACGAGTGATGCGTTGCCGTACAGCCAACAAAGTTCGTTTGTCTCATCCTGACTGAGCTTATGGTCAACCTCAGTAGCGATGATGTTCTGTGATGGGGTCTTGAAAAAAAGAATCATGTCTATATTTTTTTGTTTACGAATTTACGAAAGTTACAATTTACAAGTTGCAAAATTACTAAAAAAACGCGACAAATCAAAATCTTTTCTTTGAAAAGTGATGAAATCACGAATATTGCCCCACTAAGACATTAACTGGTGGCTTTTTATAACTCGGAAAAATGCCGAACCTCTTTCATTCCTGCGAGCTGGCTCTTCGTCTTTCCATCGGCAGGATACATCTTGGAATATTTGTCATAGTCCTGCTTCATAATCTCATACGGGGAAAGTTCTATTGAGTCGGTAAATTCACGCTCAACGACGAAGAACATATCCTCGTTGTCAATATCCCAGACAAAGTGCTTGTTGCTGAATGTGTAATGCCTGCTTCTGCTGGCGGATTTCAGGTTGTAAATGGTAGGTATCACGTTCTCGTCTAAGCTATAGACTTCTGTACATCTGTGTTCTGTCATTATATTCTTGTATCCGAACAGATTCCATTTCTTGTAAGACTTGGGATAGAGCTGATCACATGACAGGACTATTTCTTTTTTATCAGGATATACCTCACATCTACCTATTTGCGTAGAGTCTCCATAAACGAAGCCTCCTTCAATCCGTTTCCTTTCGTCCTTCAATGTCTCCTCATAGAGAGACTCTTTTTCGATATACGGAACGCCTGGAGTGATTCCTATCATAACAACACGCTTCTTTTGCTGTGTTATATCCTTATTCGTCGTCTGAAACATGCGGCAGATATCATTTCTCTTTTTCACCTTCCTGCTCTTTGTGTCGATGAAGAACTCTCTTACTCCATCAATATAATATTTCATACACGAATCAACATATTCTACGTTTCGGAAAAATACCTTACAATGGTAGTATTTCTTCATCTTTGCCGTAACAACAAGGTCAGGCATAGTATAGTTTTTGGGAGACATCACAACCAAAGTGTTTTCATCACAGATGAACTTCTTCGGCTCGTAGCATATATGGGAAACATAGTATGCACATCCTTTTTTCAGATTGATATTGCCATTCATGTCTGTACGCCCTATATAGTTTCCGTCGGCATCACAAACTGTGGCGCTGAATATAGGAGTCTTGGTTAAAGAATCTGTTAATGTAATGTTTTGGGCAATACCTGTAAGTTTGCCAAGGAAAAGAAATAGCACAAAGATAAAATTTCTCATATAGTTGTAATTTCGTAAGAATCAATTGATTATCGTAGATTTGCCTTATCCCCGATTGCCGATGACAAATGTCTCGGTTTCAAGGGCGAGGAGACTTTTTTTGATGAAATCGTTTGCAAATATAATACAAGGTTTACATACGCAACAAGTTTTTTGTATTGTTTGTCCTTTTTTTGTATTCATTAATGGTATATGTGTGTAACTTCTTCTGCCGCCATTCCTTCGATGATAATACCATTATAATACCATTATATTACCATTATAATACCATAATAATACCATAAACTATGGTAATATAATGGTATCTTTATGGTAATTATATTGTATTTTTATTGTATTTACATAGGAGCCACAACGGAGTCATGACGGAAATAGTCCCTACCTTTTCTTTATGGAAAAGAGAACAAAAAAAGTTGCGTGCCGTTTCTGACACGCAACCTGAGGATATTTTAGTGATAAAATCAAAATCTTTTCTTTGAAAGTGCCAAAAATCACTTTCATTTCTTGCTATGCTCATACTCTTCGTACTCCGCAATCTCACGTTCTGCAACGTGTGCAAGACCATAGTGCTCATCGTGCTGAGAGATGTCAAGACCGATATGCTCGCTCTTCTCACTAACGCGCATTGGGATGAAGTGGTCGATAAGCCAATAGCCGAAGTAGCTCATAATGAACGTATAGACAATTACTACTACGAGGGCGAGGAGATGGTAGAGGAACACTACGAAACCTTCCCAAGTGCCTGCTATGAGACCTTCTTGAATAAAGATACCCGTCAAAACAGTACCGAAGATACCGCCTGTTCCATGTGTTGGGAATACATCGAGGGCATCGTCCACGTTTGTCTTGCTCCCCCAATAGACTGCAGTGTTGCATATCAGCGTGATTACGAATGAGATGAAAATACTCTGACCTACTGTTACGTAACCAGCTGAAGGGGTTATTGCTACAAGACCTACTACGCAACCGATAGCTGCACCCATAGCACTTGGCTTACGACCTTTGAGGCAGTCGAAGAATATCCATGTCATCATTGCCACACCTGATGCCGTAGTGGTGTTGAGGAATGCCTTAACAGCCTGACCGTCAGCGTGAAGTGAGCTTCCTGCGTTGAAGCCGAACCAACCCAACCAGAGCATAGCCGCACCAAGGAGAACGAATGGGATATTAGCAGGTTCGGAGTTGCGTGTAGAGGCACGTCGGCGACCTAAAAAGATAGCTCCCGCAAGGGCTGCTATGCCTGATGAGGCGTGCACCACGATACCTCCGGCAAAGTCAACTACTCCCCATTTGAGGAAAAGTCCGTCAGGATGCCAGGTCATGTGTGCAAGCGGACAATAGATTACCACAAAGAAGAAGAGCATGAACCAAAGGTAACCGGAGAAACGTACACGCTCAGCAAATGAACCGGTGATAAGTGAAGGCGTTATGATTGCGAACTTCATCTGGAATAGGGCGAAGAGTGCCAAAGGTATCGTAGCACCGCCCATGATGTGCCCTGTCGGAGTGGTATAGACATCACCACCCACGTTCTGGAACATCAAGAAAGTCAGCGGATTACCTACTACACCGCCAATGTCGTCGCCGAATGCAAGACTGAATCCGAATGCCACCCAGAGGATGGAGATAAGTCCCATGGCAATGAAACTCTGCAACATGGTAGAGATCACGTTTCGTGCACCTACCATACCACCATAAAAGAAAGACAGTCCCGGTGTCATCATCAAAACGAAGATGGTTGCCGTGATGAGCCACGCAACATCAGCCCCATCAATTTTTGACATGTCACACTCGAACGAGGGTTCGCCGGCGAACAAACCGCCAATGGCAATGATGACCATCATGGTCATAAGGATAATCCAACGCTTTTTCATAACTTTTACTTGAGTTTTCTTTTATTTGTGTTAAGTTTACTGCATTTTTACTTTCATTATGTTTGGAAATCGGGTGCAAAGTTAGACAAAATGCTATAAATACACAAATAATAATAACAAAAGTAAATACATAAATCTTGAATATAACATTTTGTTCTGTATAAAATGCATTTTAGTTATAAATTGTAATACATAAACGTAAAAATGCTTGCAATTTGTAATTCTTGCTGTGTTGCGTTGTTTTTCAATGTTTTTGGGAGAAAACCAATAAGTGCCTCGCATCTTCTTTCGCTCATCCTTCGCTCTTCCTCCGTACCAAAGTCGGTGCAAAGTCGGTGGGAAGTCGGTGGAGGAGGGGAGTTACATCGAGTTTGGTACGGAGGAAGAGCGAAGGATGAACAAACCATGAAGTATTGGCAAGTACCCTCTTAATGTGAATTTTGAGAGACAAAAATCCCACACCATCAAAGATTCACTTGGAAGTGTGGGGTATGATACATTCTGAAAATGTTATTTTAGAGAATTAGTTAGAGTCTCTTCTAATTCTTCTTTCTGTTTTCTGCTAAAGTTGTAATAATATAGGGTGTAGGAAGAATTTTGTCTAACGCCCATATAACGGTTCTCTCGAATTTCTCTTTCACGAGACAGAGAATTTACCAATCTGTACAACTTTGGTTCTTTCATAGGATATGAATACAATACATTACAAGCGTAATTGGTTAGAGTGTCTTTTTCTATAGCAGGAACAGACACTATTATTTCTCTTCCTTTTGATAGAAATGAATAAACAAGCTCTTTGGAATCAACATGACAACATAGCCCTTTGAATTCTTTTGGTATTTTTACTTGAATAGTTTTTAGCCTTGGGGTAGAACACGAATCTAAATATACAACATGTAAATTATATACTATGTATTTCCCTTCTTTGTGCTCAATGTCAAATATTCGTGAAGGGTAGTAATCATTGAATTTGTCATTATAGCAAATTGTTAAGGGCTTCAACTCGCTTTCTGGTGGTCTATTCGCTATTGTGCCAATAATGAAATCTCCTGCATATACCACAGGAAAAGTGGATAAACACAGCCATAATAAAAAGAATATTTTTTTCATATTTATTTTTATGTTACTTATTCTATGTTTTTTGATTACCTTTGTTATGTTAATCCTGTTTGCAAAAGTAAACAAAAATCCTAATATCGCAAAGGGAATATGAAAAAAAAATGCAGAAATGATAATCTTTGCATAAACATCTGTATGTTATGGTGATAACAAAAACAATGGTTGCGTGCCATCCCTGACACGCAACTCTGAGAATTTTAGTGTTTAAAAGTCAAGTATATTAAAAAATTCTCTTTTTCTATATCTATTGGTGAAACCATTGCACCGGATGCTTCTTCTCAATCTTTAGGAATGTGTTGTACTCCTTATTGTTGTTCGACTCCCAGAAAATGAGCGTGACAAGCGTGATGATGAAGAAAAATGAGAAAATCCCGAAAGCATAAATAGAGAAAATCTCATTGTAGAGCACCGAATATACGAGGAAAGTAATAGCCGTGAGGCATATACCTATATTAATATTTTTCCTCTTATGCTTGCTTTTTATCGATTTCACCCTAATCTCGTGAGGATTATGCTCGGTTGCCTTAACGTTGGCTATCTTCTCCATACTACTCTTGTTCAGTACGAATGAGGCTTCCTTAACCTGACTTGCCATATTCTGAAGCCCCTCCACGTACTGCGTTACCTTCTCAATGGAATCAAACATCAGCTCATCGGTGCAGTTCTCATTGATCAAAATTGCATATTCATTCGTACCGTCAACCTGCAAAGCCAGCACCTTGTTGTCATAGTATGTAGGCTTGAGCATATAGGTGTCAGAATCGATATTCTCGATAATCAGCGAAGTGTTTTGCGCGATATATTCCCAACGGGTTTTTGTCACCTTACCGTTATGCGAAACGATCAGCGTACCGTCTTCCTGAAAAATATACACCACCTTCATCTCCTCGTTGTTGGATGCAATCCACGACCTACTGCAAAGCACCGTCTTAGCATCCAGGGCATTACTCCAGTTTCTCAACTCCTTAGGTATGTTCAGTGTAAATGTTTTCATTATCTTGTTGGGGGACTATCCCGCTATTTGTTACCCTTCTTGTTATGTGAGTATTGATTTTTGCAGCATGGCTAATCATGCAATTTATCAAATGCAAAATTATACATTTTCTTTCATTTACGCAAATTTTTTGCGCACTTTTTGCAATCCTTTGCGCAAATATGTCGAATCTGTGAATTTTGATAGTCGGAATTGTACAAAAATTGTCATATGCTGAAATAGGTGTTAGGTGATAGGTGTTGGTGGTCGCACTCTAAACGCTAAACTCTACCTCCGTTGTAATACCGTTATGAATCCGTTGTAAATCCGTTTCCTGCATCGGAGGAAAAGAAAAAGCGCATCAGCCGGGGGGAAAGACTGACGCGCAACATAGAAACAATAGATGAGATGAGTTATTGGGATTTTAGGTAGTTATATTTGTTGAATTCTGTAGATTACATTATGCTCAAGGGCAAGCGGTCTGTTGTGAGCGAAGAAAACAACTCCCGATTCTGGAGCTTTTACTTCCTCAAGCACGGAACAATCGTAAGGAGCGAGTATTCGAGCGAGGGTATCGCCTTTGTGAACGTTCTGCCCGGCACCAACAACACGATAGAATATCCCGGCACGATGGGCACGGATGTTGATAAGCTCCTCTTCCTCCATGAGAATGCTCTCGTAGCCAATGCTCCGCACCTTGTATTGGCTCACGCCTATCTTGTTGAGGAAACGCAGTATGGAGTCAATGGTCTGGTCGGATGTGGAATGCTCAACGTGGTTTGTCTGACCAGCATAGATGCTGAAAGCCTTGGTGTTCCACAGTTGCCAGTTGTAGTTGAGAAGCGTGGTGTCGTAGGGCAGGGGGATGCGCGTGGTGACGAAAGGAAGTCCGAAGAGTCGGGCATCGGCAATATCCTCATAGCCAGTCTTGAGCATACGGACGTGTGGCACGAAGTCGCCGGGGATGTAGAAACTTGCCATCTGTATGCCGAACTCAAATCCCTCAAGGCACTTGAATATGGCTGCTGCTATGCGCTGGGTTGTCTCGCCTTTGTCATAGCCGGGAAACATACGGTTGATGTCGGTGTTATCCATAGTCCAGAAGCGTCGTGCCACGTTCATGGAGAATGGGTTGCATGAAGGGATGACGAGGATGCGCTTGTCCTGGGCTATCTTACCCTCTGCCTCAATCTCCGTAAGGCGCTGGATTAGTCGGGCACAGATATATTGCTGCTGTATCTCATCGCCTCGCATAGCGCCTACGATGGCAACGGTCTTCTCGCCCTCACCGAACCAATATCCGTTGATGCGGAACTCATCACGATAGGGTGACGACATTCTGTATAGTGTTACTTTTTCCATTTGAAATATACTTTGAGAAAGAAAGTAAATCAGCTTGCGCTGAATGGTAGGAAAGAAAATTCCGCTTGCGCTGGTGGTTGGAAAGTAAATTAGGAGTAAATTAAATCAGTAAATTATTGTCTGGAAATTAATTCTGTAAATTATTATTCTAATTTATTCTTGACATTTACTCAGCGGCGAATGCCGCGTCTAATTTACTGATTTAATTTTCTTACAATTTACTATCCCAAGAACTCGCGTAAGCGAGGCCTTTCCATTAAGTCTTAAATATTCGTGCCATGAGAGAGCCTTCATATACGATTGGGTAGGCGCGGATGGTGAAGAGGAATCCGTGGCATGGAGAGACGACACGACTGAGTATCTTTCCTTCGAGAGGCGATACTATCTGACCTATCTCATCGCCCACGTTAACCATATTGCCTGTGGTCATGTCGGTAAGGAATATTCCGCTTGCTTCCGCGTTAAGGAACTCTACGTTGTCGCCCTTGCAGACATACGGCAACTCTTTTAGTTGGGTAGCATCTACATCGCCGCTCCACATTTCCATTTCCCTCATGAGGTTGAGAATGCCTGTGACGAGTCGGATGCACATTTTGCGGTTGATGCGCTCGCCTACACCCATTTCTGCCACCAGACAAGGCGTGCCTGTGGAGTTGAGCGAATGGGCAAGGGTGGATTCGAGTACGGTAGCGGCATCGTGAACCCAGATGAAGTCGATACCGAGGTGATGGGCAAGAGGCACAAGCGTTTCCTCATCGTTCACGTTGATGCGCACCTGTGGCGTCTCGCGTAGGTAGAGGTTGCTTGAATGAACATCGAGAACGAGGTCAGCACCCTTGAGGTCTTCGATAATTTGATAGGCAGCCTGTTCGGCAAGCGTACCATGCTTAATGCCCGGGAAGATGCGGTTCATGTCGAGGTCGAAGTTCGGGATGCCACGCTGTATCGTGTCGATGCCGAGCGGATTGAGAGCCGGATAGATTTCAACCGTGCCGTTAAGCTGATTGATATTCTCCTTGATAATCCTCACAAGTTCGTAGCACACCATCTGTCCCTCGAGTTCATCGCCGTGGGTTCCTGTCACAATACAGACGCGCTTCGTGCCTGTACCGTTTTTTATTACGTTCTTCTGAATGCGAAACTGCTCATCAATAGGCAGCTCGGAAGAGATTATGGTTTTGATCATAGTAAGAATGGAGCAAAACACCCCAGCCCCTCACCCGCCCTTCGGGCACCCTCTCCCCAGGGGGCGAGGGGGATATTACCATTTATCGCTATAAGGTTTTCTCTTTGAGGGATTATTACTAACTTCTCCCTCGCCCTTAGGGGAGAGGGTGCCCGTAGGGCGGGTGAGGGGCTGCTGGGTAGTTTGGGCTTCTTTTATTATACTTCCTTTAATATCACATTTATCTTCGTCTCCTGATTCGTGAAACCGTTGTATTGCCCGCGAGAGACGGGGCAGTCGGCAGCATCACGACCATGAGCGAGTTTCACGTAGCCAAAGTCAATTCTGTGGTCATAGGTAGGGTCGAAACCGAACCAGTAGTTCTGCTGGGCATCGAACACCTCAACCCATGCGTGAGTCTCGCCAGTACCCTCAACGAATCCGCAGACATAACGTGCTGGAATACCGAAATGACGGCATATAGCAATCATTAGATGCGCAAAATCCTGACAAACGCCCTGCCCCGAATCAATAACTTCCTGTGCCGTTGTCTCCACATCGGTGGATTGAGGCACATAGGCAAGGATAGAATTGACATGATGCATAATGGACTCCGCCCTTTCCATACGACTCATATCAGCCAATGGGGAATTTGTTTTAAATGTATGAAGGGAGGTGAGGTGTGTTGGCTGGAGCCAGATGGAAATAGGCAAGGAGTCACTATGTATCCTGTATGTCTGCATTGAGACAATTCCTGTGCTTACGTAAGCCAGAGAAAGGTGTGGTTCACGGTTGCCTCCATAGACGATACGGTTTTTGAATGTGTCTGTACCGTGGTGCTTCCAGTAGTCGGGAGGCAGAACCAGATGCTCCTCTTCTACGTTCATATACTCGCCTAATACTGGCTGGCAACGAATGAGGAATTCATGGTTGCCGACAGGCTCGGAGAATGATACGATGGTGTTGTAACAGTACAGGTATCTTTTCATATCTTAATCATTTTGTTAATATAAGTCGTGACCTTCTGCTTGTATTCCTCGTTTGAAAGGTCGAAAGCCTCTTCCACGATGAGCGCGTCAAGCTGTCCGGCAATGTCGCTGTCAACCGATGCAGGCAGTTCGTTGAGATATTTCTTCAGAATCTTGTAAGCGAGGGATATGCGCTTGAAATCGTAGTTATAGCGCAGCATCATGTCGATATACTCCACATGGCGACCTATCATCATGATGCTGAGAATGCGTGTGTTGTAGATGCGCTGTTCGGCAGAGCCCCAGAAGGCAAGCGACCAGTCGGTGATGTACTGAAGGAGCGTGATGTTAATCTTGTTCTCCTTCTTGCATTTCTTCATCAGGGAGATGCTCAGCTCGATGTAGGACAGCGTTTCCGTGTAGATATCCTCACGAAGGAGGATGGCATTATCCATGGCACGGTTGAGAGCCGAGAACACGCTTGAAGGGTTGTTCTCGTCATATACCATTCCAAGGGCGAACTCCTCATTGTTGGGATAGTAATGCGTTGGGGCGAGCATATCCCTGAGAGGGAGATAGCTTTCAGGATTACCGTCAATCATCTGGTCGTAGCACTTATGCATAAGGTGCAGAGTCATATAGACACGCTCCTGATAACGACCGAGCCAGTAAAGTTGATTGGCTTTGCTTGCAGATATAATTGAATTCTTTACCATAGTTCTTGTGTTTGTGTTGTGTGATGGGTGGGGTGGTTTGGGTGTTGGTGGTTAGGGGGTAGAGGTTTGAGTTTAGAGATTTGTGTTTGTGTTGTCGAATTTAATTTCTTAATACCTTAATCTCTTAATCTCTATTCATTCTCAAGCGCTACCCAGGTATCCTTGAATCCACCGCCCTGTGATGAATTAACCACATAACTGTCGGGATTGCGAGAGAATCGTGTCAAACCGCTCTTCCATACTTTCACGTCCTTGCTACTGCTTACTACGAATGCACGGAGGTCAGCCTTGCGCCATACGAGTTCATCGCCTTCGAGAATCTCAAGATCCTTGAATTCCACAACCTCCTGTGCAATCCAGCGACGAGGCTCTTTAATGACGAGTTCCTTGAGTTCGGCAAGTTTCTCTGGAGAGAGTTCGCTTCCGAAAACTACGCCATAGCCGCCAGCCTCGCTTACATCCTTTATAACGAGCTTGTCGATGTTGGCAAGTACATAGTCGTAATCCTCCTTGAAATAAGGCAGATAGGTAGGCGCATTCTGCAAGATGCTGTCCTCCCCAAGATAGTATTTCACCATCTTAGGCACGAAATAGTATATTCCCTTATCGTCAGCCACACCGTTTCCTATGCCATTGATGAGAGCCACGTTGCCAGCCTTGTAAGCCTGCATCACGTTAGGTATGCCGAGCAAGGAAGACGACTCGAAGACCATAGGGTCCATATATTCATCGCTTATTCGGCGATAGATGCAACCTACGCGAGTCTTCTCACGGAACATTCCTGCATAATAGACAATATCGTTCTCAACGAACAAATCACCAGGATAGGCGAGGGTAGCGCCTGTCTTTTCTGCAAGATACGAATGCTCGAAGAAAGCGGAATTATAGCGTCCAGGAGTGAAGATAACGGAAATGCCTCGGTTATCGTTCATATCGTCCATCATATCGCGAAGAAGGTCGGCATAGTCGCGGTTGTCGGCTATGGCATTCGTGGCGAATGTGGAAGGCGAAACCTTACGGCTCACGCTACGTGCTATCATCGGGTAGCTTGCACCAGAAGGGATGCGGAGGTTATCCTCAAGCACATACCATTTATCGTCCTTACCCTCTACGAGATCGATACCAGAGATATGCGAATAGATTTTTCCTTGTGGATTGATACCCTCACATTCAGGTATATAGCCTTTTGACGAATAAACGAATTCTTCAGGCACAATGTCATCCTTGATGATGTTCTTCTCGTGATAGATGTCCCATAGGAACATGTTGAGAGCCTTCACACGCTGGCTGAGACCTTTTTCAAGATATTCCCAGTCGCTGTGGCTAATCACTCTCGGGACGGAATCAAATGGAAAGAGCTGTTCGTTGAATATACCGTTCTTGTAAACCCCGAAACGAACTCCGTACCGCTCCATCCATCTGTTTACTGTATCCCTACTACTTGTTAATTCTTTAATGTTAATACTCATCTCAATAAAAATGTGTTTGTGTTGTTGTTTTACCTAATGTTATCTTTTCAAGTGCAAAGATAGACAAAATGTAATGAAAATTCAAGAAAAGTTAGCAAAATGAAATATGAAAATTTTGTTGTGTGACAAAATGAAATGTAAAACAAAATTTAGTCTTTCAAAGTGTAACCTATATGTGCAATATATCTTACAATTTGTAAGTTCGTAATGAAAAAAGGCTATTCTTTGTGTTTTTCTAATGGCTAACTTACTTACAGGCAATAAAAAAGGGTCACCGCTGTGACCCAATCTTTGTTAACCTTAAATCTAATACTATGAAAAACACGCTGCAAAGATACAGCGTTTTTGACTTTTATGCAAATTTTTGCATATTAAAAGTGTATTTTATACAGTAAATTCTAAAATTTTGTCAAGCAAAGTTAGCAATTTCAATTAACAATTAACATGGAACAATTAACACGGAGGGCGAAAAGCATGTTAATTTGTTACTTGTTAATTGTTAATTAGGCTTTTACAGCCATATCGCCAACAGATGGGCGAACCAACCTCTGAACCTGTCGCAACATGAGCGCCACTTACGCCATTTTTCTTCCGTAAGGCGATAGCTTTGCTTCTTATCCTCGTTGAAGAGACGTGATAGCTCTTCGGTGGTGTTCTTGTCGATGATGATGGCATTCTCCTCGTAGTCCCAGCGAAGGGAACGGGCATCGAGGTTGGTGCTGCCTACTGTGCAGAAACGTCCGTCAACCATTATGACCTTGGTGTGGTGGAAACCGCCTTGGAAGATCCAGATATCCGCACCGCGCTTCATTAGTTTGTGGAGGTTGTAGAAGGCGCAGTCAGGAGTGAGGGGAATGTCGCTGTTCTCGCCCATCATTACCTCTACCTTCACGCCACGCTTTATTGCGTCGTAGAGTGCACGGCGTATGCTGTGGGTGAGTGTGAAGTATGGGTTGAGAATTTTTATGCTATCCTTTGCTGACTCGATGGCGGCACGGTAGAAATGGCGTACCACTTTATTGGTCTTTTGCGGTTCACGATTGGCTATGCCCACCATCTTATGGTATGCGGTGGCGGTGGTGTCGGCTTTCAGGTTGTGGAAATAATCAGCACGTTCCTTGCGGAAATACTGCTCTCCGTCGATGTTCTCGCCTGTTACACGTTTCCACATTCGGAGGAAGATGCGCTGGAGAGTGTTCACCTCCTCGCCATCGAGACGGCAATGCATATCGTGCCATGAGCCAACCTCTTCCGTTCCGTGGATATAGTAGTCGGCTACGTTCATTCCACCTGTATAGGCAATCTTTCCGTCGATGATTACTATCTTGCGGTGATCGCGGTGGAACACATGGTTGATGTATGGGAAGTTAAGTGGGTCGAACTCATAGAGCTGTATGCCACGAGCACGCTGATACTCAACGTGTTCTTCCTTAAGCGGACGGTTGTTGCTCGCGTTTCCGAAGGCATCGTATATGGCGCGTACCTCTACGCCCTCGCTGGCTTTCTCGGCAAGGAGGTCGAAGAGTGCGTTGGCGATGGAGTCGTTGCGGAAGTTGAAGTATTCGAGGTGTACGCTATGACGTGCCTGACGTATGGCAGCGAACATATCCTTGAATTTCTCTGCTCCGTTTGTAAGTAGCGTTACGCTGTTGTCATGAGAGAATGTGACGCCTTCACTACGCATTATGTTAGCGATGAGGGAGTCGGAAGATTGAGCAACGGCCTCTCCCCCCGCCCTCCCCCATAGGGAGGGAGCCGCAGCGCCTATGGAATCTCCTTTTAAGAAAGATTTGGAATGGGAAGGTAGTATGAAGAAGAGAAAAAGGATACAAAGGAGAACACATCCTCTTCCCACACCCTTTTTCTTTGATAGGGAGTGGGAAGAGGATGGATATGTGTATATATATTTATCGATATAGGATTTCTTGGTGGTAATCATTTTTATCGCGCTCGGGCTGACACATACTCCGATGTTATCAACATCGGACTCCCCTCCCTTTATGGGAGGGGTATGGGGGTGGGTCTTTATGACTTCACATGCACATCCCTCTGTGGGAATGGTATCTCGATGTTGTTCTTGTTGAGCGTGTTGTAGATGCATTCAAGAATCTTGCCATCGTCGCCAAAGCCTGTATATACGCTAACCCAGACGATGACCTTGAGAACGAGGGCAGAGTCGCCAAGTTCCTTGAGCACGATGCTGATACCCTTGCTCTGGTTGATGCACTCGAGTTGCGTGAGGGCTTCGGTAAGCACCTTCTTGCACTCACCGATGTTGGTGCCGTATGCAACGCCCACGTCAAGCACATGACGCTCGTAACCATGATTACGCGTCATGTTCTGATAGTTCTTTGTGAAGAGCTGTGAGTTGGTGAATGCTATCACAGAGCCATCAACCGCTGTTACCATAGTACTGGTGTATGATATACTTGTCACCTTACCGCGTATGCCGTCGCAGACGATGAGGTCGCCAATCTTCACACGACCAGTCATAAGTGCGATACCATAGTAGATGTTCTCAAGGATTTCCTTTGATGCGAAACCGATACCTGTTGACAGACCGCCTGTGATGATGACGAGCCACTGGCTTCCGACATGGAAGAGTGCAAGGCTGGCAATGAACCATACACCCCATACCAACACCTGAAGCACGTTCTTGATCATGACAATGCGTGACTCTGCGCTTGAGGCATCAGACTTGTAGAGATACAATGCAACGAGCTGCTTGAGAGTCTGGTTGATGTAGTTGAATACAAACCACATGATGATGACCATGCAGACGGTGGAGATGCTTGCCTGGAAGTTTTCTAGGTCGATGTACTTATGACGGAACATCTCCATTGTCTGGGCGGTGAGGTTGAATACATCTGCTGCCCAGTAGAAGCTGATGAGTACAGAGCATACGCTGCATGTAGGGAGGATTACCCAATAGAAAAGGTGGTAGTACCAGTTCTGGGTGACAGGACGCTCCTCTATCTTCTTCAGCTTGCTCATTTCCTTGAACCAGTCGCGTACGCAGGTGATGGTGAGGATACATGTGAGCTGCATGATCCACCAGATAAGAATCTGTACGGAGAGCAGGGTGTAGCCTACCATTGAGCATATCAGGGAAACGACGAATACCATTTGTGAGATATAGGCATATATCACGTCGCTTCGCTCTATGTTTTTGTTGTGACGGCGTATTACGCTCCATTGCCACAGACAGCACGCAAGCAGGATTGGAGGGAAGATGAGGTTTACAAGGTGGTTAGGAATCAGGATTATTCGGAAACTGATGACTATGAAACCGTTGAAGAGCAATGGGGCATAGACACGGAATGTGCTTATGGTCTGCTCTGCCTTTACTCGGAGTAGGATGGAGATGAGCACTACGCTCAGCAACCATGCGAACTCAACGAGGAGGTCGGCTGCCATGATGGTGAAGTTCTGGTTGGAACTGAGGCGCAGTATTCCGAGGCTTATGGCGAAGGTAACTGCTGTTGATGCCAGAATTATGCATGTGCGCTTGGCAAGGAACCAGTCGCCTATTCTTCCAAACTTACCTCTCCTTATCAGTCTTGTTGCCAACCAACGGACGATGAGCTGATTGAGGATGATGGCGATGATGCCGTATATGAGTATTCCGATGAACAGCTCTCCAATGAGACGAGGATCCCATTGTGTGCCGCCCTTCACCTGATAGAAATACTTGTCGTCGATGCTTTCCTTTGTTTGTACGAGATAGTCGCCAAAGCGTGAAAGGATGGTGATGTATGAGTCACCGCCATTCTTGAAGATGCTGTTCTGAATCTCCTTGTATCGCTTGTTGGCATAGTCGTTGAGGTTGCGCAGCTTCTCTTCCGTGCGGTTGTACATATAGATGTTCTCGGTGAGCTGCTGCTGGTTCTCCACGAGCATACGTCGGGTGTTGACAGCCATAGCAAGACAGACGCTGCGGTCAATCTTTCCTCGTTCTGTCAAGCGATTAGTTCGCATGGTACGGAGGCTGTTTATCAGACTATCGTAGCGTGCTACTGCCACGTCGCCCTTGCTTACGTATGCTTTGAATGGCTTGATTTTCTTCTCGAATTCCTTGTACTGTTCCGTAGCCTCATGACAAGCGTAGGTGAGGTCGAATACAAATCCGTCCTTCTGCGAATAGAGCATGAGTGCATTCTGGTTAGCACGATCGGTTTCCTGTATGATGGTTGAGATCACGCGCTGTCGGGAGTTCTTCGTATGTGCCTGACGGGCAGAGTACTCATCATGGTATTTGATGAGCTCCTGACGAAGTATGCGTAGGGTGCTTTCAAGGCTGTCCTCTTTGAGAACGGCATTTGAAGGAAGTGCGAATCCTGCTAAAAGAACTGCAAGAAATAGAATTCTTTTCATCATTTTGTTAGTTGAAATTGTATTTTGTCCGCAAAATTACTAAAAATATTGCGCAAAACCGATGTTTTTCCCTGAAAAATCGTATCTTTGCCATCCAAAAACGTAAAATTAAATATAAGTGTTCTGTTTTTAACATAAATAAAGTAATGAAACTGATTGCTGATAGCGGAAGTACGAAGACTGATTGGAAACTTGAGGGCGTTAGCGGTTGCCTCCCTAAAAGGGAGGGGAGAGGCCTTGTCCTTTTCTCCACTCAAGGCATTAACCCTTTCCACATGTCAGAGGACACCGTACTCGGTGTCCTGCGTAATGAACTGCTGCCCAAAATTGGCTCTGTATGCTCTTCTATTGATGAAATAGAATTCTATGGTGCTGGCTGTACGGTTGCAAAGATTCCTGTTATGAAGGCGTTGCTTTCAGAGGTATTTCCTTCTGTAAGGAATATCGTAGTGGGAAGTGATATGCTTGGTGCTGCGAAGGCTTTGCTTGGAAATAAGGAGGGCATAGCCTGCATTCTCGGTACTGGTGCTAATTCGTGCTTGTATGATGGCGAGAAGATAGTTGGTAATGTATCGCCTATGGGCTATATTCTTGGAGATGAGGGTAGTGGTGCTGTTCTTGGCAAGACGTTCATAAACGAACTTTATAAGGGTGGACATGCAGGTTTCATCAATGTATTTGAAAAAGAGACAGGCTTGACACAGGCTGATATCATTCAGAAGGTGTATAGAGAGGCTTTGCCTAACCGTTTCCTTGCTTCTTTGTCAAAGTTCATTGGTGCACATCTTGCTGAGGAACAATGGATTGAGAATATGGTTATAGGTTGTTTCTGCGATTTCTTCAGAAAGAATGTAAGGCATTATAATCGTAAGGATCTTAGCGTTAGTTTTGTGGGTAGCGTGGCATATTACTATAAGGCTCAGCTTCAGAAAGCCGCAGAACTTGAAGGCTATACTATCGGCAAGATACTTAGAAGTCCGCTTGGAGATTAATGGCTTAGCAGAAAGGCCGTAGTAAAAAGGCATTAGGGTATATGTAAAAAGGAACCAAACTCGGTGGTGGTTCTATCCTGAATGGGATTTGAAAGGGACTTGCACCGAGTTTGGTTCCTTTTTGTATAGGATTTAAGACTAAGGACTAAGAGCATAAAAGCTTTTGTCCTTTGAGTTTTCTTGCTTTTGCTGATTACTTTGCGTATGCAACAGAACGAGTTTCGCGGATGACAGTAATCTTTACCTGACCTGGGTATGTCATTTCTGTCTGGATCTTTGTTGCGATATCGCCGCTAAGTGCCTCTGTCTCAGCATCGGTCATCTTATCAGCACCAACGATTACGCGAAGTTCACGACCTGCCTGAATTGCGTATGTCTTTGTAACGCCTGGGTAGCTCATAGCGATAGCCTCAAGGTCGTTGAGACGCTTGATGTAAGCCTCTACGATTTCACGACGAGCACCTGGACGAGCACCAGAGATTGCATCGCAAACCTGTACGATTGGAGCAAGCATAGTGTTCATCTCCATTTCATCGTGGTGAGCACCGATAGCATTACAGATATCTGGCTTCTCCTTATATTTCTCTGCAAGCTTAGCACCATAGAGTGCGTGTGGAATCTCACACTCCTCATCAGGCACCTTACCAATATCGTGAAGCAGACCTGCACGCTTTGCCTTCTTTGGGTTGAGACCAAGCTCAGATGCCATTACAGCACAGAGGTTGGCTGTTTCGCGAGCGTGCTGAAGAAGGTTCTGACCGTAAGAAGAACGATATTTCATCTTACCTACGATACGTACGAGCTCTGGGTGGAGACCGTGAATACCGAGGTCGATAGTTGTGCGCTTACCAGTCTCAATAATCTCGTTGTCAAGCTGTTTCTTTACCTTTGCGACAACCTCCTCGATACGTGCAGGGTGGATACGTCCGTCTGCAACAAGCTGGTGGAGGGCAAGGCGACAAACCTCACGACGGATAGGGTCGAAACCTGAGATTACGATAGCCTCTGGGGTATCATCAACTACGATTTCTACGCCACAGGCAGCTTCGAGAGCACGGATATTACGACCTTCACGACCGATGATGCGGCCTTTTACCTCGTCGTTTTCGATATGGAATACGCTGACAGAATTCTCTACAGCGGTTTCTGTTGCTACACGCTGGATTGTCTGGATAACAATCTTCTTAGCCTGTTGGTTGGCGTTGAGCTTAGCCTCGTCCATAATCTCGTTTATATAGGCTGCAGCATTAGTACGAGCTTCGTCCTTAAGGCTTTCAACAAGGCGGTTACGAGCCTCGTCAGCAGAGAGTCCAGAAAGTTCCTCGAGCTTTTCACGCTCCTTGAGCTGCATCTTTTCAAGTTCCTCCTCCTTCATTGCGAGGAGACGCTTCTCGTTATCAACGCGCTGCTGGTACTGGTCGATTTCCTGACGACGGCGACCAAGTTCCTCCTGACGCTGGTTAAGGCTTATCTCACGCTGCTTTAGACGGTTCTCGCTCTGCTGAATCTTCTGATTGCGCTGCTGAACTTCCTTTTCCAGTTCGCTCTTCTTGTTAATGAACTTCTCCTTTACCTCCAGGAGTTTCTTTTCTTTCAATACATTTGCCTCCTTCTCGGCGGCATCTATCATCTCCTTATATTTACCTGTGATAATATATCGGAAGATCAAGTAGCCAATAAGTGCACCGATTATAAGTGCAGCTACGGCTATTATTACATATACCATATAAAATTATTTAAGTTGATTAATAATATTCTCAAAAGTAAATGGCATAGATAGGGGCAAAAGCCAAAAGACTAAGGTCAAAGGACTGCCTCTATTTCAGAAGTAAGTTTCTTGAGAATATCATCGTATGGAGCAACGTCATTTCTCTTCGATTCTGTCACAAATCGAATTGCAATGTCGATCATTGCGTAGTATAGTATCTCCTTATCCGCTTTAAGACCCTTCCAGACGCTGAAATACGCGTTCACTCTATCGTTGATAAGCGATGCAGCCTCACGATAGAATGGCTCTTGGTCGGCATCAACCTTGATAGAGATGTCGAGGTCGTATATGTGGATATTGATATGTTGTTTCTCTTTTTTTACTTCTGCCATTTTTATTCTTTGTCACTTAGCAGGGTAATACATTGATTTACGTCTCTGATAAGCTTGGCAACGCGATTCTTGGCACTCTCAATGTCTCCATCGGTGATTTCTATCATCTTTGCAGTCTTGAGAGCCTGATATTCACGGTCTTTTTCTGATACGGAACGTTCGAGCTCGGCAATTTTTTTGTCGCGCTCATCCACCATATTATACAATTCGCCGTTTTCCTTCTTAATTTCCTGATACTTTAGTATCAGTTGGCGAACTCTCGTGGTGAATACGTTCATGTATGCATCATTTGAGGCCATCAGATAGTACTATTTCGGTGACAAAGTTAGTGAAAACAATTGGTAAAACCAAATTTTTTCCTAACTTTTATTGAAATTCTTGCTATTTTGTTATTGTTCTTCAGCTGGTTGCTTCTCTTTTTTTGCAAGCATTACTACCTGATATACGAAATCGTTTACCCATTGTTGGCTGAAACCGAGACGCTGGTTGTATTTACGAACATTAACCACAGTCTTCAATGTGCCTGGATCTGAGAAATTGTTGCTTGTAAATACCTGATTGACAGTTTTCTCTGTTGCTGTACGGATTACGCTTTTGAAGAAAGACGGAATACGCAACTTGAATTTCATGAGGTTGCCCATAAGCATCATGGTGTCCTGCGTGAATCCCTGAAACTGAAGGAGATATGGCTGTACGTCCTGAAGTTTGTGGCAGTTTTTGCTTACGCTTTTGTCAATTTCCTTGAAGAATGCATCATCATGACCATATAGGTCTTTCAGCATCTTGCGACAGCGAGCCTTTTCACCAACGCCCAGCTTGTTATGTTCCGTTGGAACATGGAATGTACTTTTGAAGATTCTCAGGTCAGGTAGCATTGTGATGTTTGTGATACCTACCTGTGCTGCAATTGCAGCCTGAAAATATACACGGATAAGAGCCATGTAATCCTGCATACCTCCAACCTTGTTTTCTTCTTCCTTTTTTCCGAATATTTTAGAAATAATACTCATATTTTTTGTGCGATTTTGTGATAATTGACCGCAAAGGTAGTACAAAATTTTAAAAAAAGCAATAAATATCGCATATTTGTGAAACTTTTTTCGAAAAATGTGTGAATTTCACGAAATAAAATATTAATTTTGCACTCACAAAAATTGAAAAACGATGCAAGATATAAGAGGAAACGATATTATTAAGTGGGTGACGGTAATTCTAGATTGGATTCTGTCGTGTTTGCTTTTGGCGGTATTTGACGAGTTGTTGCCACAATATACCACGACAAGCCCATTGAATGGTACAAAATCAGAGATGATCATCCTACTTATGTCTATTATCATTGCGACTTTCGCCTTCCCAACCGTGATACATCGTCGTAAGATGAATGTCGGGTTGATAGTGAGACGAAATGCTCTTCTGGTCTTGATGACGATGGTGATCTTCGTCTTCACGTGCAGAATGATAACGACCAGTGGTAATTACATCGCTTTTGGTGTTGTCTATGGATTTGTCCTTTGGATATCCATTATGACGCTTAGATTTTTCGAGAGGGCGGTTATCAATCATTTCCGTTCAGAGGGTAGGAATTCACGTACCATCGTGTTCCTTGGTAATGATCCTGCGAATCTGAACGTGTATAATGGTTTGATGTCAGATCCTGCTACGGGCTACCGCGTTCTTGGATATTATAGTGATTCCGTTATTGATAATGCTCCTCCTTCTCTTCCGAGAATTGGCTCAAGGGATGATTTCAGGAAAATGATGGAAGAGTATCCTAATGGCGAAATTGCAATGGACGAGCTTTATTGCAGCCTGTCTCATAGCGAGGCTGGTGAGTTGCGACACATAATGGAGTTCTGTGACAAAAATGTAATCAGATTCTATTATGTTCCTCGTATCTTCAGTAATCTCCAGTTGTCGCTACGTCCTGAGAAATTTGGTGATACGGTGATCTTCACGAATCATCATGAGCCACTTATGTTCTTGGGGAACAGAGTTGCGAAACGTATCTTTGATATAGTCTTTAGTGTATTTGTTTTGCTGATGCTCTTGCCTTTGTTTCCGATTATTGCAGTTATCATCAAGACACAGAGCAAGGGACCTGTGTTTTTCAAGCAGAAGAGAACAGGACTTAACGGAGATTCGTTCATGTGTTATAAGTTCCGCTCTATGCATGTGAATGCCGATGCCGATAGGGTACAGGCTACAAAGCACGATCCTAGAAAGTTCCCATTTGGTGAGTTCATGAGAAAGACGAACCTCGACGAGTTCCCTCAGTTCCTGAATGTGCTGAAAGGCGATATGAGTATCGTAGGACCTCGTCCTCACATGGTCTTCCATACAGAGAAATACTCTGCGCTCATTGACAAATACATGGTAAGACATTTCTCAAAGCCTGGTATTACAGGTTATGCGCAGGTAACAGGTTTCCGTGGCGAGACTGAGGAACTTTGGCAGATGGAAGGACGTATTCAGAAAGATATCTGGTATATTGAAAACTGGTCAATGTGGCTTGATATAAAGATAATCTTCATGACGGCTCTGTCGATTGTCCGACCAGATAAGGCGGCATATTAAGCAAGCTAATTTGAAATTGATAATTAATAATGTAAAATAAACACTTGGATGCAAGTATTTTCCTGTGTCTTTGTGTTATAATAAAAAGAAATAATAAAAACATTATAAAATAAAAGAATGGAAGAAAACAAAGTGTCTGCAGTGAAACAGACAACCTCTGACGATAAGGTCAGTGGCGTATTTAATCTCCAGTTCATATTAACATCGTTGATATTGAACTGGAAGTGGTATTTGCTCTCACTTATCATCTGTGTGGGCTGTGCTATGGTGTATCTGCGTTATGCTTCGCCGGTGTATTCTATTTCTGCAAAAATGCTTATCAAGGATGATGACACTCCACAGGCTACACGTCGTGGTAGTGCTTTGCAGAATGTGGCAAACCTTGGCTTCATGACTAATACTTCAGGTTTCGACAACGAGTTGGAATTGTTGAAGTCACAGTCACTTTCTATTGCTGCCGTAACCGACCTTAAGCTCTATGTCAACTATTTTGGCGTAGGAAAGTTCAAAAAGCAGCTCCTTTACAAGAATCAGCCTATCTCTGTTGATATGGATGTAGAGCATGTAAAGGAACTCGAGGCTCCTGTAAATGTTGATATCGAGGGCGCTGGTGATAATAAGTACAATATCAAGGTCAACTATAAATATGTTGATTCTGATACAGAGCAGATTGTTGCTAAGGAGGTTGCAAAGAATGCTCAGGCTCTTCCTTGTATCATCCGCACAAAGGTAGGTGTTATTACCATTACTCCTAATGGTCGTAACCTTATTTCAATGGCAAAGATCAAGCACATGAAGGCTATCATCAGCAATCCTTCTGAGGCTGGTATCAAATATGCCTTTGGTCTTGGTGTAGAGCCATCTTCAAAGACTACCACCATCGCAAACCTTTCACTTCAGGATGGTAATGTTCAGCGTGGTATCGACTATCTTAATCAGCTTGCTGTTGTATATAATCGTCAGGCTAATGAGGATAAGAATGAGATTGCAGTTCGTACAGAGGCATTCATTAACGATCGTCTTACGATGATCAACGATGAACTTAATCTTACTGATGGTAGCATTGAGAGTTATAAGCGTAGTAACAGCGTTGTCGATGTAACAGCTAAGGCAACACAGTCGCTTACTAACACTAACTCTTACGAAAGAGATCTTGCTGCTGCAAATACACAGCTCGCTCTTCTCCGTAGCATTCAGGACGTAGTAAACCAGCCAGCTAACAAGTATCAGGTTCTTCCTTCTAACGTAGGTTTGACCGATCAGGCTTCTGTTGCTCTTATTACAGAATATAATAAAGGTGTTCTTGAGCGTAACCGTTTGCTCCGCACAGCTTCTGAAATGAACCCTAAGGTTCTTGAGATGACAGCTCAGCTTGATCAGTTGTTGGAGAGCTTGAAGAGTGCTCTCGTTCAGGCTATCCGCAATGGTGAGATTTCACGTGATGCTATGGCTCGTCAGGTTGCTAAGTTCAGCGGTCAGATTTCTCAGACTCCAGAGCAGGAGCGTGTATTGACACAGATTGGTCGTAAGCAGGAGGTAACATCAGGTCTGTACCTTATGCTTCTCCAGAAGCGAGAGGAAAACTCTATCTCTCTTGCTGCTACAGCCGACAAGGGTAAGCTTATCGATACTCCTGTATCTAGTGGTAAGGTAAAGCCACGTAACTCAGCCATTATGCTTGGTTCTGTTGTTCTTGGTTTCGTGCTTCCATTCCTCATCTTTGTTCTCATCGAGCTTCTTCGCTATCGTATTGAGGGACATAGTGATGTTGAGAAACTTACTAAGCTTCCTATCGTTGCCGATGTTGCTATGGCAAATGAGACAGCAAAGACTAAGGCTGACATCGTTGTTCATGAGAACCGAAATGACCAGATGGAGGAAATATTCCGATCTATGCGAACGAACCTCCAGTTCATATTGAAACAGAACGAGAAGGTGATAATGTTCACGTCAAGTGTATCTGGTGAGGGTAAGACATTCTGTGCTGCTAACCTTGCAGTCAGCTTTGCGCTCCTTGGCAAGAAGGTTGTTCTCGTAGGTCTTGATATCCGTCGTCCTCGTCTGAACCGTCTTTTCGAGCTCAACGATAAGACCCACGGTATCACCAACCTCCTTACTCGTACAGGTATCACAATGAGGGATATTGATGAGCAGATTCTGCCTTCTGGTGTGAATGATTCTCTCGACCTTCTCCTTGCAGGTCCTATCCCACCAAACCCAACCGAGCTTATCTCTCGTTCTGCTCTCGATGATGTTATGAACCTTCTTAGGGAAAGATACGACTATGTTATCATCGATACCGCTCCTGTAGGTCTTGTAACTGATACATTGAGCGTAGGTCGTGTTACTGATGTTACCGTATTCGTTTGCCGTGCTGACTATACATCAAGAAGCAGCTTCGATATGTTCAACTCTCTTGCAGAGGAGAACAAGCTTCCAAACGCATGTGTCGTAATCAACGGTATTGATATGTCTAAGAAGAAGTATGGCTATGCTTACGGCTATGGTAAGTATGGTAAGTATGCACACTATTCTTATGGATATAGAAGCAGATACGGAACATACGGCTATGGATATGGCAGCTATACACAGAGCCATTATGGTAATCCAGATGACACTTCAGTAAAGCGTTAATATGACAATAGCTGTAGATTTCGACGGAACAATTGTGGAGCATCGTTATCCAGAAATCGGTAACGAGCTCCCATTTGCAACAGAGACGCTGAAGATGCTTATCGCTGAGCATCATAAACTAGTCCTCTGGACTGTTCGTGAAGATGAACTTCTTCAGGAGGCTGTTGACTGGTGCAAGGAGCGTGGAGTAGAGTTCTATGCAGTAAACCGTGACTATCCAGAAGAGTCGCTTGAGAACAACAACCACTTCTCACGAAAGCTCAAGGTGGATATGTGGATTGATGACCGTAATATCGGTGGACTTCCTGACTGGGGAACCATCTACCAGATGATTCATTACCACAAGACATGGAATGACATTAACTCCCAGCATCCTTCTTCTTATGAGTATGAGAAACCAAAGAAGAAGTGGTGGCAGTTCTAATATAATTGAAAATTGAAAGTTGAAAACTGAAAATTAATTCCGCACATAATTTTTAGTTTTCAATTTTCGTTTTTCAACAGACTAATAATTTTTATCTTTATTTGCTAAGGCTCAACAAGCTAAAGCAAGTCAATTTTCTATTTATCAAGTGAAAGATTCAGTAATCATAGTAAGTGGCGGAATGGATTCCGTCACTTTGCTTTATGAATATGCAGATAGCATAGCTCTCGCCATAAGTTTCGACTATGGAGCAAACCATAATGCCAAGGAGATACCGCTGGCAGCAAAGCATTGTGAGCGTCTTGGCATAGAGCACCTTGTAATTCCATTGGCATTTATGGGCAAGTATTTCACGTCAAGCCTTCTTGAAGGTGCTGATGCAATTCCTGAAGGACACTATGCCGATGAGAATATGAAATCAACCGTAGTGCCTTTCCGTAATGGCATAATGCTTTCGATAGCAGCAGGAATAGCGGAGAGCAGAGGCTTGGCCAATGTTCTTATTGCGAATCATGGTGGAGATCACAGCATCTATCCTGATTGCCGTCCAGAGTTTATCAATGCTATTAATGAGGCAACAAAGGCAGGAACATATATTAATGTGAATGTCAAGGCACCTTATACATCTATCACAAAGACCGATATTGCGCGTCGTGGTAAGGCTTTGGACATAGATTATAGTGAAACCTGGTCTTGCTACAAGGGAGGCGATGTACACTGTGGCAAGTGTGGAACCTGTGTTGAGCGCAAGGAAGCCCTTGCAGGTGCAGGAATAGAAGACACTACGATATACGAGTAGATACTGATTAACGTCAGTTCGATGAAAAAAGGAAACGGATTTATCTGATTTATCTGAAAATTAATTTATTGGAAAAATTTACTGGTTTAATTTACTTGTAATTTCTTCGCAAAGCTCAGGCGCTACGCAGAGTCCTTTCCAATAACTTGCGTAAGCATGCCTTTCGGATAAATCAGATAAATCCGTTTCCCTTATTAATTTTGCAGCAAAATATTTCAACTTTCAATTTTCAACTTTCAACTCTCAAAATCTATACCCGTTAAAACACGTTATAATGCATCATAAAATTTGTGAAAATCAACTATTTTTCGGAAAATTTCAGTAATTTTGCCACCGCTTAACATAAAGCTATTATAAGTATTGTTTGTGTTTTTTGTGTTATAATAAAGATAACTAAAATTTTACTAATCGCAAAATTTACAGGCAATTATATTTCGTCGAGTTCACGATAACAAAATATTTATTAACAACAATGAAACATTATGTATTAAAGTGTATTGCTCTATTGCTCGTTGGCTCATTAACCATAGCATGTGGCAAAGACGACGATGACGACGACCTCATTAACAAGGAGAAGGAAGAAACTTCAGAGGGAACATCGTCAACAGAAAAAACAGAAGAAGAAAAAGGGGAGGAAACAGATTCTACTACAACTTCTACTTCTACCGCTGTACCGGAGAAAATTGTGCCTGTAAAAATCACCGCTACCACATTCCCCGACCCTAAATTCAGGGAATTGATTTCTGGTCCTGACTACGACAAGAACGGCGACGGTACTCTGGATGAGAATGAAATAATCTATATCCGCAACATTTATTGTCAGGATATGGGCATTAAGTCTCTCAAGGGTATTGAGTATCTGAAGGAACTCCGTGGTATCTATTGTATGAACAACGAGATTTCTGATTGGGATCTCAGCCATAACAAATTGCTCACAGGTATCTGGTGTTCAAAAAACAAGTTCACTAAGCTCGATTTTACAGGACTCGATGATCTTGTGTGGGTATATTGTCATGACAACAAACTTACGTCTCTCAACGTAAGAAACAACCCTAAAATGGCTTATATCGAGTGTAACACCAATCCACTCAAGGAGCTTGACGTTACCCAGAACCCTGAGTTGGAGCATCTTATGTGCGGTACATGTGAACTCACAAAGCTCGACCTGACCCATAATCCAAAGCTCCAGCACTTGGATTGTTTTGCCAACAAGTTCACATCCCTCGACCTTTCTCATAATTCTATGATGAAGCGTCTCAACATTTGGAACAACGAACTGCTTGGCAACGTAAACATCAATAACATGAAGGGCTTGCAGACTTACAACTGTGCAAAGACTGGCATCAAGAGTCTGGATCTGAGCCATCACCCTGAGCTGTACAAGCTGACCTGCAGCTACAATGCACTCACATCATTGGATCTGTCTAAGACTCCGAAACTGATAATACTCGAGTGTCAGGACAATAGCCTTACCAAGCTTGATCTCTCCAAGACCCCACAGCTCCGTTTCTTGTGGGCTGCTCATAACAAGTTCACATCGTTAGACCTCAGTAGCAATCCATACCTCATAAAAGTTCATCGCGAGGGTACTTACGAAAAATCTAAGATTGACGAGGAATGGTATATTGATCTTGGTGGCGAGGTATCTACGGGCGAAGATAACAAGCTCTACCTTTGGGTTAACATTGGCGTGAAGATTAACGATGTTTCAAACGGTACACAGGCTGCTCAGGAGAAATATTCTCCATTGGATCCGGGCGTCAAGGAAAGCGACTGCCTTACACGTGGCTATGTGATGAATTATCTCTACGAAATGGCAGGAAAGCCTAACGTCTCAAAATACAATACAAGTTTCAAGGATGTGGCTGGCACTAAATATGAAAAGGCAATCATTTGGGGCGAGGCGAAAGCTATGACTATGGGATTCCCTGAGTTCTTGGGCGACTATTTCGCACCTAACAAATGGATTACCCGTCAGGATCTTACGTTTATGCTTATGAGATACTCAGAGGCATTCAAACTGAAACGTGATATCGATTTCGGACGCAGCGACGAATACATCGACTATTACGATATCGCCCCTGACCATTGGGAGGCTGTTTGCTGGTGCGCTACCTGGCACATCATCGAAGGCAAGGGCGGTTCTTCAAAGAGCCAGCAGCGATTCGATCCATTCGGGCGTATCACCCAAGCCGACCTCAAGCAAGCTATTGCAAACCTGAAAGAGGTAAATGGTTTATAATCTGCATGATAGTGTAACTGTTTCGCTAACTATATAGCCCTTTCCCCGAGTGAGATGGGGCTATTTTTATTTGCGTCCGATAGAAATGTGAATTGTACATAGGGACTCTGTTTTTTTGTAAACAATTATTGTGTTTAGCGGACAGTAATAATATTTTTTCGCAAATTATCGAATGCATATTAAATAACGTAAGTTATTCGCTAAAGTTCATCATGCTAAAGCAAGTCCCGCCTATTGTTGGTGGGTATGCGGCAAATTTCGATGAATTTTTATCTAAACAAACTTATAGATATTGAGATTGTAAAAGAATAAGAGAAACGGATTTATCTGATTTTTCTGATAGCCTGCACATTAAATTTTGCGTGATTTGCTTCAGATAAAAACAGATAAATCCGCTTCCTTTTTTCGTTGAACTCATGTTTTTTATATGTCATCCCTTAATGGTTTATTACCCAGTTATAACATGGATCTACGCCATTAACATAATCCTCAAAAGATGTAGGGAGTATCTTTGTTAAAGGTATTTCGTTTCCTTTAGTTTCATCCGGACGAACAAATAATTTGTGTGAGATGGAACCTGCAGTCTGCGTATTTGGGAGAATCCAAGGAACAATATCTCCATAATGAGTAGGACTATATGATGCAGGCTCACCAATAACGGTTCCAATATTGTTATCAACAGCCATTGTTATCAATAATCCTGCACTACTAAATGTTTGCTCACCTTGAATCCATATAACTTTACCATCGAATGGTGTCACGGAACTTGGAATTACAGGGTGATTACTAATAGAACTGTGTAATAATGACACATCCATGCCCGTGGCTTTATAGTAATCTTCTGCCAACTGAGACGGTCTCACCTCTGGCCTTGTACAGGTGATTGAAGATTTGAGCCAACACAATAATTCATTGCAAAGAGTACTATTACCACCGCTGTTCATCCTTACATCAACAACAAGAGTCTTTACGTTCTTTTCTTTCATATTACGAAACATGGAATCAAGAAACTCTGTGAAAATGGGAATACGTTTCAACTGCTGTTCCAATCTCGCACGAAGCGTAGCATTGTTTGCTACTTGAGGTAAATATTGCTGCATATAGATATTACGATCAGCACATTCCGCAAATAATAGATAGCATATTCCTCCATCAAGAATTTGATACGAGAATGGCAGTTTCCCACTTTGTAGGAGCATTTTCTCAGCAAATGATGGAGTTCTTTGTATTGTGGACCAATTAACAAATTGTGTCGGCACAGGGGACAGCTTTAATGAATTGCCGTCAGTAAAAGAAATATTTATAGATGAATCACGTTCGCACAGTCCTGTTTCCTGCCATAAATAGAATAGACAAGCATTTTTTTTGAACATCTTCTTGTACCCCGCATCGTTATTTGTATTAAAGAATTTCTTGAATTGGTCGTAGAAAAAAGACATTTCTCTGCCGTTAATCTTTGATATTTGTTTTCCTAATGATGCTTCATTTCCTTTCTGAACCATATCCAAATAATAGCCTTTCTCATCAATATAAAGACGAAAAGGATAAAGTAAACCTTGATTAGCAGAAAAATTTACTCCTGTATGCTCATCATGAATCTTAGATGCAACTTGTTGTATGTAGAAAGCAAACTCTAGCAAGTCCTTACACTGTCCACAATGAGCATAACCTTGTTCCTGTTCTTTCTCTACATCAAAAGGTGGGTTCTTCTCAAAGGCAGGATGCGTTGTCTGCAACATATCCATAAAGAGAAGAAAATCCTTCTGGTATTCATTTCCATTTTTGTACTTTTCGCATTCCTCTACTTTGCTGTGATAGGTGATAGCAGGTTGAGCTACAGCCTGAAGTGCAAACAAAATGATTAAGATGCATAAAGATTGACGCATAAGCTTGAAAGATGAGTGTCGCATATTGTCTTGTTGGGTAGTTTATGTGGTTCTAATATGTTTAGTATGAGTTCTACGAACTTCAAATGAATTTGGTGATTAGCGAAATCTTTAGTACTCTTTATATGGAAAAATGAACTAAAAATTGCTATGATTACAGAGGACAAAGTTACAGAAATTTTTTGTATTTTTGATGAATTTGGCAAAGTTTTTGATGCCTAGATGGTAAAAAATATCGTAAAAGCCCCAAAATAAGTGCAAATATAATCGTAATAGCTGGATGTCGAAGGCAAAGATCATGTAGTCTGTGTCCGAAAACTTCCCAAATAACCCATAAATTAACGTGAATTCGACGAATTTACTAAAAAAAGTTTTTTTGCGATTTTCCTGTCACCTGCAACACTCGCTGAGTATCAGTT
>CAMKEM010000023.1 GCA_946411565.1 uncultured Prevotellaceae bacterium | reverse complement strand
TTCTTCCAACAAGAAAGGCTCGCTTACGCGAGTATATCATTGGGAAAGTAAATTAAACCAGTAAATTAATTTACTGATAAAATTTATTGCCAATTTACTTTCCTCAAATTCGCGTAAGCGAGCCTTTCTTTATGTGATTAATCTTGGTAAGACTGGGACTCCGCGTAGCGCCTGAGCTTTTCGAAGAATTATTGTCAATTCAGCATCGGAGATGCATTTATTTCGAATTCATCGAACTCACGTTATTTTACGCAAGAAGCTTTTCAATCAAAGGCTGAAGATCATCCAACTTCAGCATATTAGGACCATCGGACAATCCCTTGTCTGGATCTGGATGAACCTCGAAGAAATAGCCAGTTGCTCCAAACGCCTTTGCTGCCATTGCCATAGCAGGCACGAAGCGACGATCACCAGAAGTACAGCCATTGCCACCTCCAGGACGCTGAACGCTATGCGTACAATCCATTATCACACGAGGCACAATCTCAAGCATATCTGGAATGTTACGGAAATCTACGACAAGATTATTATATCCGAAGGAATTTCCTCGCTCTGTCAGCCACACCTCTTGGGTGTTAGTTAATGGGTGTTGGGCGTTGGCTTGCTTGGCTGTATCAAGAACCTTCTGCACAGGATACTTCATATCAGCACCACTAAGGAACTGAGCCTTCTTTATATTCACGGTCTTACCAGTCTTTGCAGCAGCCACAAGAAGATCCGTTTGACGGCAAAGGAAAGCAGGAATCTGAATAACATCTACCACCTCCCCTACTGGAGCTGCCTGACAAGATTCGTGAATATCAGTCAAAAGACGAAGACCATACTTCTCCTTAACATCCGCAAGCATCTGAAGTCCACGCTCCATACCAGGACCACGGAAAGACGTTATACTCGTTCTGTTCGCCTTGTCAAACGAAGCCTTGAAAATTATATCCGTACCAAGAGCCTTGTTTATAGCCACAAGTTTCTGAGCCACTACATCCAACAGCTCAGAAGACTCAATAACACAAGGACCTGCAATAAAAATTGGTTTCATAGTTTTAAAAATTATGTTTTTTCCAAAAGCGTGAAGTTATATCCACGAGATTCTTACCATCCTCTACCCTATACAAACGCTGGTTGGTCGTTTCGTGATCAAGACCACCAAGACGCTGAACATAAGGCCCCACCTTGATAAAATCAAAGTTCTTCAGATGAATTTCCTTTGAAATGTCGCTATACCCACTATACCACGCAGTCTTGAGATGTGGGCAAGTCTTCTTCACGTAAGCCGCAAGCACATCCACCTCACGAGGCTCGGCATCACCACCCATAAAGGCAATACACGTCACATCCCCACCATATTCATCAAGCATCGGCTTCAGCGACATCACGTTAAGCGGCATACCGACATCATCCCACAGATATTCACTATGACAGCCCATACAATGACATGGGCAGTTACTTATATTTATGGAGAGAGTGGTCTCATCAGGTATTTCCTGAAAGACCACTCCTGTATTAACATATTTCATTTATGTGGTTGAAATCTCCTTTTTGTATATTACACAGTCATCTTGTTCTGACCAGCGTAGTAGCGACGACTTGCCTCTTCCTGACGAGCCTGAGAGAAGTTGCTCACACGCTTCAGATAACCGATGATACGAGTCATGTAGTCAACATTCTTTGAATGACACTTAGGACACTCATGCAGATAACGCTTGTCGATACATCCACACTCGTTACAGATAGTGTTAGGAATATTGAATGTGAAGTAGTTACAGCCCTCGTTAGCCGCAATCTTAAGTAACTGCTTATACTGAGCCTTTGAAAGATGCTCCTCAAGGTTCATGTGAAGAGCACTACCACCCGTGAGGTGCTCGATGTATGGAGCGCCGTGGAGCTTGAACTTATCCACGATATTAAGGCTCTCGTCCTCTACTACATAGAAATATGAGTTGTAGCAGTCGCGTGGCACGAAGTAACCATCCTCACGATCCCACTTAGCATGCTTTACACCCACGTTCTCAGCAGGAATCATCTCACAGTTGAAGAGAACATCCTTTGTGCGATACTGCTTGTTGAGTTTCTCCACGATAGAGAGAACACCCTGAACGAACTCCTTGTACTTGTCATTAGCTGTAATCTCAAGTCCCATGAACTCAGCAGCCTCTACAAGACCATTAACGCCGATTGTGAGATACTGACGGCTCATATTAATATAACCAGCATCAAACAGAGGAAGCATACCATGCTCCTGAAGATCCTTCAGATTCTCGTTGTATGCAAGCTGAACCTTATGACAGAGGTCGATAACCTCCTCAAGATACTGCTTGTAGTCCTTACCATTGTTTACAGCATACTGAATACAACGGTTGAGGTTCACGGTGAGCACAGACTTTGAACCTGTACTTACACCACCTGCACCGAGGGTATAAGAGAAGCCATTATCCTGAATCTCATTGCGCAGACGGCAGCAAGAAGACAGAGAATCGGCATTATCACTCATATATGTGAAGAAAGAATGTCCCTCTGCATACATCTCTGCAGCAAAGTCGCCCCACTCCTTATCACGGCACTCACCATTGTCGGCAAGAAGAGCCATTGTCTCAACAGGGAATGTCAGAACAGTCTTTGTACGCTCCTTGTTGAACCACTTCATGAAGCGCTTCTGCAACCAAGAAAGCCCGTTCCAGTCAGGCTGGCTTCCGTCTGGGAAGTAGAAGTTGCCGAAAAGTGACTCAAAGTAGTACTTATCATAGTAAGCCACATTCCAGAATACTGCCTGGAAGTTACGAGCACCTGTTGGCTGGTTGATAGAATATACAATCTGCTCAAAGCAATCTGTGATGATCTTGTCGATTGTACGCTGACGGAGAGAAAGATCAACAACCTTGTCTGCGTGCTGCCAATAATCTACACCATACTCCTTGCCGATGAAGTAATTAAGGTACATCAGGAACTCAGGAGTTGCACAAGCACCAGAGAGCATAGAGCTAACGATGAACACCATGTTCACGAAGCCACCACAGAAGCTCTTGAGGTTCGTAGGAGCTGTAGAATTTCCACCAATGCCAGTAGTGCCACCAATGAGCCAAGGATACATGGTTATTGAAGCACAGTAAGGCGCAATGGAAGTCTCATCATTCTTATATATAAAATGGTGAGTGAGGAGGTCGATGTATTTGTCAGCATACTCCTTGCCGTACATCTTCTTTATTCTGTCAGTCAAGAGACGACGGTTCAGACGAATGAAGTTTGATTTTGGCAACTCACCGATAAGAGTTGCAATATTTTTATGCTCAACATTTGCGTTCGCGTCAAACTTTGAACCAGTTGCAGCATTAGCAGCCTCCATATATGCGGTAAGGAAATTCAGCTTGTCAAGTGTCTCACGATCCTCAGTATGACTCTGACGATAGAGCATGAAAGCCTTAGCCACACTAAAGTAGCCTTCCTTCATGAGCGCAATCTCAACCTGATTCTGAATATCCTCCACCTTGATATCATCCTTAATATCCAAGTGACTGATAATCTTTGAGATAGACCCAATACTATAAGTCTCATCAACAGCCTCGAATGCCTTGATGATGGCAGTCATAATCTTATCCAGAGAGAACTGGTCGCGTGACCCGTCACGCTTTAGGATTGTGAAATTCTGAAATTCCATTGCAATTATTTTTAAAATTAGTTGTTGCTTATGTGTAATTTAATTGTTATACCAAGTTTAGTCGTTTAGGCATATTTTTATTATCCCTTCGGCAAAAAAGTTTTCTATTTTGGAAAACTTTTCTTCGTTGAAAAAGAAAAAAGTTTTCCATTTTGGGAAACTTTTTCACTCGTCCGTCTTCAGAAAGTTATCCGATTTAGAAATTTTTCCGAGTGCAAAGGTAATATATTTTTTTCCAATTTCCAAATGATTTTCCAATTATTTTTCTGTTAAATTTTGTTCAAAAACGAGGCAAAAATCATAAGTCGTACCTTTTCAATGACTTACGAAATTTATGTAAAGAAAAAGTTTATATCGCTCAAAAACACACATTAAAATTCCTTAAAATTACCTAATTTTTAATGCGATGCAAAAGCCATTTATCATTAAAATCACTAATGTTTTTCCCTACCCCTCAACACAGTATATCAGAAGGGTATTTCTCCTCGTTTTTATGACTCATGCCAATTTCACATCAGTATCATTTTTATCTTTTCCGCTCATCGCATAAGAATTTTCCCCCTATTTTTCACTTTAATAACTACGTGAACTCGACGAAGGTTTAGCTCGGCGGCCAAAGGGAAAGCCAATTGCCTAGATGGCAAACCGTAAGCTGTTTTTAACTGACAATAATTAACGTCAGTTCGACAAATTCGAAATAACGTTAAAACTCTGCCTTCGCCATACCCTCGCCCATCCTCCGTTCTGCCTCCGCTATGCCTCCGTTCCAGGTCCATTCCTAAGAATAGGCGAAAAATGGGACTTACAAGGGACTTACATAGGAATTACTTGGGACTTGGAGGAAGCACCCAACCTGCGGTCATTTTGGTCATGGTCATTTTGGTCAAAATGATTTTGAGGAAGTCAAAAACCTCCACTATATATAAATATTCTATTTATATATAGCGAGCAATGACACATCCGAAAATGAAAATGACCATTTTGACCTTGACCATCTTGACCACATTTTGGCAATGTGTTCTGCAGAAAAAATAACTGGCTGAAATCTCAGCCGGTTGAATATCAAGCCCAATTGTTATAGGTCCGTTCCACCTCCGTTCCAGGTTCGTTTCAAGTCCGTTCCTTAGAATCGGCGAAAAATGAGAGTTACACAGGACTTACTTTAACTGATTATTTATAATTTTACTGAAAAATAATAAGGGAAACGGATTTATCTGATGTATCTGATTGTTGGCGCAGTAATAATTTCGTGTCTTTTCAGATAAAACAGCAATCCGTTTCCCTTTTCGTTGTGTTTTAAACTCTGAAAAAAGAAATTTAGAACAACTCTGCAACTCGTCACCCTCAGCGTTGTAATAGTTTAAGCCTCAGAGAGTTGTAGCGGTGATTCATTTTTATAGCTCGTCACCCACTCGTCACCCTCACGCTTGTATCAACTTGATATAGAGCAATTTGGAGTAGAATTTCACTCGTCACCCGAAAATCGTTGAAAAGTGGTGACGAGTGAATTGACCTTGTATATTCCACATTCTCAACAAGATACAAGGATTCGGGTGACGAGTGGGTGACGAGTGAAATCAAATGAATCACCGCTGTAGCATCAAGAGTCACAACAACTTGCAGCGCTGAGGGTGACGAGTTGCAGAGTTATGTAAAAATTCTTTTTTCTGGGTTGGAATTCCTGAAAAACAAAAGAGGGCATCTCTCACGAGATGCCCTCTTCTAAACATAGATGTTAAAAACTTTATCTATGGGTAAAATTGCATTATTCTTCATATTCCTCATCCTCAAAGTAGGCAGAGGAAAAACATTTGGCATCTGGTGTGCCTGTGCCTCCAACTTGTACCTCACTTGTTTCTACAAGCAAGGGGAGGTTCATCTTTTCTACCAAGATTTTCGGTTTATTATACTTCTTTCTCATAATCGCTATTATTTAATGATTACTTTCTTTCCATTATTGATATAAATGCCCGGCTTCAAATTATTCTCATTAACCTTTCTGCCGTTCATGTCATAGACTGGTGATTTGTCATTCGTAACTCGCAACTCTTCAACGCCAGTCGTTTCTTCCTCACCTACCACATTGATAGTGATTGTCTTTGCTGCATTACTTACGTTATACATAGGACTACGAGGCTCTATCTTCATATACCAACGATAAGGATTCAAACCACTACTACCATCAGTCATAATGAGAGCACCACCACCCATAGCATAATAGTTGTTTGCTATAAGCGTAGATGCAGGAATAGCTTTATAAGTGCCTGTGAATGTATATTCTGCAATAGTCGTTCTGCAATCTATGCTATTTTCCTCCGACTTATAGAGGACGGCATTAGTCACCGATATTTTTTTCTCGCCAGTAGTCTTTGCCCTTATTAGATATGGCGTGTTAGGAATAAGAGAACCGCTCTTTATTTTCACGACATCCATTATGGTCTCGTCAATAGCACCATCATCATCTCTATCCAACTGACGAATACTATTGACATAAGCCACCTCAAAATCATCCTTCCAATCACGATAACTCATAGAGAACGGAATATATAGAGCTTGCCACTTAGTATTGTTGAAAGTTCGAATGTATGATATTGATTTTACTTTTTCTTCTGTCGTATCCTTAAAATACGCAATTCCATCAATAAGTTCTATATCAGGTTGACTATAGTAATATGTCGTTTTATAAGAACCTATTTTTAAGTAGGTGATGTAATACAACAATTTTGACACATGCTTCTCCACAGGCAGGTTTTCATTATCTCCCATAAATATCTCAGCCTCATTAATAGATGTGTCATAATAATACTTGACTCTTTTTGTCATTTCCCAGACATCATCAGAAACTTTCTTTGAATATTCATCTGACTGAATTGTGTTTTGAAAAGAATCATATTTGTATTCATATCTACTCCCACTTATATAAGCTCCGTTTTGATCAGAACATATCCATTTCTCCAAAAACTTTTTTATGACATTTCCATCTGAATCATATGAAAATTCTTCTGATAAATCAATAAGTCCATATCGATTATTATGTTTATGAGAGGTCAAATTACCTGTAGGATCATATGTCCAAGACTCTGATTCACCAGATGATTTTACGTGATTTGTTAGATTTCCAGCCGTGTCATATGCCCATGATTCTGACGATGTAAGTTTGTAACTTGCACCTTCTAAAACATAGCTTTTATGTGACAATAACTTTCCATTTAAGTCATAATCCCATGTTTTATATGAATTTTTAATCATATCATCATTTTTTTTGATATAATTATTTTCGCATATAATTCTGCCATTTGAATCAAATATTTTCTCATTGGCAGAAAGTTCCTTCCATTCACCGAATGACATTTCGTAATTCTTAACAATTATTGAATTGTCATTATAAATAGAATCAACTTTTGTGGATTCTGCCATTACACCATCAAAGGAAACAAGGTTTGTTTTGCTTATACATCTACCTTCTGAATCATATCCATATTGGATTTCTTTTTCTAAAGTGGCTTCGTCAGTTTCAGAAATATTGTATAACTTTTCTGAAACTAACAACCAATTAGCATCATATACATATTCGGTTCTTTGTTTTGAATGAGATATTCCAAAGGGGGGGAGGTAAATATCGTACTCTTCGACTGAAACTACATGACCATTATCATAACATTTTGTCATACCGTTAAGCCACCCTGCATTAGTATTCGTGTAATCAGTTGCGAAACGAATAAGATTCCCATTTGAGTCATAAGAATAAGTTTCCGACGAAGAATAAGATTCGCCCATCCTGTCTACTTGCTCATTTACGCTTATAAGCCTATTGTTGTTATCATAATCATATGTAAAACTATTATAACCATTATAATAACTTTCTATGTAATAGTCAATCAAGTCATCAGTTTCATTATGGTAATACCATTGCATCGAATATGAATTAGCATTATTCGGCTCGAACCTAACCTTACGTCCTCTTTCGTCATACTCCCAAGTTCCTTCTGAGTTTGTTTTTGTATGTAACTGACCGTTAGGATGATAAGTGTAATAAATTTTCGTATCATAGTTTATTACGCTATCGAGACGACATTTGATTATAACATCATCAGCATTTGCCATTTTGTTACCAAACAGGAATAAAAAGACAAATGTCAAAAACGAGATTTGTGCAATTGATTTGTTCATGATACTAAAAAAATAAAAGGGCGCAGACCTTCCGAAATCCTCGTCCTCAATCCTGGTATCGCCAAACACCGCACAAGTAGAAAAGGATACGATAAGCCCATGCCCTAAACGGACACGGAGCTTATTGCTTTTCCTGTTCTCACTTGTTGAAACTGGCGATTTCGGATTGAGAGAACAAGAGCAAATAGCTCTATGTATATTTTATGTCGAGAGAATCAGTAGTTGCTCACCCATGGATTAGTGTAATAGATTTACCAACTCTTGCCGAGAAAGTCTGAGACTATCATCAGCATAGGGGAACGTTACCGCTCATCTAATTGTTTTTAATTGATGTACTTTCTGGTTCTTATTAATTGTTTTTATGGGTTAATATTTTGATTTTACTTATATCTGTGTGCAAAAATACGCAAAATATCTGATTTCTCCAAATATATATGAAAAATTAATGCGACATTAATGTGAAATCTATGACAATTAATGTTATCCTCACGAAGTGAGAACATATAATGTCCGTTAATAACACATTAATATCGCATTAATTATTATACAAGCGAAACTTCCGTTTCTTCCGTGTTTTCGGTGTTCACAAATAACGTGAATCTTAATGATTCATGAATCTGTGCTCTGCAAGTTTCTCGTACTTTGTTCCCGGACGGCCATAGTTGGCATACGGATAGATGCTGATACCACCACGTGGAGTGAAGATGCCTGTAACCTCTATATATTTAGGATCCATGAGGCGGATAAGGTCTTTCATAATGATATTGACACAATCCTCGTGGAAGTCTCCATGATTGCGGAAAGAGAAGAGATAGAGTTTCAGACTCTTGCTCTCAACCATCCTGACATCAGGCACATACTGAATCTTTATCTCTGCAAAGTCTGGCTGACCAGTAATAGGACAAAGGGAAGTGAACTCTGGGCAGTTGAACAGTACCCAATAGTCATTCTCTGGATGTTTGTTCTCAAAGCTCTCAAGTACCTCAGGAGCATAGTCCTGACGATATTCAGTCTTCTTACCAAGAGACTGAAGGTTATCATTTTCGCGATTTGCCATGATTATACAATTGAAAATTGAAAATTTAAAATTAACGATAGTCCGACAGAGTTGAACGATTCTATTACGATTTGGCAGCAAGCTGCTTTTTACTGACAATAATTACCAATCTGCACAATCTTTTCAATCTTGCATATTCACAATTTATTGGAATAAGATTGGTAAGATCGGTAATTATTGTCAGTTCAGCATCGAAGACACGTCCACAAATCCGTTAAACATTAAAGATCTTAAAGACGTTATACTTCTCTCCATTGTCATACACATCTTCCTGTTCACGATTCTTTACCCAACGCACAACACGGATGGTGATAGGCAAGACAATGATCTCGTAGCCTGTTTTTAGACATACCTGAGCAAGCATAAGCCAAGGAAGTTCGTCTGTAGGTACTATTCCACCTAAAGCAAGCGGGAAGAACAGGATAGAATCAACACCCTCGCCAAATACAGTACTGAGAATAGCACGCAAAGAGAAGTTCTTTCCTGCATCGCGTATCTTCATCCTACTCATTACATAGGCATTGACGAAAGATCCTGCAAGGAATGCCACAAAAGAGGCCGCAGCAATTCGTGGGGCAAGTCCGAAAACATAGTGAAAACCCTCGTCACCTGTCCAGTATTCTGCTCCAGGCAACCAGTCGCACAACGCTCCTACGGCTACAAAGAAGAAATTCATGAGGAAGCCAAGCCAGATGAGAAGTCTCGCCTTACGAAATCCCCAGACCTCACACACCACATCATTGATGATATAGGAGATTGGAAAGACAATAACACCACCTGTCTGACTATGCCCGAAAAAAGCTATCTGCTTTGTCTCAAAAACATTGGATGCTATGAGACATACACAAAAGAGCACGCTGAAAAGCAGAAAAAGCACGCTCACCTGAGATGATTTTCTATTCATTTTCTTGTTTTTTAAGAGGTTACCAAGCACTCTGAAAGCCATTTACAATGGCTTTAATTGATAATTTATAATTGATAATGGATAATTATTTCGCAATGCTAAAAATCTGAGCCGTTATTGTCACAGACTACTATATCAGCATTACTAAACATATCCTTTCCTTTTAGACCGCGAGTCTCGCTATCACTCAATATCCATTTCAGACTCTTGCCATCCCATTGTACTGCCATAAGATAAAATTTACCAAATTCTACACTTATATCTGACGAGATAGGCTGTGTCTTTACTTCCTTACCATTGATTTCCAGAACGAGTCGCGCATCTTTTATTTTCTTTCCTGTCGGAACATAAAAGCTCCATATTTTAGTCTCATCATTAGCAGCCGCTTTATAAGCACCAGTAAAGACATCATCGCTCACAGAAGAACCTTTTGGGGTAGCTTTCAGATCAGGAGTTACAACTACATTCGCCTTGGTATAATACCATTTATCCTTAACTTCAAATCCCTTGTGCTTGACTGTGATATCATTGGAAGTTTTATTCAAGACATACAAGAGTTCAATGGTTGACAATGAATTACTTTCCGAAATTGCTGCCGTAGATGAATGTTCAGAATAAGCCCATAAAGGCATTGTACCACCTCGTTTCAAATTTACTTTACATTCAATATTCCCAGAAGACAAAGAAGTCTCAACACTATTAAAGGCTATGACATCAATAGCCTCTCCTTTATTTACAGCCTCTGGAATTCCCACCTCGAAAGCCAAATGCTTCTTTCCTTTCTCATCATCTGTTAAGATGGTGTCAGTAGAATGAATAGCCCCCGCATCATAGATCTTACCATTCTGAACCATATACACATCGAAAGACTCTCCATTATCTCTCCAATTATTCCAGCAAGTTGTGGTATAAGTAGGAAAGCCTATCAGATATCCACCTTTCAATTTGAAATGTCCGAACGTAAAAGTCTTACTTTCAGGCTCATCATCATCGCTACTACAGCCCACGAGCGGCATACACAAGGCTGCTACCAGCAACCAAGGCAGATAGAATAACAATCTTTTCTGTTTCATCTTCAATTTCTAAACGGTGTAAACAAGATATGCCATATATCCTGCGAACAAAGCCAACATGGCAAAGCCTTCCCAACGCTCTACTTCATATTTAGTGAATGAGAAGAGCCACAGAAGGGTTATGCTAAGCATCATCATTCCAAAGTCGAGAGGAGTTATTCCACCAATGACCATAGGCGAGATAAGACCTGTAACGCCAATTATGAGAAGTATGTTATACACGCATGAGCCTATGACATTGCCCATAGCGATAGCCGACTGTCCCTTACGAGCAGCCACAACACTTGTGGCAAGTTCAGGAAGAGAAGTACCGCCTGCAACGATTGTAAGTCCGATAATAGCATCGCTTACGCCAAGAGAAGCAGCCACACTTGTAGCACCACTCACAAACCAGTCACTACCCAGTACGAGAGCTGCAAGTCCTCCTATCAGTCTTATAACAGCTCCCCAAACGGTTAGTTTCTTGTCCTCTACATCTGACTCATCATCAGAAGAGGCTGTCTTTACCGCATATATCATATATGCAATGAGAAGGAGCACGAAAAGAGCACCTGCCCAACGATTTATCTCGCCATATATGCCAAAGCAAAGAAGAATGACGGAAGCACCAACGGCAACAGGAATATCCCTACGCACAGTTCCCTTTGAGATTGTCATTGGAGCTACGGCAGCGGCTGTACCGGCAATAAGCAGTACGTTAAAAATATTACTGCCCACTACATTTGCCACGGCAATATCGGTAGTACCCTGAATAGCAGAGGTAAGGCTCACGAAAAGCTCTGGCATGGAGGTTCCGAGGGCAACAACCGTAAGTCCGATAACCATCTCTGGAATACCAGCACGTTGAGCCAAGGACACAGCACCATCCGTAAGAAAGTCCGCCCCCTTCAGCACTACAAAGATGCCAACTACTATTGCTAATATATCAAGCAGCATATTCCTATAAATGAAAAGCGAAAAGTGAAAAATGTAGCATTTTTCACTTTTCATTTAATTACTTATTTTTCCTCTGTATTTTCTGCAGCCTCTGTCTCTGGATCCTCGAAGTCTGTAATGCCAGCCTCTACGAGGATATCATACCACTGAAGGAGCTTCTTGATATCGCTTGTGTGAACGCGCTCACGGTCGAAGTCTGGAAGGAAAGAACCGAAGTACTCCTGAAGCTCTGCACCACTTGCCTTCTTATAGTTAACTGAAGCCTTCTTACCCTCTTCCTTGTCACGGAGAGCAGCAAGAACCTTCATCAAAGGAACATCCTCCTCGTAAGTGTACATTGCGATATCTGAAAGTGATGTTACACGGTCAGTAGCGAAAGCAGGCATACGCTTGTGGCTTGCATCGAGTGACTCAACGATAAGGTTCATCTTACCGCGTGAAACTAACTTGTAAAGTCCTGGTTTGCCAGAAATGGCAAGAATTGTTTGTTGCATGTTTCTTTTTTATGATTAATATATTTATTATTCTATGTTAAGATCAATCTATTTTATTAAACAAGGTCAGAACCTTGTCAATCTGCTTATCAACGTCCTCAACCCCATCGTTTACGATAACGGCATCAGCACGTTTGGCAATTTCTTGCTGAGGTGTCTGTGCATCAATCCATTGCTTAGCTCTTTCCTTTGAGATAGAGTCGCGTTTCACTACCCTATCTATTCTCACGTTCTCAGGAGCCGTAACACATACCACCTTATCAACGGTATGCTCAAGATGAGCCTCATACAGAATAGCACTCTCCATCCACTGAAGACCAGAGGCATAGAAGTCGCGTATCACGGCAGGATGAACTATTGCATTGATAGCCTGCTTATTGCTTTCAGACTCAAGCAGGAATTTTGCAACAACGGCTTTATTTAGCGTCCAGCCGTCATAGGCATCCTCACCAATGAGCTTCACAAGAGCACTTCGTATTTCCTCGGATGAAGCCATCAGTTTCTTGGCACCAGCATCACAGTCATATACTCCAATGCCACGTTCCTTCAGCCTTTGGCAAACATACGACTTTCCTGAGCCTATACCGCCTGTTATAGCTATTCTCATAAGCACCTTATAAATAGGAATCAAAGAAGACTCACAGTGGAATCATCATCTGATATTCTCGATAAGATAGTCCACCTGCTGCATCTCAAGAGAAGCATTTGCTATTCCGTTAGGCACAGTTCGAAGAATGAGACTGCACTTGTCAGAAGGATGGGTAGCCACATCATCATAGTCAACCACCACGCTGAAGCTCTCTGGACGAATAGCATCAATACGACTTCTGCCTGCAACGACCTTCACGTTAACCTTTGTAGGGAAAGTGCGAAGAACCAAACCGTCTGGCATATTGACAGAAACGATAGGCACCTGTACAACTTTCTCCGTAAGCATATCGGGGAAGAAAGTAGCCTTGATATGGTCAGGCACCATCTTTACGCCCTTTATCTTCTTTAGAGGGATATCCTTCGTTATAGTATCTTTGAAACCTACAAGATCTATATTCTCTGTGAAGAGTTCCTTGATACTATCCAGCATAGCCTGAGTGGCATATATCTTGATACTATCAGGAGATATTGCAGTACGGGCAAGGTAATATGTATCAGCAGGTCTTATAATGCCATCAATATGCGCCTTGACAATCTTCGACATTCCGAAGTTGAAGAGGAAATCCATTTTCTCAGGCTTGACGGAAACTATCTTACTGCTGGCATAGAACATTGAGCCCAACGTTTTCTGCACCTCAGAAATAGTTACACTTCCCTTACCATTACCACGAGCATAGGTAGTGAAATTGATTTTCAGCGGCTTTACGATGTCACCATGAAGGTAAGACATCAGCACAAATCCCTTATCACGAACCACAACACGTATAGTATCAGGCAGAGGTTCAGTAATAACAATATTATGCGGAACGCCAATAAACTGCACAGGCACAGGAATCTCTTTTTCGGTTGTTTCATTAAGTACCGTCATAAACCAGAATCCGGCACTTACGGCAAGGAAAAAGAGAAACACAAAGAACTCCTTATTCACAGCACTGAACAAGAAGTCCCTTATAACCTTGTACGGCTTGACGCCCATTGGTTTGTTCACCTATTACTGTTTACTTTGTTGGCTGAGCAGCAGAAGCATCAGCGAAGACATAGTTCTTGTCACAGGTCACAACAACGCCACGAGCAATCTCAATGTCAACTGTGCCCTTCTCGAGGTTGATTTTCTTCACAGTACCATGAAGACCACCACCTGTAACAATCTCCGTACCTTCCTGAAGAGAGTTCTGGAAATTACGGATTTCCTTCTGCTTCTTCTGCTGAGGACGAATCATGAAGAACCACATGATTGCAAAGATTGCAACCATCATAATGAGCATTGAGTAGCCACCACCCTGCTGGGCCTGTGCTGCAAGAAAAATTGAAGTCATATTTTATTTACTATTTAACTATTTACTATTTACAATTTATTTACCATTTAATCATTTACTATTTCCTATTCTCTATGGGCATTTACTTTTCGTCTATAGTTGCGACAAAATAGTAAATAGTAAATAGTAAATAGTCAAATAGTAAATATTGGCGGGGCTTTACTTCTTCTCAGGCATAACCTTCAGCATCTTGCCAGTCTCAATGAGATGGCGAGCGATGGCATCAAGCATACCGTTGATATAGCCACCAGAACGAGGTGTAGAATAAAGCTTGGCAAGATCCACATACTCGTTGATTGTGACATTGACTGGGATGTTAGGGAAGTTGAGCATCTCGGTGATAGCCAACTGCATGATGATAACATCCATATATGCCAGACGAGAGAAATCCCAGTTAAGTGAAGCCTCTGTCATATAGCGCTGATACTGCTCTGTATTGAGGATAGAAGCACGGAAAAGCTTGCGGGCAAACTCACGATCCTCCTCATCACGATACTCAGGAAGCAATTCAAAGTTCGCATTTGACTTTTCCTCAAAACGCTTGATTGTCTTCAGGACGAATGTATCAACAACATCCTTGTCATCATTCCAGTAAAGACTTATCTCTTCAAGAACAGCAGCGAGATCGTCATTGTCCTGAATGAACTGACGATAGAGCTTACGCCACAATTCACGGTCAGCCTCATAGCTATTCTCGGCATCGCTCATATATTCCTTATATATATCGCTTGCCTCTATCTGGAGATAAAGTTTCTTAACGTATTCGATGTTGTCTTCCCAGATATGCTTCTGACTGTCATAGAACTCCTGAAGCATCTTGTTAATCTCAAGCTGGAAAGAAAACTTATTGTCCACGAACTTGGAAGAAGGTAAAGGCTGTCCCTCACGCTGAGCACGAGCAACAGCAACTTCAAGGTGCTTGCGCGCCATCTTTGTTACTTCAACGATGAGCTGAAGAAGGTAGTTGTAAAGATGATACGATTTTGACAGACTGAAAACAAGTTCCTTTTCAGCGTTGTCGATGTTGTGGTTACCGTTCTGGAAATACGCATAGGTAAGTTGCACGGCTTTGATACGGATTAGTTCTCTGTTAATCATTGCACCTTATTAGTCTTTTATTCTTTTGTGTTCATAGATTGACTGTTTCCATTAGCTAACCTGCGCTTCAGGCTACAATCTCTTCATAACGAGTGCAAAATTATGAAAAATGATGCGATTATCCAAATAAAATTAGTATTTTTAGCAGAAAAAGTGACGATTTTTCTAAAAATCCTTGCTTAAGTCAAGAAATATAAGTACCTTTGCAGCGCTTTTTTTGAGCACATCCCGAAAATCGAGATGACATTCTCGTGTGATGGCGAATTAAGCAATTAACAAATTATCGTTTAACAACTTAATTTAGAGTAACACAAATTATGTTAGAAATTTCAGTAAAAGGTCAGAACAGAACTGACATGGGTAAGAAGGCATCAAAGCTGATGCGTAAGGAAGGTCTCGTACCATGTAACCTCTATGGTGAGAAGAAGGACGAGAACGGTCTTCCTGTAGCTAAGGCTTTCGCTGTTTCATTCGCAGAGCTCCGTAAGGTTGTTTACACTCCAAACATCTACGTTATCAACCTCGAAATCGAGGGCGAGAAGCACATTGCTATCCTCAAGGAGCTCCAGTTCCACCCAGTAACAGACGCTCTCCTTCACGTTGATTTCTTCGAGGTAACTCCTGAGAAGCCAATCACTGTTGGTATCCCTGTAAACCTCGTTGGTCACGCTGCTGGTGTACGTGCCGGTGGTCGTATGAGCCTCTCTATCCGTCAGCTCAAGGTTACTGCTCCTTACGGTAAGATTCCTGAGAAGCTCGACGTTGACGTTACAGAACTTGAGATCGGTAAGTCAATCAAGGTTGGTTCACTCCACTACGAGGGTCTTGAGCTCGCTACAGGTAAGGAAGTAGTTGTATGCTCTGTCAAGATGACACGTGCTGCTGCTGCCGCTGCTGCTGAAGCTGCTGCCGCTAAGAAGTAAACCACGCTTTACTGACAACAAAAACATAAAAGGGCATCTGAAAAGGATGCCCTTTTTTTAAAGCCCCCCATCACCCCAAGGGGGAGTTCTTTGATAGTATTATTCAATAATATTGAAGTTTCAAAGGGTAGGCTTCTAAATACAAATATTTACAATTCCCCATAGCAAAATATACTATAATAAATACTCCCCCTTGGGGGGATGGGGGGCTAAATTATGGAAAAATATCTAATCGTCGGTCTCGGAAACCCAGGACCTGAATATCACGAAACCCGTCATAACGCTGGTTGGATGGTCGTAGATAGCTTTGCCGAAGAGCAGGGCGTAACCTTCGAGGACAAGCGTTACGGCTATGTAGCAGAAACAAGCGTGAAAGGCCGTAAGCTCATTCTGCTGAAGCCTACCACATACATGAACCTCAGCGGCAATGCCGTGCGCTATTGGCTTGAGAAAGAGAATATTCCTAATGAGAATCTTCTCGTTATCGTTGATGACCTCGCACTTCCACTCGGTAAGATGCGCCTAAGAGGAAATGGCTCTAACGGTGGTCACAACGGCTTAGGACATATTCAGCAACTCATTGGTCAGCAGTACGCACGTCTTCGTATGGGTATAGGTAGCGAGTTCAACAAGGGACAGCAAGTGGATTGGGTTCTCGGCAAGTTCTCTGACGAGGACAAGAAAATACTTCAGCCTTGCATTGATACTGCTCGTGAGATTATCAAGAGTTTCGTCCTTGCAGGCATCCAAAGGACAATGAACCAATACAACAAGAAGTAATGAACGAACAGGCTCGCATAGACAAATGGCTATGGGCAGCACGCATCTTCAAGACTCGCAGTATTGCTGCTGACGCTTGCAAGAACGGTCGTGTAACCAAGAATGGCGTGAATATCAAGCCAAGCCATATAATAAAGGTCGGAGAGACCGTATCTGTTAAGAAACCGCCTGTAACCTACTCTTTCAAGGTGTTAAAGGCGATAGAAAACCGTGTAGGTGCGAAACTCGTTCCTGAGATATACGAGAACGTGACAGATCCAAAACAATACGAACTTCTTGAGATGTCACGCATCAGCGGTTTCGTGGATCGTGCTCGCGGCACAGGTCGCCCAACGAAGAAAGACCGCCGTGCAATGGATGCCTTCGTAGAGCCTGCTATGTTCGGCTTTGACGATGATTTTGATTTCGACCTTGACGACGAAGAGGAGGAGTAATATAGGGTGTCTATGAAAAATATGTGTACTGTGTGTACCCAACATTCGGGATTTGCCCAGATTACAAGTCCGTTTCACCTCCGTTACAAGTCCGTTGTAAATCCGTTCTAAATCCGTTCCCTATGTTCGGAGATATCTTGGATGCTTCACCGGGGGATACGTCTTGCTACTTGCCTTGTTAAGGCTGGAGCTTTTTGGTACACATGGTACACATAGTACACATATTTTTTACAGACACCCTATCGGTGTAAAAGAAAGGGAACGAATAACTTGAATAACTAAAACACGATGGCACCTGTGAGGGCAATATGCTCGGTACTTGCAGAAGGGAATATGGCTATGGCTGTATTCCCTTTGTCTTTATCATCCTTATCCTTCTTTGTTGTAAGCTTCTGCCAGAGAGGAAGCATGAGATAGGCAGCCTCCGTAGAGAGATAGCCGATAGCAGCACCGGCAAGGACATCGTGCACGTAATGTTTCTTATGCGTTACACGAAGAGTGGCGGTAGTAGCGGCAATAGCGTATGCAGAAACGCCAATCCACGGCGAAACGTCCTTATACTCGTGCATAACCAAATTAGCGCCACAGAAAGCCTTTGCGCTATGTCCTGACGGGAAAGCCTTATCGTCAGAGTCATCAGGACGCCACTCATGTACCGTCATCTTCAAGCCACCAGCAATGCCATAAGTCATGCCCCAAGCAGCAACCGTTACAAACAACCTATCCTTCAAGCTATGTGCAGGCTTTACTCCACAAGGCTCAAGGGCGAAATTCATCGCAGTAGGTACATATTGCAGATAATCCTCCACCTGTGCGTGAGCACAAGCAGAGGATACCACCATAAACAGAGAAACAAATAGTTTCTTAATCATACATATAAAGCCCCTCACCTGCCCTACGGGCACCCTCTCCCCAAGGGGCGAGGGAAAAGTTACATTCTTTAGCATAAGGGCATATTCATTATCTGTTTTTAATTAAAAATACTAACTTCCCCTCGCCCCCTGGGGAGAGGATGCCCGCAGGGCAAGTGAGGGGCTATAGCTTAGAACATTCTTCCGCCACCGAAGCCACCACGGCCACCGCCGAAACCGCCGCCGCCACCGCGACCACCACGGCCACCGCCGCCGAATCCACCAGGAGGAGGGCCAGGCATACCACCAGGGCCACCGAAGCCACCACGACCACCACGGGCATTCTTACCACCGAACGCATTGAAGCGATAGATTACGTGGAACATTACATAACTGTTGATGCTGTTGTTCCAAGACTCGGTACGAGCGAATGCATTCTCGCTGAAAGAGAAGCTGCTCTTATTGTGGAGAATATCATAGAACTGCAATGAGAATGTAAGCGGCTTACCCTTGAGGAGACTCTGTGAAATCTGTGCATTCCAGATGAACTCATTAGTATTAGCCTCAGCATTTGCATAGTTACGACGTGAAGACATGTGAGCACTTGTAGAGATTGCTGTTCCCCAAGGTGCTGTAGCCGTAATGTCTGTACCATACTGGAAATCCCATGTATTTCTATCACGATCTGGCTGAAGCTTGTTCTTACTGATATTATAAGTCAAACCACCATTAAGCTCAACCTCAAGCCAAGAGTTACGATAGCTAATACCGAGGTTCTCGCTAAGAGATGTACTACGGTTGTAGTTCTTTACAATTTCTGCAGAAGCCTTATCTGGCTGCACATAGCTAACGTTGTTGTTATAGCGAACATTGGTGAATGTGTTGAAATTCCAGAGACCTACGGTATCTATAGCAGTATTATACATCAACGCACTGCTTATGTTCCAGTTACCATCGATATTCTGAGCAGTACTTCTACGAGCACCTGTATTTGGATCAGTATAAACCATATTAGTTATACTGTTGTTAGTGTTACTATAGTTTACAAAAGCCATGATACTGCTAAAGTGGCTCTGCACATAGTTGTTGTAACGAAGGGATGCTCTCTGTGTGAAAGAAGGCTTCAGGTCAGGATTACCAACCTTGATGTTCATTGGGTCGCTGTCATCAGTAATTGGCAACATATCCTCCATATCAGGCTGACTGGTACTTGCACGATAGTTCAGACGAAGAGTCTTTCTGTTAGTGAACTTATAACGGAAGTCAAGAGTAGGGCTGAAATTGCTCACGCTACGCTTCTCGTCAAAGTGCTTACCAAGATAATCATACAGAAGATGCTGAGTCTGTGGCTGATAGAGTGCACCAAGATTCAGGTTATAGGCTTTGGTTGTACGACGCCATGTAAGCTCAAACTCCTGTGTATTGTTGTTATACTTGGTTGAGCGGCTAAGTTCGCTGTTATAATAATCAGGCAACCTATAACCACCAATAAAGTCGTCAAATCCATTATATGCAGGTTTCTTACCACCTGCGAATGAATTGCCTAAACCACTGAAATCATAAGTTTCACGGCTATTTTCCCTATCATTATGCTGATACATATATCTGAACACGAGGAAAGAATACTTTGAAAGTCTTTCTGAGTAAGATGCAGAAATCTGATAGGTTGCATTATCTGTAGGAGCTGTGTTATAGCGATTCTTGAAATATGCAGAATCTTGACCATTCATATTCTGTACACGGAACAAGTCTGTGGTATTTGCACTCAGAGACTGATTCTCATTTGTTGTCTTGTTGTATCTTCCCTGAATAGTAATGCTGTTACCACGCTTTGAAAGCTTACGGCTAACGGTTCCCTGCAGGCTGAGCTGTGTTGACTCACGATCATTGAGATTTAAACCACTAACCCTATTTATACGAATACTATCCGCAGGATACTTATTGCTGATTTCTTCCATCTTATCTGCGTCAAGTGGATCAATATCAACACCATACAAATATGGATCCCTACCGAATTTAGCAGAAAGGCTATTAGAGTATGAGTCATTGTTCGTGATAGTATAGCTTGGACGAATCTGGATAGTAGTCAAAGTATCAGGATGCCATTCAAGACGACCACCGAAGTTGAAGTTGTTGTTTCGGCCCATTGAACCAGATCTACTGTTGCTGAAACTCTTATCCACATAACTCTGCTCCACTTTAGTTGATGACTCATCAGTATCTCCGTGATTCCAGCGTCCATTGAGGTCCACGATAATCTTGTCCTTTATCTCGTAGTTATAGTTAAGACCAAGCATCTTGTTAGCCTGCAAGCCATTGGCACCACCGCCACGACCGCCACGGCCACCAAAGCCACGATCGTTAGTGTTATTGGCGTTACCGAATGCCATGAGTCGGCTGTTATCCTTCATAATACCAGCCATCAGACGTGCTGCATAGCGATCCTTAGTACCTGCTGCGAGGTCAGCATTGCCGAGGAAGCCCTTGTTCATGCCAGGCTTGATACCGAAGTCGAGGATTGTACTCTCATCACCATCATCAACACCAGTCATACGAGCCATATCAGACTTTTCGTCATACGCCCTTACCTTATCAATAATAGATGTAGGAAGGTTCTTCAAAGCTGTCTGTGTATCGCCAGTCATGAACTCCTTACCATCCACCTTGATCTTCTTCACCTCTTTACCATTGATGGTGATCTTACCAGACTCATCAACCTGTGCACCAGGCAGACGCTTCACAAGTTCCTCAACAACGGAACCCTCTGGGGTACGATAGGCAGCTGCATTATATATAAAGGTGTCCTCTTTCACAACAAGCTTCTGAGCCACGCCCTTAGCCACAACCTCCTTCAGCATCACGGCATCAGTAGCCATGTTGATTTTTCCGAGAGCCACATCCTTGGCATCAGTCACGGTAATGTTACGATACACATTGGTATAGCCAATGTTAGTCATTCTCAGAATGTACTTACCGTCTTCAGGAGCAGTAACCTTAAAGGTACCATCTTCTGCCGATGCAGCACCAGTAACAAACGTAGAGTCAGTCTTTAGCAACTGAACAGTCGTCTGCATAAGAGGCTCCTTTGTCTCTTTGTCGAAGATTGTGCCGCTCACCACACGATTCTGTGCCATAGCACCACAGCATACGAGCACTAGCGAAGCAAGCGCGAATAGTCTTTGTTTCATATTGTGATTTTTATTATGATTTTTCCCTTTTTTAAACGAAGTATTCCCAGTGCAAGACTAATACATTTACCATGTACCGTTTACCATTTACAATGTATAATCTTCAATTTAGTATTGTCAATTACCTTGTTCACAGTCTTCAGTAGGATAACATGCAATTTGTCCTTTTATCTGCATTTTTCGTACTTCCCAACTTTTGAACCGATTCATCTATTTAACGAGAAAAAGATTAAAAAGTTTAAAGCATTTTGAACTTTTTTTTGCTTTTACTCGAAAATATGTGTATCTTTGCACCTAAAATCTTAAAAAGGTTAAAGACAAACGCCTTATGTATTAGGACGAATGGCTGGAGACTATCGACTTTCGCCTTTCATCTTATGACAAATAATAACATTTCTAAAAAAATAAGGTGGTGGATGCAAAGGGCGCAGACGTACAAATAATTTGTACCCTGTAGGATATTAGAGGTTCAAGTTAAAATCGAAAAAAGAAATGAAGAGAATACTTATCATCATTATTATCCTTGTAACAAATTGTCATGTTATGTTTTCACAAGAAACGTTATCCGTGTTTTTTGTGGATGCTATGACGAATGGGGTTCCCGTTTACAGTAACGACACATGTGCTAATAATTTCACAACAATAAAGGAACATAAGGAAAAAGAGGATTGGCATAATGTGGAAATACTGGAACAATCCAATAACAGGTACAAGGTAAATATAACCTCATGCAGAGAAAACGACTCTACATCTATAAAGGGGTGGGTTAATAAAGAATTATGTGGAGTGTGGCTTCGTGGCAAATACATAAAACGCGACTTCTTTACTATTAGTTTTTACACAAAGCCTGGTCTTTTAAAACCATTTATGAAACTCTCAAGTAGATATTTTGGTGATTTTGAAAGATATACAAATGGTCAAGCCGCTTCTGTACTTGATTACAAATTACATAATGGAGAATACTGGATACAGACAGTAATAATTAAAGATAATAAGAAAATTGTTGGCTGGACAAAGGATTTCTGTCCAAGTGTATATGATGCTTGCAATTAAACTAGGTAAAACCTCTGATAATAAAACTCTATCTCATTCCCACACTTCATAAGTTCCTCGCGAATTCTTGGCGGTGTGGGATTTTTCTTTTCTCAACCTCTTTCCCCTGTTTCCCTTAAATGGGGAAGACACCTATCGCCTTCCAAGTCCCCCCTTAAGGGGGATTTAGAGGGTCTTTTATGTCTATTTCTCTTCCTATGATTCTCCCTTGTTCCTCCGATGATAATACCATTATATTACCATTATAATACCATAATAATACCATTATATTACCATTCACAATGGTATTTTAATGGTATCTTAATGGTAAATTAATGGTATTTTAATGGTATTTTAATGGTATTTACCCCCTACCAAGAGCGAAGACACTACAAGAGATAAGCAGTAACTCGTCCTCTCAATGCCTTCGTAAAATGCAGATAATACATTTTTTATATTAAGTGATGATAAAATAATAACTTGGGACGATTTGTGATGTGTATTTATTGGGGAACGGCTCATCTTTTTGGCTGTTTTGAATCCTCTCATCAGTCATGATGCCCGCATCACTCCTTCTTCGTGAATCCAAAACATCTCAAAAAACTGAGACGAAATCGTCCCAATTTATTTTTTCATCATCACTAAGAGATAAAAAAAAGGGAGCTTTATGGGGTGTTACGATTTTTTTTTATTAACTTTGTACCCGAAAATAATATTTTCAAGGAGTACAAAAGAGTAAAACCAATACGTCTTTGAACTTCCATACAAACAACAATACATGAATCAAAGGGTCATTATTTCACAGAACCTCGAAGCCGAACTGGCTTCTGCCATCGCTGACTGCGAACACGATCGTATCTTCGTACTGACAGACACTATCACCCTTGAGAAGTGCTGGCCAGTAGTGAGCAGCTACGAATGCCTGACTGGCGCACAGATGATTACCATCGGTGCTACCGACATGGCTAAGACTCTGGAATCTACTGCCCACGTGTGGGAGGGATTGCAGAAGGGAGGTGCCACACGCCACTCTCTGCTCATTAACCTCGGTGGCGGTATGATTACGGATCTCGGTGGCTTTGCAGCAAGCACATTCAAACGCGGTATCAATTTCATTAATATACCAACTACTCTGCTCTCTATGGTAGATGCTTCGGTAGGTGGCAAGACAGGCATCAACTTCGGTGGACTGAAGAACGAGATTGGCGTGTTTAATGACTCTAAATACGTGATTCTCTGCACGGAGTTCCTAAAGACTCTCGACCACGAGAACATAGCTTCAGGCTATGCAGAGATGCTGAAACACGGTCTTATACTTCGTCAGTCAGCACCAGTTTCTGAGGCCACCAAGGCTGATTACACAGCCATGTGGGCAGAGCTGATTAACTTCGACCTTACAAACCCAGACCTCAAGCAACTGCAACGCATGGTGGCTGAGAGCGTTCAGGTTAAGGAGCGCATAGTAGAGGAAGACCCTCACGAGCATGGCATTCGCAAGGCTCTCAACCTCGGTCATACCGCGGGGCACGCCTTCGAGTCATGGGCAATGAAACATACACCTGTGCTACACGGCTATGCTGTGGCATGGGGCATTATACCAGAGCTGTATCTGGCAGTTAAGAAGACAGGTTTCCCTGTTCAGGTTATGCGCCAGACAGTTCAGTTCATTCGAGAGAACTACGGCATTCTGCCAATAACATGCGATGACTACCCTACCCTCCTCGAACTTATGTCACACGACAAGAAGAACGTAGCAGGCGTGATTAATTTCACGCTACTCGGAGGCATAGGAGATATTCGCATCAATCAGACAGCCACTAAGGAAGAGATTGAGGAAGCACTTGATTTCTTCCGAGAAGGATAAAATAACATAAGGAGTACAAGGAGTGAAAGAAGTACAAGGAGTGAAAGACGATAGTAAAACGTCAAGCTCCAAAACGCAAAAACACTCCTTGTGCTCCTTTTCACTTATAAAAAACAAAGAAAGAGAAGGCAGTCAAGACATCCGTCTTAAACTCCTTGCCTACTTTCACTCCTTGAACTCCTTAGACTTCAAATAAAACAAATAAAAAATATGTCACCCTTATTAGTATTGAAACTTGTCGGCTCACTGGCCCTACTGATGTACGGTATGAAGTCCATGAGCGAATCATTGCAGAAAATGGCAGGCTCACAGCTGCGTCACGTACTTCAGGCAATGACTAAGAACCGCTTCACGGGTATGCTCACTGGTGCTTTCGTAACAGCATCCGTACAGTCTTCTACTGCTACAACGGTCATGACCGTGAGCTTCGTAAACGCAGGCTTGCTTACGTTGGCACAGGCTATCTCCATCATCATGGGCGCAAACATAGGTACCACGTTCACGGCGTGGATTATGTCTGCGGGTTTCTCTTTCAACATTACAGACTTCGTATGGCCTGCCTTCTTCGTAGCTATAATCCTTATATATAGCAAGAGACGCAAGTCTGTAGGTGATTTCCTGTTCGGTATCAGCTTCCTCTTGCTCGGCCTTGGTACCCTTAAGGCGACAGGCACGGATATGCACTTAGAGGAGATTCCTGCCGTGATTCAATTCTTTGAGTCATTTGATGACAGCTATCTCACATACTTCATATTCCTCATCATAGGTGGTGTAATGACCGTATGCGTACAGTCATCAGCAGCCGTAATGGCTATCACCATGGCACTTTGCTCAACAGGCGTAATGCCTATCTACCTCGGCATCGCGCTCGTTATGGGTGAGAACATAGGAACTACCGTTACATCTAACGTAGCAGCACTCACAGCCAACATCCAGGCTCGTAGAGCAGCCTTCGCCCACATGTTCTTCAACATCTTCGGCGTTATCTGGGCACTCTGCATCTTCCGCATATTCATCAACTTTGTATGTGGCATAGTAGGTTTCCCAACAGAGGGTGCTACTGCTGCCGATGCAAAGCTCCTGCCTACCGTACTGGCTACATTCCACACCACGTTCAACGTAATCAACACGGCTATCCTTATCTGGTTCATACCATATATTGAGCAGATCGTTTGCCGCGTCATCACCAAGACCAAGGGTAAGGAAGAAGAGGAAGAGTTCAGACTTCGCTTCATCAGCTCTGGCTTCATGCAGACTCCTGAGCTTTCTGTGCTTGAGGCAGAGAAAGAGATACGTTCATTCTCTTCTCACACCCAGAAGATGTTCCACCTTGTTTGCGACCTTCTGAAAGAGACAAACAAGACTGACTTCGTGAAGAAATACTCACGCATAGAGAAGTATGAGGCTATCACCGACAACATCGAGCTTGAGATTGGTCACTACCTCAACGAGGTATCTTCAGAACGTCTTTCTGATGCAACAAAGGCAAAGATCCGAGCTATGCTCCGTGAGATATCTGAGATTGAGTCTATCGGCGATTCTTGCTACAATATAGCACGCTCACTCAACCGTAAGATTTCTGGCAAGGAAGACTTCACAGAAGAGCAGTATAGCCATATCACGCAGATGATGGGACTTGCCGACCAGTCGCTTACTGAGATGAACACCCTCATGAACGGCTATCGTGAGTCGCTTGATATCAACAAGGTATTCAATATTGAGACGGAGATCAACAACTTCCGTAACCAGCTCAAGACGCAGAATATCAGCGATATGGATGCTCAGAAATACACCTACGCCATCGGCACTATCTACATAGACATCATCTCTGAGTGCGAGAAACTCGGTGACTATGTAGTGAACGTGGCAGAGGCTCGAATGGGCATTAGGCAGAGACCACAGAATACGAAGAATAGGCAATAGCCCCCGACCCCTTTCCCGCCCTTCGGGCACCCTTTCCCCATAAAGGGGCAAGGGGATTGTATTATAGGACAAAATAATTGCCGCTCATAGAAAATCCATACTGGAAACCTATGAGCGGCATTACGATTATAACATCCTTCCCTTTGGGAAGGCTTGGTTAGGCTACTTCCCTAACAACTTATTAGCTGCATTACCAATAGCTGAGTTAGCCTTGTTAGCAGCATCGTTTACCTTATCAGCAGCCTTGTTTGCAGCATCATTCACCTTAGTCTCAGCCTTAGCCTTAGTCTCGTTCACCTTGGTCTCAGCAGCAGACTTTGCGTTATTTGCAGCATTGGTAGCAGCAGCCTCAGCAGTATTCTTAGCAGCATCACCAACGGTCTTGGCATCAGCCTTAACAGCAGCAACAGCATCCTCAGCAGTAGCCTCAGCACTTGTTGGGAGGTTCTTGATACCATCAATGAGAGAAACAACAGTTGCGTTGTTAGCAGCAGACTTAAGTGACTCAGAGTTATTGCTGATGAACTCCTGAATCTTGAGGGCATATTTCTTAGCCTCCTCAACCTTACCTTCCTCTACGAGCTTAGCATACTCAGTCTTAACCTTAGTGAGAGCAGCCTCAATCTTAGCAGGATCCTTTGTCTCAGCCTTGAGAGCATCATTAAGATCAGCTGTGATTTCACCAGCAGCCTCTTCGCTGTCAACAGCAACAGCTACTGTATCTTCCTTAACTTCTTCATTAGATGCAGCCTTGTTGCCGCAGCTTGCGAGCGCGAAAGCCACGCAAGCGAAAAGAAATACTTTTTTCATTTTTGCTTAGATTTAATAATTTCTTGTTTACGTTAAAAATTTATTAGTAGCGGAAACCGCCATTTAGTTTTTATGAGCGACAAAGGTAATAATCTTTTTCAAAATAACAAAAAATATCACATTTTTTAACCATTCAGCGCATAATAAAAAAGGAAATTTCTTCTTTGAAAATCCTATGTTACTCCATACATACTCCATACATACTCCATAGATACTCCATCGAAACGATGGACTTGATATGGAGTAACGATGGAGTATCTTAGGAGGAAGAACGAAGGAATAACGGAATTTCATACAATGAAAACATACAAAAAAGCAAGGAAAGACATTCAATTCAAAAGCCTTTAGAAACAAGGTAGTTAGGTTCAACAGGAAAAATTGTGTCAGAAAATTTGGTTTACAGTTGAATTTTTAGTAACTTTGCACTCACAAATCGGAGACGGGAACCGCTTCTAAGAGCGACAGTCCCTATTTGTTTCGTGCGAAAAAGGCACTCAGCAAAGAATTATCGATAATTAACAAACAGAATATTCTAATGAACATACTTGAACTTAGTGAGCAGGAGATAGGCAGACGCGAGAGTCTGCAGCAGCTTCGTGACATGGGCATTGAGCCATATCCTGCAGCAGAATACGTGGTTGACGCTTGGAGCGATGACATTCGTGAGAACTTCGTTGACCTCCCAACAGAGAAGGATGCAGAGGGCAATGAGGTGCCTGGCACACCAACTCCAGAGAACAGCCGTATGGTAAGCATCGCTGGCCGTATGATGGGCCGCCGTATCATGGGTAAGGCTGGTTTCGCAGAGCTTCAGGACTCAAAAGGCCGTATTCAGGTCTATGTAAAGCGTGACGAGATTTGTCCGGACGAGGACAAGGAACTGTATAACACAGTATTCAAGAAGCTCCTCGACATCGGTGACTTCATCGGCGTTAAGGGTTATGTGTTCCGCACAAAGACTGGTGAGATTTCAGTTCATGCACAGGAGCTTACACTTCTCTCTAAGTCACTCAAGCCACTGCCAATTGTAAAGACTGATGCAGACGGCAATATATATGACAAGTTTGACGACCCAGAGCTTCGCTATCGTCAGCGTTATGTTGACCTCGTAGTGAACGATGGTGTTAAGGAGACCTTCCTCAAGCGTGCTACTATCATCCGCACTATGCGCAGCATCCTTGATAATGCAGGCTATACAGAGGTTGATACTCCTATCCTCCAGAACATAGCAGGTGGTGCTTCGGCTCGTCCATTCATCACTCACTTCAATGCCCTGAATCAGGATATGTATATGCGTATCGCTACAGAGCTCTATCTGAAGCGCCTTATCGTAGGTGGTTTCGAGGGTGTTTATGAGATGGGCAAGAACTTCCGTAACGAGGGTATGGACAAGACTCACAACCCAGAGTTCACATGTATGGAGCTTTACGTATCATACAAGGATCTCAACTGGGGTATGGGCTTCACAGAGAAGATGCTCGAGACTATCTGTACCGCAGTTAATGGCAAGCCAGAGGTTGAGATCGACGGTAAGGTTATCTCATTCAAGGCTCCATTCCGCCGCCTCCCTATCCTCGACGCTATCAAGGAGAAGACAGGCTATGACCTCTATCCTATGAACGAGGATGAGATTCGTGAGGTTGCTAAGAAGCTCGACATCGAGATTGACGAGACAATGGGTAAGGGTAAGCTCATCGACGAAATCTTCGGTGAGACCTGTGAGGGCACATTCATTCAGCCAACATTCATCACAGACTACCCTGTTGAGATGTCACCATTGACAAAGATGCACCGTTCTAAGCCAGGTTTGACAGAGCGTTTCGAGCTTATGGTCAACGGTAAGGAGCTTGCAAATGCATACTCAGAGCTTAACGACCCTATAGATCAGGAGCAGCGTTTCATCGACCAGATGAAGCTTGCTGACAAGGGTGACGACGAGGCAATGATCATCGACCATGACTTCCTCCGCGCTCTTCAGTACGGTATGCCTCCTACATTCGGTATCGGTATCGGTATTGACCGTCTCGTGATGCTGATGACAGGTAAGTTCGCTATCGGTGAGGTAATGCTCTTCCCTCAGATGAAGCCAGAGAAGAAGGCTCCACGCTCAAGCATAGCAGAGTGGGCTGAGATTGGCGTTTCAGAGGAATGGGCATACGTAATGCGCAAGGCTGGCTTCAATATGATCAGCGACATCAAGGAAGAGAAGGCTCAAGGTCTTCAGCAGAAGATTGGCGAGATCAATAAGAAGTATAAGCTGGGCTACGAGAAGCCATCACTGGACGAGGTTCAGGGGTGGATTGATAAAGTGCAAGAATAAATTTTAAGAAGTACAGGGAGTACAGGGAGTACAAGGAGTACAAGACGATTGTAGCATCACCAAAATAAATAAGTTCATGGAAGCAAGTAAAAGTTTTTTTGACTTATTTGTCTGGAAAAAGGCTCATGAGTTTGTGCTTTGTGTATATAGGGTATGTAGCCAATTCCCAGATTTTGAGCAATTTGGCCTACGTTCACAATTTACCCGTGCAGCAATCTCCATTCCTGCAAATATTGCAGAAGGTTATAAGAAACTCTCTAAAGCCGATAAACTGCGTTTCTTCAATATATCACAAGGAAGTTTGGAAGAATGCAAATATTACATTCTCCTTTCAAAGGATTTAGGATATATTTCCAATGAATCCTACATAGAATTATGCAGTTTGGCAAAAGAGACTAGTAAATTGCTTCTCCTTTATATCCAAGGAGTGCAGAACAACGACTATAAAAATCTATAACACATAAGAGCAAGCGTACAGAACTATCGTCTTGTACTCCTTGAACTACTTGTACTCCATGAACTACTTTTAATACAAAAACAAATGTTCAACTGTGGAAAAATAGCAATTATCGGAGGCGGTAGCTGGGCAACAGCTATTGCCAAGATTATTGTTGGAAATACCCACCACATAGGCTGGTACATCAGAAATGATGACCGCATAGAGGACTTCAAGCGCATGGGACATAACCCTGCGTACCTTACAAGCGTTCATTTCAACATGGACGAGATAGAGTTCTCAAGCGACATCAATAAGATAGTACAGGCGTATGACACTTTGGTATTCGTGACGCCTTCACCTTACCTGAAGAATCACCTCAAGAAACTGAAGGTGAGGATTAGGGATAAGTTCATCGTCACGGCCATCAAGGGCATAGTGCCTGATGAGAACCTTGTGTGCTCGGAATACTTCCACCACGTAATGGACGTTCCATACGATAACCTTGCGTGCATCGGCGGCCCTTCTCATGCGGAGGAGGTTGCCCTTGAACGTCTCTCCTACCTCACCATAGCATGTCAGGATCAGGACAAGGCAAAGGTTTTCGCTGCAACCATAAGCGGTAGGTTCATCAAGACAAAGACCTCGACGGATGTTATCGGCATTGAGTACGGCTCTGTACTGAAAAACGTATATGCTATTGCCACAGGTATCTGCTCTGGTCTGAAATATGGTGATAACTTCCAGGCTGTGCTCGTAAGCAATGCCCTTCAGGAGATGCACCGCTTCCTTGAGAGTGTACATCCAGCAGAGCGTAACGTGGCAGACTCAGCCTATATGGGTGACCTACTCGTAACTTGTTACTCAAAGTTCTCACGCAACCGTACTTTTGGCTCAATGATAGGTAAGGGCTACTCGGTAAAATCCGCACAGATAGAGATGGAAATGATAGCCGAGGGCTATTTCGGCACAAAGTGTATGAAGGAAATAAATCGCCACATGCACGTGAATATGCCGATCCTTGATGCTGTGTATAACATTCTGTACGAGCGCATTAGTCCACAGATTGAGATTAAGTTGCTGACGGATTCGTTTAGGTAAAGCCTAACAGAAGCCCCCTAGCCCCCCCAAAAAGGGGGGAGTTATTTAGAATGTATGACAATAAAAACCTGCCGCTCATAGGTTTCCTTACGGATTTCCTATGAGCGGCATTACTATAAAACATCCTTCCCTTTGGGAAGGCTTGGTTAGGCTTTATAATAAGGTGTATTATACGTCAGATAGATAAGTCCATTGCTCTTACTAACCGTAACTGTGGTGCCATCATTTGAAACGACATAGGTATAGCGGTTCTCTGCCTTATCCTTGAGGTGATAGACCACATTGAAGGTCTTCACAATGATGTCGAGCGAGTTAGGCTCACTCATAGGAATCTCAACAACGAGCTGACCGAGTTTGCCCTGCTGAGATACCTTCTCATAATTAAAGCGGAGGAGGATGTCTGTTCCCTGACAGTTGCCAACAAGACCGTTCTTTACATCGTCAAAGGCATAGCCTTTGGCACTTACCTGCTTTGTGATGTCAGCGATATTTCCATTAAGGTCGATGCCATCAAACTCAAAAGCGTTAGCGTTAATACTCATTACCAGTGCGAAAACTGCAAAAAAGAATCTTTTCATAGTCGTTGTATTTTTGTTTTTGATATTAGTAGATTTCTACGGCAAAGGTAGTATTTTTTTGAATTAATTGATATAAATCATTTTATTTCTTCATTTCTATTAACAATAATTAACCTATCGTGCAACTTATGTAACAATTGCACGGAAAAATAGTCAAGTTTTTCAAAATTAATTTGGGGATTCAGAATATTTTTGGTATTTTTGCAAGCAAACAACAAGCAAACAATTACAATATTAACTATTAAATTATAAAAACGCGCAAAATGAAAAGTATCTCACTTGACATTACAAAGGCTCAGCAGTTTCTCCCTGCTGGCGCGGTATCAGCTTATAAAGCTCAGGTAGCAGAGGCTCAGAAGGGTCTCGAAGAGGGAACTGTTCCTGGTAGTGATTTCCTTGGCTGGCTTCACCTCCCATCATCAATCACTCCTGAGTTCATCAAGGAAGTAAAGGCTGTTGCAGAGATTCTCCGCTCAAAGTCTGAGGTTGTGGTAGTTGCAGGTATCGGAGGCTCATACCTCGGTCCTCGTGCCGTAATCGAAGGTATCAACAACAGCTTTGACTGGCTCATTCAGGATCGTAAGAACCCTGTTGTGCTCTTCGCAGGCAATAACATCGGTGAGGACTATCTCGCTGAGCTTACAGAATATCTCAAGACAAAGAAATTCTCTATCATAAATATCTCTAAGTCTGGTACTACAACCGAGACAGCCCTCACATTCCGTCTGCTGAAGACTCAGCTCGAGGCTCAGGTAGGCAAAGCTGCAGCAAAGGAACTTATCGTTGCCGTAACCGATGCAAAGAAAGGTGCAGCACGTATGTGTGCCGACAAGGAAGGTTACAAGACATTCGTTATTCCTGACAACGTAGGTGGTCGTTTCTCAGTTCTCACTCCTGTAGGTCTTCTGCCGATCGCTTGCGCAGGTATAGACATTGAGCAACTCGTGGCAGGTGCTCAGGCAATGGAGAAGCAGTGTGGCATCGACGTTCCTTTCGAGGAGAACCCTGCAGCCGTTTATGCTGCTGTGCGTAACGCTCTCTATGCTAACGGCAAGAAGATTGAGATCCTCATGAACTATCAGCCAAAACTGCACTACTACATGGAGTGGTGGAAACAGTTGTTCGGTGAGTCTGAGGGTAAGGACGGCAAGGGTATCTACCCTGCATCTTGCGATTTCACCACAGACCTTCACTCTATGGGTCAGTGGATTCAGGAAGGCGAGCGCACAATCTTCGAGACCTGTATCTCTGTAGAGAACCCAGAGAAGAAGCTTCTCTTCCCATCTGATGCAGAGAACCTTGACGGACTTAACTTCTTGGCAGGTAAGCGTATAGACGAGGTAAACAAGAACGCAGAGCTTGGAACTCGTCTGGCTCATGTTGATGGTGGTGTGCCAAACATCCTCATCTCTATCGAGCGTCTTGATGCCTACAACTACGGTCAGCTTATCTACTTCTTCGAAAAGGCTTGCGGCATCTCTGGTCAGTTGCTCGGCGTAAACGCATTCAACCAGCCAGGTGTAGAGGCTTACAAGAAGAATATGTTCGCTCTTCTCGAAAAGCCAGGTTACGAGGAGGCAACAAAGGCAATCAAGGCTCGTTTGGAGCAGGAATAAATTCAGAAAAAAAAGTACAAGGAGTTAAAGGAGTATAAGGAGTACAAGACAATACCATCGTCTTGAACTCCTTATATTCTTGAACTCCTTAAAGAAATATGTTAGAAGAAATAAAACAATACATGAAAGAGCACGGTCTTGAGGCATATCGCCCCAAGACCGTTCTTTTCGATATGGATGGTGTGCTCTATGACTCCATGAAGTTTCATGCCATAGCATGGAACAAGGCAATGGCAAAATATGGCATAGACATGCCTGAGATTGAGGGCTATCTTTACGAGGGTATGCGTGGCGTTGAGACAATCGCCATAAAATGCCGTGAACAGTTAGGAAGAGAGATATCTGAGGACGAGGCAATGGAGATGTATCTTGAGAAATCACGCATCTTCCATTCCATGACAAAGGCTACTATAATGCCAGGTGTCAAAGAGTTACAGAAATTCATGCTCTCAAGGGGAATGCAGATAACAGTCGTTACGGGAAGCGGTCAGCCACCATTGCTTGCAGGTCTGGCACGCGATTTCGAAGGACTTATAGACGCAGACAAGATTGTATCAGCAAAGGATGTCAAGCAAGGAAAGCCAGCCCCAGATCCATATCTCTTAGGAATGGAGAGGATGGGCAGCAAGCCCGAGGAAACGATAGTGGTGGAGAATGCTCCGCTCGGCGTTCAGGCAGGAAGAGCCGCAGGATGTTTCGTCATAGGCGTAAACACTGGTCCATTGCCAGACAGCCAACTTAAGGACAACGGCGCCCACATCGTATTCCACGATTTGTTTGAGGTGAAGGATGCCCTTGAGCATTTCCTTGATTCCTACACAGAATAACACCGCCATAATTGTTGCCACCGCCCTTTGTCGCCCATCATTCTCCCATTCCGGAATGGGATTTGAATGGGATTTGCAACAGACTTGCAGCGGACTTGCTTAAATGAAAAGTGAAAAATGAAAAATACAGATTAGTATTTTCGAGTATGGCCATTACCAGAAAAAACTATCTTGAAATTTTCAACTTTCAATTTTCAATTCGTCTTCCGCTCGTGGCCTTTGATTGGGAAACGTGACTTAAATTCTTCACTCTTCGTTCTTCACTTATCTGGGTGCAAAGTTACAACAATTTTCCCGAAAGCCACGATATAACACGAGAAAATAAAAGTCTGATTCGAAGAATCTTTATTTTGAGCTCGTAACACATTGATACACAGGAAGAAATTTTCGGAAGGCATTTTGGGCGTTTCAATACTTTCCGTCATTAGTCATTAGTCATTTTCGTCATTAAGGGAAGTGCGTGGGGGATTTTTGCCTCTATATAGTAAATATATAAAATATATTTACTATATAGCCGATTTTCGCCCGTCATCAACTCGCTTAATGACTAATGACTAATGACGTTAATGACGAAATTTTTGGCGAAGACACTTTCTAAGAAAATGCGCTTTACACTCATAACTCATTGATATACAGAAAGAAAACTCCGAAAGACATTTCAAAGATTACGCAATAGGCGGGCTGATAAACACTAAAAAATCAAAAAGGACACCTCTCGCAAAAAGCCCAAAATACTCATTTCACAAAATATAAATTTGTAAAATAACAAATTTGTGTGATGATAATCTGTGGAATGTCCCAAAGAAACACCATTGATTCCATCGATTTCACGTTAATTAATAGCATATTCCAAGGATAAGTTTTGGTGATTTCAATTCTTTTTCATAATTTTGCAGAATAATTGTCGAAATAATGGAAATGAATAACTCATCATACTATCTTCCTTCGGAATGGCAGCAGCAGGTTGCCGTTCAACTGACTTGGCCTCATGCCAACACCGACTGGGCACCTTATCTTGAGGATATTGTGCGCATGGAAGTGCGTATGGCAGACGAGATAACCAAGCGTGAGGATCTTATCATCGTCACACCTGAGAAAGAGGCCGTGAGAGAGTTTCTTTCCACCCAACTGCCTGAACCGCAGCTTAAAAGGGTTAAGATTGTGGAAATGCCTACTGACGACACATGGGCTCGCGATCATGGTGCAATAACGCTTCTGCCTCGTCAGGATAACGAGGAGAGACCAAGGAAAACCATTCTTCTTGACTTTTGCTTCAATGGCTGGGGAAAGAAATTCCCTGCCGATAATGATAACCGCATCTCATGGCATTTGAAGTGCAGTGGGGTGTTCCATGACTATTACTGCCACAACCGCAGCAAGGGGACAATCCTTCAGGATGATCCAGAGACGGAATGCGTAATGGAGGAGCATCTCGACTTCGTGCTTGAGGGTGGTAGCATAGAAAGTGACGGCAAAGGCACGGTTTTCACCACCTCACAATGCCTTTTGGCTCCTAACCGCAATCAGCCTCTATCAAAAGAGGGCATTGAGGACTATCTGAAAAGGGTGCTCTGCGCAGAGAGAGTGGTGTGGCTTGACCATGGCAATCTCATAGGCGATGACACGGACGGTCATATAGATACTATCGTGAGAATTGCTCCTAATGACACAATTCTCTATGTGAAGTGCGATGACTACAAGGACGAGCAGTTTGAGGACTTTGAAGCCCTTGAGGCTCAGTTACGATGCTTACGCACGCAAGAGGGTAAGCCTTACCGTCTGTTGCCTCTGCCTATGCCAAAGGCTATATATGACGAGGGTGACAGGCTTCCTGCTACATACGCTAATTTCCTGATTATCAATGGCGCGGTACTTGTTCCTACCTATAATCAGCCAGAACTCGACAAGAAGGCGATTGAAATTATCCAAGAGGCTTTCCCTGACCGTGAAATCATAGGCATTGACGCTCAGGTGGCTGTAAGGCAGCACGGCTCATTGCATTGTCTGACTATGCAGTTCCCTTGTGATAATTAGGGTAAAGTAGATAGTGGAAAGTAGAAAGAGTAATGTAGAATATAATTATTTTTTCAGATGAAAGAACTAAAAATAGGAATTCTCCAACAGCATAACGTTGCAAGTCGCAAGGTCAATATGACGCGCCTTGCAGAGGGCATAGTGGATCTTGCACGACGTGGTGCACAGCTAATCGTTCTTCAGGAACTACATAATTCGCTGTATTTCTGCCAGACAGAGTCAGTAGATAATTTCGAGCTTGCAGAACCAATACCTGGTCCTTCCACCAATTTCTTTGGTGAGATAGCCAAGCAACTGGGTGTGGTAATCGTCACATCGCTTTTTGAGCGCCGTGCCCCGGGACTTTACCATAACACTGCTGTAGTAATAGAAAAAGATGGCTCAATCGCAGGAAAATATCGCAAAATGCATATTCCAGACGACCCTGCATACTACGAGAAGTTCTATTTCACCCCTGGAGACCTCGGTTTTCAGCCAATACAGACCTCTGTAGGCCGTCTTGGTGTTCAGGTGTGCTGGGATCAGTGGTATCCAGAAGGAGCGCGTCTTATGGCTCTTGCAGGGGCAGAGATTCTCATCTACCCTACTGCCATAGGCTATGAGAGCACGGACACTCCAGAGGAACAGCAGCGTCAGCGCGTGGCATGGACAACCGTTCAGCGTGGTCATGCGGTGGCTAACGGTCTTCCTGTAGTAGCGGTAAACCGTGTAGGCTATGAGCCAGATCCAAGCGGTCAAACAAACGGCATTCAGTTCTGGGGTTCTTCATTCGTGGCAGGTCCACAGGGCGAACTGCTCTATCAGGCCTCTACAAACGAGGAGGAGAGCGTAATCATCGCGATAGACATGGAGAGAAGCGAGAATGTGCGCCGTTGGTGGCCTTTCCTCCGCGATCGCCGCATAGACGAGTTCCAAGACCTAACAAAGAGATTCAGAGACTAATACTTTTTTAGAATACAAGAAGTTCAAGGAGTACAGGAAGTTCAAGACAATAGTTTTACAATGCACGGGCATCTAATCCCATTATGCGCAATATTCATTCGTCTTGAACTACTTGCACTCCTTGAATTTCTTACAATCCTTCAGAAAATGGCAAACGACAAGAAACCAGCTGCACAACAGCAGTATGATGCCATCATGGCTAACCTGCGCAATAAGCAATACAAGCCCATATACATCCTTATGGGCGCAAAAGACGGCACAGAGAGCTATTTCATGGACGAGATAGCGCAATATATCACCGACAACGTTTTGGCGCCTGAGGAGCGCGATTTCAACCAAGTCATCTTCTACGGTGCTGATACCTCTATGCGACAGGTTATCGAGCAGGCAAAGCGTTTCCCTATGATGGCTGAGCATCAAGTGGTGGTTCTCCGAGAGGCTCAAATGACAAAGGAATTTGACCTCATAGAGAAGTATATCGAGAAACCGAACCCTCAGACAATTCTTGTGATCTGCTACAAGGGAAGTATCGACGGACGTAAGAAATACGTTTCACAGGCTCAGAAAATAGGCGAGGTGGCAGCCTTCGCACCTCTGCGCGAATGGGAGCTTAACGCCTTCATTGAGGAATACGTGAGAAGTAAGGGAGGAAGCATTGATCGAAAGTCTTCGTCTATGGTAGCAGAACACGTAGGTAGCGACCTTAAAAGATTAAGGTCGGAGATTGACAAGGTTTTCGTGGTATTTCCTCCTGGAGCGCCGAAAAACATTACGGCTAATCTCGTAGAGAAATGTATAGGAATAAGTAAAGATTTTAATAGCTTTGAACTTCGTGATGCGGTGGTTGCTCACAACATAGAAAAAGCAAATCTTATAGTGAAGCATCTCATGGGTGATCCACGCTCTGGTGGACTCTTTGTTATGATTCCAACTTTGTTCTCATTTTTCCAGAATTTGATGCTTGCTCACTACGCTCCAGCTCCCCGAGATGCGACTGCCATTATGTCATACTTAGGACTAAGAAGTGAGTTTGCCGCCAAGGCATACGTAGAGGGAATGAAACACTATTCTCCAATGAAGACAATCCAGATCATAGACAAGTTCAGAGAGATTGACGCAAAGAGTAAAGGCCTTGATGCTACTGGTAACACAACGCCAGAAGAGCTCGCCAAGGAACTTATGTTTTTCATCCTTCACTAAATTTTCAAGCTTATAGAGGATATAAATCCGTTTAACATATTTTAATCCCATTTCCAGTAGGATCTTCCTTTGGAAATGGGATTTTTATTTCTCCTGTAGAGGTGATTTTTATTAGAAAATCACAAATTTTCTTCTATTTTCTTATGTAAATCCACGTTTTCGTGGAGGAGTTTTTAGAGCCTTATGTGCTTATTTTCAACGCTTTTAGCGTGTTTTTTAGGGTCTGAGAATCAAATATTCCATAAAATCCGCGTCCTCGTTCAGAAATTCACGAGTCACGTTTTTTTCGGCTTTTTAGAGGGTTCTGAGTGTTTAGCTTTACATATTTTAAGATTTTTGTTTGTTTGAGATTTATGTTTACAAATCTATATTTGTAGATTTATGGAAACAAATGTATCATCAAGGAATGTAAATATGTAAATGTTTTTAGAAAACAAATTTATATTTATAAATCTATATTTTTAGGTATATGAATATACATTTAAAAATATGCATTTATTCATTTATATATGTATTCTTTTAGAAATGAATTTTTTAATCTTAGTAGAATAAAGTATTTCTTTTACATATAGGAGATATTATAAGGCTTGTAGGCGCATATTTTCGGTTTTAAAGTATAAATTCACGTAAATATCTATTACATACCCAGTTATTTACTTTTTTCGGTTAAATTAATGCATAGAGGTGGTTTATAAGTGTAAAGTTTAGAAATATAAAGTTTTAAAATATAAAACCTTAAACGATAAATTTACTTTATGTTTTTAAATTAAGATTTCTAAACTTAACAAATCTAAAAAGTCTTTACATTTGTTGGAAGTCTCATTTTTTTTGTTTACCTTTGTAAATGATAAGAAAAATTGCGTTTTTCAAGGGTTTTGCCCTCTGAGATTCGAATATTTTTCAGAAATCGTACAAACGGACGTAAATTTGAAAATGTAAAATTGCCCACTCTTCTCACATGAAAGAAAGAATAAAACAACTGATGGAGGCGCAACATATGAACCAGCAGACGTTTGCCAAGATGACCGGCATTAGCACCGCCTCTCTGTCAAGCATATTTAATAGTAGGACACAGCCTACGCTGATGCACGTAGAAGCTATCAAAAAGAAGTTTCCAAACATCAATCTCGAATGGTTGCTGTATGGTGTTGGCGGTATGTTTGTCCCTACTGATACCCCCACCCCAACCTCTCTCTTCGATGATGCCGATACAGCTCAACACCCTGCTCACCAAACTGTTCACGAGCCTTCTCCTAAGACTGACATTTTGGCAGAGGGTATAATAAATTTCGATGAGCCTGCGGTTCATTCAGCTCCCACACAAGTTGCGAATACACGCAAAATTCAGCAACCAACTTTTGCGATTCAGAGCAGCCCTACACGACGCATTACGGAGATTAGAGTCTTCTATGATGACCAGACTTGGGAGAGTTTTGTTCCGAAAAAATAAACTTATACTCGAGAAAAAAATGAGAAAAATTCCTCACCACCTCCAACCCGAGTTTCACAAGTTTTTTTTTCAGAAGCCAATCGAGCTTTGCAAGTCGGACACATCAAGAGTCCCTTTCCGATTCTTTAATTGCATCGAACGCTGACTTTACAAATTACAAGTGATTTTCTCACTCTCGCGATTTCTTCTGTGAGATTTGAATATTCTGTACAAATGATAAGAAAAGAAAAAATACTCGATTCTCACAGATTACTCAAAAATCAAGGAAATAACACTCTAAATTGACAATATAAAGAAAAGCGCAGGCAATAGGTCTTTCTTTCATCAAGAATAGCAGAAACTATCTATAAACGAATGTCGCTCATAAGCATCCATATCGGACACCTATGAGCGACATTTATATATATAAGGAAGATTAGGCTTTTACTCGTCGTCCTTCTTAATACGACGGATAGCGCGCTTCTTTGGCTTCTTCTCTGTTGGCTTCTCAATCTTAACGCCAGCCAACTCTGGATCAACCAAGATACGACCACAGTACTCACAAACGATGATCTTCTTGTGCATCTTGATATCCAACTGACGCTGAGGTGGAATCTTATTGAAGCAACCGCCACAAGCATCACGCTGGACGTAAACAATACCAAGACCATTACGAGCGTTCTTACGGATACGCTTGAAGCTCTGAAGCAGACGACTCTCAATACGAGTCTCGTAATCCTTAGCCTTAGCCTTCAGGATTTCCTCCTCCTCGCGAGTCTCCTGCATAATCTCGTCAAGCTCACCACGCTTATCCTCAAGAGCAGTCTCACGATCATTAAGCTGCTCCTCAGTACGCATCATATCACGCTTGCGATCCTCTACCTTCTGCACAGCCTCCTTGATTTTCTTCTCACAGAGCTGAATCTCAAGTTCCTGGAACTCAATTTCCTTGGTAAGAGTATCATACTCGCGGTTATTCTTAACCTCATCAAGCTGGCGGTTGTAGCGCTCAACGCTTGCTCTTGCCTCCTCAATGTCACCACGACGCTGCATGATAGCCTGCTCATAGTCGTTGATGTCACGCTGAATCTTATCCAGACGAACATTAAGACCTTCAACCTCATTCTCAAGGTCTTCTACCTCAAGAGGAAGTTCACCACGGAGAGCACGCTTCTCATCAATCTGAGAGAGAGTAAGCTGCAACTGATAGAGAGCCTTGAGCTTCTCTTCAACTGTCAAATCTGTTGGATCTTTTCTTGCCATAAATTTAACGATATTATTATAAAATAAAATTTCCTTACCTTAATGATATCTCAGCGGATTTGTCTGAGTCTCAGCGATGTAGCATTTCACACCAGCACAATCACGCTCAATTATCCGCTTCAGCAGATGCTGTGTAAATTGTTCACTCTCATAGTGCCCAATCACAGCAAACTGAATATCATCATGGTCAAAATACTGATGGTAGTGCATCTCACCAGTTATAAAAGCATCTGCACCAGCCTTCTCAGCTGCGCCTATGGCACAATCTCCAGCACCGCCCATAACCGCAATCCTACGAATAGGACGCTTGAGAAGCGGATTAGTGATCACGCAACCGCAGTTGAATGTCTTCTTCACAAGCTCAACAAACTGCTCTGCACTAATCTCAGACGGCAGTTCACCGATAGTTCCCATACCAAATTCCACACCATTCTTCTGTTGCGGATTGAGGAAACGAATGTTCTGAAGACCAAGACGTTCGGCAATTTCATGATTCACACCACCGAGAGTTGAATCAAGATTGGTATGCATTGAGATAATAGTGATGTCATTCTTAACCGCCATCATCACAACACGCTGAACCATATCAGTATCAGATACTTGCGCAAGTTTTCGGAAGATAACAGGATGATGGGATACAATCAGATTGCATCCCTTCGCCATTGCTTCGCGAACGATTTCCTCGGTCACGTCAAGGCACAATAAAGCCCCTGAAACTTCCGCCTCTGTCAATCCAACTTGCAAGCCGGCATTGTCCCAGTCTTCCTGCAAGGGCAGAGGCGCGAAACACTCAAGGGCATCATATACTTCCTTAATTTTCACGCTTTGCGATATATTTAGAGTGCAAAGGTAAGAAAAAAAATTGAAAATTAAAAATCGAAAATTGAAATTCCCTCCACATATTAACTATTATTAACAATAAAACATGCAGATATATAAAACACAAAGATGCTGAGCAATTCAAAAAATCACTCAGCATCTTTGCATCTATACATTTAAAATCTTATCAAGAACCAATGACTGCCATTAGTATCAAACATTCTTCTTTTTTAAAACTTGGTTAGTTTCTTATCTCCACGATTATAGGAACTTACAAGAGAAAGTCTGCATCTTATAGACCATATGGAAAGCCTCATTACCCCCATTCACATAGTCATATATCATGGCACCTGCAAAGGTTGCTACCAACACCAAAGCATATCCTACATATAATGCTCCGATTCCAAACAGTATAGGATGTTGGCCCCCAACTGTCATCATGGTGTTTTTTAAATTCTTTTTCATCATTTTTCCGTCTTGGTTAACATTTACTAATAATATCTTACAAATGCAAAAATACACAAAATACACGAAATCACCAAAAATAATTGCAAAAAAATGACATTTTTCTCGCTATTTTCCTCATTTTCAGTAAAAAACATTGATTTTTAACAGATTTTCGCCACTTTTTGTGTGTATTTTTACACTATTTACTTGGAGGTGTGAGGATTTTTATTTACTTTTGCCAGCAGATTAAATAATGTAATTTTGCTTAAAAAGCATAAAGCAAACATAGAAACATGAAGAAAATCAAATTGTTGCTTATTCTGTTAGAAATGTCTTTAGCCGTATGTGCGCAAAGCAATAACGATTCAATAAAAGTTGAAACTTTCATCGAATATCCCTCAGAAATAGAAGGAGGTTCTTGTGCTTTTTATCTTAATAAAAGAGATAAGGATAAGGGCTGTTTTTTCATGGTAAACGACTTTTGCGATACCGCCTATCTCAAAATAAATGGGAAAATGGAAGTTCTAAAAATGAAGAATACCTCAATAGAATCAACTGTTGAATACTCAAATTCTTCGTACATTCTTACAATTATAATCTCAGAAAAGAAAGATACAAATGATGAATCATATACCCTAAAAGGAACAATAAAAGTCAAAAATTCAAAAGGTGCGACCAAAAGTTTTCCTTTTATAGCCTGCATAATTCATAGGGGGTTCTCATCTCTGAATTTGTAGCTATTTATCTTATGACATTAGCCTCACCTGCCAGAATTGTGCCGGATTACGATGTGTTATGATAAGTTTTTTGAATTCAGCATAGCGTTTCATCTTCATTTCCTGCATGGTTTATGACGTATGGGCACAAAAGCTTCCGTCCTTGCTT